>NZ_JBKFGJ010000011.1:0-441089 GCF_051233465.1 Neobacillus solisequens | reverse complement strand
TTTTGTGTAACCCCTTTCAATGTAGGTGGTTTTTGTTGTAAGATATAGAATATTATAATCATTAGGTCATCTGATGACCTGTTTACCAGTTAATAAATTAGTACTGATCATGAGGGGGAGCAAAGAATGAAGGTTACACTGTTTGCAACATGTATTGTTGATATGTTCCGGAGCAACGCAGGAAAAGCGACTGTAGAGCTGTTGGAAAAGCTCGGATGTGAAATTGATTTCCCAGAATCGCAAGTTTGCTGCGGCCAGCCTTCCTATAACAGCGGTTATGTGAAAGAAACAAAAGAGGCGATGAAGCGGATGATTGAAACATTTGAGCATGCCGAATACATTGTTTCTCCGTCCGGTTCCTGCGCCTTCATGTTCCATGAGTATCCACATATTTTCGCAGGGGATCCCCTTTGGCAGCCAAGAGCTCAAAAATTGGCGGATAAAACATATGAATTAACCCAATTTATCGTAGAGGTGTTAGGAATAGAGGATGTTGGGGCAAAGTTTGAAGGTACCGTCACTTATCATACCTCTTGCCACATGACAAGGCTTCTTGGCGTGAAGGAACCACCTATGATTCTATTAAATAATGTTAAGGGCTTAAAATTTTCGGAATTACCGGGAAAAGAACAGTGCTGCGGCTTTGGCGGGACTTTTTCTGTGAAGAATGTTGCTATTTCCGAGCAAATGGTGGATGAAAAGGTTCGGCATATTGAAGAAACCGGTGCGGAAGTTCTGATTGGTGCCGATGCTGCCTGCTTGATGAATATCGGTGGACGAATGGAACGGCTTGGTAAGCCTATCAAGGTGATGCATATCGCGGAAGTGTTAAATAGCCGTTAATTTTCATAAATGGGGGAAAGCCAAATGTCGATGAAAACGAGCAGGGAAAAATTTCATGATCGTGTCGATCAGGGGATCCAGGATGAATTTATGCGTGGGGCAGTGGCCGGTGCCCAAGATGGAATGGGTGTGAAAAGACGGATGGTCACTACCGATGAACTGAGCAACTGGGAGGACTGGCGCAATCATGGAGAAGAAATCCGACAACATGTCCTGGAACACTTGGATTATTATCTAGAACAATTAAGTGATAATATTTCTAAACGTGGAGGCCATGTCTTTTTTGCACAGACGAAGGAGGAGGCCAACGAATATATCCGTGGGGTAGTTCAGCGTAAGAACGCAAAAAAAATTGTTAAGGCTAAATCGATGGTGACTGAGGAAATCGGCTTGAATACGATGCTTGAGGAGGAAGGCTGTGATGTCGTAGAGACGGATCTTGGCGAATACATTCTCCAGCTCGATGATCATGATCCGCCTTCACATATTGTCGTTCCGGCATTACATAAAAATAAAGAGCAGATTCGTGAAGTATTTGCGGAAAAAATTGGCTATACGAAAACAACAAAACCGGAAGAACTAGCTTACCATGCGCGCGTCACTCTCAGGGAGAAGTTTCTTTCTGCGGACCTTGGAATCACTGGTTGTAACTTTGCCGTGGCTGAAACAGGTTCGTTTGCTCTAGTGACGAATGAAGGTAATGCGGATCTTGTAACAGCGCTGCCTAAAACACAGATAACCGTGATGGGGATGGAACGAATTGTTCCGACTTTTGAGGAAATGGAAGTGCTGGTCAGCTTGCTGACACGTAGCGCAGTTGGGCAAAAGCTGACCAGCTATATTACGGTATTGACGGGCCCACGTGAAGAATTGGATGTCGATGGCCCGGAGGAATTTCACCTTGTCATCGTTGATAACGGGCGGTCCGATATTCTTGGCAGCGAGTTCCAGTCCATCTTGCAATGTATTCGCTGCGGTGCCTGCATCAATGTGTGTCCAGTTTATCGGCACATTGGCGGACATTCCTACGGTTCGATATATCCAGGGCCAGTGGGTGCTGTACTTACGCCGCTTCTTGGCGGCTATGATGACTATAAGGAGCTCCCATATGCTTCGACTCTATGCGGTGCCTGTACGGAAGTATGTCCGGTGAAGATTCCGCTCCATAATTTGCTGCACAAACATCGTCAAGTGATTGTAGAGCGTGAAGGCAAAGCACCTTTTTCGGAAAAATTGTTAATGAAGGCCTTTGGGCTTGGAGCTGCATCACCGATCCTTTATAAAATGGGATCAAAAATGGCTTCTGCGGCAATGAATCCATTTACGGACGGGGACAAAATCTCTAAGGGACCAGGCCCGCTGAAAGCCTGGACGGACATTCGCGATTTCCCGGCACCAAATAAGGAAAGATTCCGAGATTGGTTCAAAAACCGCGAAAAGGAAGGGAAATAGGGATGAGTATGAGTACGAGCGGAAATATCCTAAATCGCGATAAATTTTTAAATAAAATTGCCGGGAGTCTTAACCGGCCCCGCATGACTGAGCCGATTCCTCTGCCTAGTTGGAAATTCCAGCCTCAACATGAGGTTTTCAAGGGAGTCAGTCAGGACGAACTTTTGGAAATTATGAGGGTCCAGTGCAAAAAAATCCACACGACATTATATGAAACGAATCAGGATGGTTTATCTTCTGTTTTAAATGAAGTTGTTGAAGGTTACGGTGGAGGCCCTGTTGTCACTTGGAAGGATTCTCGTTTCTCCGAATGGGGGCTTGATGCTTTGCTGAAGAAGGAGTGGCCATCACAAGGTATCGATGTGTTTGAATGGGATTACACTTTGGGGGAGGGGAATGTCCGATGTGCGGAGCGGGCCAATGTTGGCATCACCATCAGTGAAATCACACTTGCTGAGTCAGGAACGGTTGTGCTCTTCTCTAATAAAGACAAAGGCAGAACAGTCAGTTTCTTGCCGGCCACATCGATTATGCTAATTCCAAAAAGCACTCTTGTTCCGCGCATCACTCAAGCTGCGGTGAAAATGCGGGAAACTTATCGGCAAACAGGGTCCATTGCTTCCTGTGTCAACTTTATCACTGGCCCAAGCAATTCCGCTGACATCGAACTAAATCTGGTAGTCGGCGTTCATGGTCCGATCAAGGCAAGCTATATCGTTATTAGTGATTTGTAAAGTGTTTTGATTAGAGATATGTTCCTTAGCTATAAAGATGAAAAGACCTACCAATTCCCAAGACTAAAGAATGGTAGGTCTTTTATATATACATAATAGTCTTTTTTTCAAGGAGGACGTACTCCTATTTGCAGAAAAGATTAAGCCTAATGAGCCAAGGAAGAATCTAAATTCTTATTTCTTTTTACTATGGATGAGTACCTTGATTTCTTTTATCTGATCAATATGACGCAGTTCATGAAGGTATATGCTTTCTACCCATTGGTAAATGGGAACATAGCCAACAACGGGGTGTTTCGCTGATTTTGTTTCTAACAATGAGTCGTCTTTAAGTGTGTTGAGAACCTGCAACAGCTCAGTCCGCGCTTCTGACAATAGCTGTAGAATTTGTGGGATTTCCATAGGATCTTCACTAGGTATAACTATTGGGGGTGCCTGCTTTTTCATAGACCGGTCCGTTAATGCCTGAATCGGTTTTGCTTCAACTTTTTGACCATCTGCTTTATTAAGTCCATACAGAATACCTTGAGTAAAAGCTCTCTCTGCTAAATAAAGATGATGACAAACCTGAGCAACACCCCATTCATCTTTACTAGGTTTTGCATTCACTGCTTCAAACCCAAGACCCTCTAGCTCACCCAATAGCTGCTCCCTAACCTCCGCCAAACTTCTAACTAATAACTCCTTTTCAACCATCCTAACTCCTCCTTCAGCAAACAAACGTGATTCACATACCATAATCTTTATATTCGTGAACATAAGGAATATTCCTTTTATGCCAGAACACTATTTCTTGAATATGGTGACAGGCACCATTCGTGGACATTTGTCCTCCACCTGTGGACAGTGAATGGGATGTTACAATTTTGTTTAGGTTAATAGTGTGAATAGGGTTGACTAAGTGAAGAGACAGGAGTACAATTTAAACATAAGTTTGAAAGATAAACAAATGTTTAAAATCTGTTTTTCACCAATTGCAGGGGGTGATGTTTTGTCAGGGTCAGAGAGAATGACGGAGAAGGAGCAATTGATTTTTGAATTCATTCAAAAGGATCCTTATATTTCTCAACAAGAGCTAGCGGAAACGGTTGGACTATCGCGTCCTTCAGTCGCTAATATTATCTCTGGACTTATCAAGAAAGGACATATTATCGGTCGCGCTTATATCTTAAATGATTCCCAACAAATTGTTTGCATCGGCGGGGCAAATCTGGACAGGAAGCTTCAAGTGAAAGATAAAGCACAGCTCGGGACCTCTAACCCGATCGAATCTAGTAAGAGTGTTGGTGGGGTTGCCAGAAACATAGCTGAAAATCTTGGACGTCTGGGATTGGATGTGACATTGTTAACTGCCTGTGGTACCGACAGCGATTGGGCATTTATTGAGGAAACGTCGGCGCTTTATATGAATCTTGATCAGGTATCCAAAATACCAGGGATGGCAACAGGTTCCTACACAGCTGTCCTTGACAGGGACGGAGAATTGATTATCGCGTTGGCGGACATGGAAGTGTATGAAGAAATCAAGACGGAGCAACTTCTAAAACAGGAAGCTCTCTTAAGTCGTGCCAGATGTATAGTTGCTGACTTAAATTGTCCAAAAGAAACGCTTCAATTCCTAACTCAATTTGCGAATAAACATGAAAGACCATTAGTATTGATTCCCGTTTCATCCCCTAAAATGAACCGGTTGCCTGACGATTTAACTGGGGTGGACTGGATGATTACCAACCGGGATGAATCGGAAACATATTTTAATATTAAAATTGAAACCAATCAGGACTGGCAGCAGGCCATAAAAAGCTGGCTTTCTCGCGGAGTCCAAAACGTAATTATCACAAATGGAAAAAATGGCGCAATGATTGGCAATAACGAAGAAGGAATATTCCGTATCCCGGCTGTTCCAACGCAAGAAATCGTTGATGTAACTGGGGCAGGCGACGCCTTCTCATCTGCAGTTATTTTTTCATGGCTGGATGGGAAAAGTTTGCAAGATATAGCTAAAGCAGGAGCAGTCAATGCATCAAAAACACTGCAATCTGCTTACACTGTTCGTCAGGATCTTACAGCAACACAACTTCTAAAAGACATGGAGGAATTATCATGAAACAATATTTAACTTTTTCAGAAGAAGTACGTACGGCAATGGAGCAAGGGAAGCCGGTTGTTGCCCTTGAATCGACTATCATTTCACACGGAATGCCTTACCCTCAAAATGTTCAGACTGCTCGTGAAGTAGAACAAATCATCCGGGACAATGGTGCTGTTCCAGCAACAATTGCACTTGTAGATGGAAAGATTAAAATCGGTCTGTCCGATGAAGAACTTGAAATGTTCGGGAAAAGCACAGATGTGGCCAAGGCATCTCGCCGTGATCTAGCGTATCTACTTGCTACGAAAAAGATGGGGGCAACAACAGTTGCAGCAACAATGATCTGTGCTGAATTAGCAGGAATCAAGATCTTTGTTACCGGAGGCATTGGCGGTGTACACCGTGGTGCTGAAACTACGATGGATATTTCAGCTGATTTAGAAGAATTAGCACAAACCAATGTAGCCGTTATCTGCGCTGGAGCTAAATCAATTCTTGATTTAGGGCTAACAATGGAATATCTTGAGACAAAGGGTGTTCCGGTAATCGGCTATCAAACAGATGTCCTTCCAGCCTTCTATACACGTACCAGCGAGTTCCAACTTAACGTGCGTGCAGATGATGTGGAAACAATTGCTTCTACATTAAAAACAAAGTGGGACTTAAATCTTAAAGGTGGAGCCGTGATTACTAATCCAATCCCTGAAGAATATGCCATGGATGAGGCAACGATTAATAACGTCATTGAATCAGCCTTAAAGGAAGCAAAAGAGAAAAAGATCTCCGGAAAAGAAGTTACCCCATTCATGTTAGCAAAAGTAAAAGAACTAACAGGCGGAAAGAGCTTAGAATCTAATATTGCTCTTGTAAAAAATAACGCAGTAGTTGGAGCAAAACTTGCAGTGAGCTTAAATTCTTTGAAATAAATAGTGGAGAAAACCCAGGTGTATGAGCCTGGGTTTTATTTTTATGAAGTTTTTTTGTTAACTAATTTTAAAAATAAGTTGACATATATCTGATAAACCATTTATTTTAAATCTATAGAATTTTTTATAGATGGGGGATTTATCATGAAAAAATTAACTGCACTGGATATAACGCTAGTGGGAATGTTTGTGGCTTTAATGGGAATTGGCGCTAATATTTCTACGATAGCTCCATTTTTGCAGGTCGGTGGAGTGCCGATTACCTTACAAACCTTTTTTGCGATTTTAGCAGGATTGATACTGGGAAGCCGCCTAGGATCTATTGCCATGATCGTCTATATGTTTGTCGGACTGGTAGGAGTACCAGTATTTGCGAATTTAAAATCAGGTCCAATGATGATAATAGAGCCAACATTTGGATTTATACTTTCGTTTATCATTGCGGCCTACGTTGTTGGGAAGATCGTTGAAAAGAAAAAAAGTCTTACTGCATTCATCACTGCTGCACTTATCGGGATTACTATCAACTACCTTTTCGGAACAAACTGGATGTACTACGGATACAAATTCTGGGCAGCAGCACCAGAAGGCTTCTCCTACAAACTCGCCTGGCTATGGATGGTCCCACCTCTGCCAAAAGACATAATCCTTACCGTTCTTGCAGGAATCCTTAGCCATCGGTTAGAAAAAACTGTCCTATCCAAAGGACAATTTAAAAACTTAAAAAGGGTATCTTAATAGAGACATCGAAACATTTGTCCGCCGTACGCGGACAAATGTGTTTTTGTGGTGCCTGTCACCCTTATGCACCAAAAAGAAGTGGTTACAACCTCAAAAGGTTATACCACTTCTTTTTGGTTATGAAGCCCGTTTTGGGCGGAAAGGCAGTTTTTGCCGCGTTGTTTCGATTGGTATAAGAGTTCGTCAGCCTGGATGTAGGCTCTTTCTACTGGGAATTGGCTGTTGACTTGGTAGTAGTAAAGGCCAAATGATGCTGTGTATTTGATTGAAATTAGTTCCCCGTTGTATTCGGCTTCAACGGCGGTACTATCTAATTCTTTTATAATAGATTTGATTAAATTTGTGGAATGGTCAAATGTTTTCTTTCGAAGGCAGAGTGTAAATTCCTCCCCCCCGCTTCTAAAGAGAAAGTCGTCCTTCCATAAGTAGTTTTTAAGAGTAGCTGCAAAGTGCTGAATGACTTTATCGCCAACGGCATGATTGTAATTGTCATTAATGCTTTTAAAGTTATCAATATCAGCTACAACTATTGCTAAACTTTCTCCTGATTCATTGAGCTCCGTCATTTTTTTATCCATAAAAGTACGATTATATACACCTGTTAAAAAGTCTGTATAGGCCATTTGCTCAAATTGATCCCGTTCCAGCTTATCCTGAATGCTTTGTGATTTGGAGTAAAAGGAACGGCTGACAATATAGTTTAAGATAAATAGACTTATTAACATTTCCCATTGCTTTGACTGTAAAAATAGTAACAACATTCCATTGGAAACGGCTACTTTCCCATAATCAAGAAAGCTGATACCCCTAAAAATAAAATCAATAGCTTCCTTAAACGAGTGAGGTTCCCCAGCTAATCGAAAGACAATTACCAAGAAAAAACCAGAAAGGTAAGAAGAGAAACAAACCAATAAGAATATTAATATCCAAAAACCAAAAGGGAAAGATTGAACAACACCATGAAATTGGTGAAATAAAAAATAAGCGAAAATATTGGTGATTACATGACAGCCAATATTATAAAAGGTATCAGATAGTTCACTTGGATCTGCCGTCTTCGTTGCTTTTCTATAAAAATAAACCAAAAATCGGTAGATAAATTCAAAAATAAACAATCCCAAAGGTCCGGTAAATAGGACGATGGCTAGATTGTAACTGATTCCATATTCAATATTGGTACTTCCGTTTTTATAAAAGACCCGCAGATGAAAATACAAACAAGAGAAAAATAAGAAGATTGCTAGTACCTTCATATATGTAGAGTTGTTTACCAACAAATGGGATGAACTAAAAGCGATCACCAAGGCAGTCATAAATAATGAACCGTCGTAGAGTCTGGCCTTCAGCATCATAGCTAAAGCCCCCCTTTAAAGTCCTGCGAATATGATTCTTCCTTATATAATAATTTTTAGTAGAATAACTATATTTTACCTAAGAATTATCAGATAACGTACTATTTTTTTTGTTTTCAATTATATAAAGTATGGAACATTGGGAATATTCACCCTCTTAATTAGAGGTTATGGTAAAAACTAGAAGTAGGTGCCTGTCACCACTTGTGGACATTTGTCCACGGATGGTGACAGGCACCCATTTTTTTAAATAGTAGGGTACACTTTGTCAGGGTCTGGACCTGTCCTCAGGTTTTTATTGAGACTTGAGATTTTGTTCATTTCTTCCATGGTGAGTTCGAATTCGTAAATATTTGTGTTTTCTTCGATTCTAGCAGGTGTGCTTGATTTTGGGATAAAGATGGAATCTTGTTGTAATTGCCAGCGCAGTACAATTTGTGCAGGAGTTTTGTTATATCTCTGAGACAATTCTTCCAGAATAGGTTCGTTCAAGATCTTGCCACGGGCAAGCGGCCTCCATGCCTCTACTGCAATCTGGTTTTCATTCAAATATTCTCTTAGTTCCGTTTGAATTAAATAAGGGTGAACTTCAATTTGATTCACCATCGGCATCATGTTTGCTTTTGTTTTTAATTTTTCGAGATGGTGCATTTGAAAATTACATACGCCAATAGCCCTGACCATTTTTTCCTCATATAGCTGTTCAAAAGCACGCCATGTCTCAAAAAAATGCTTTTCACTAGGCCAGTGAACAAGCAATAGGTCGAGCTGACTAAGCTGCAGATCTGCCAGCGATTGTTCAAAAGTAAACAGCGTTTGGTCATAGCCTTGATTTCCGTTATTAATTTTTGTCGTGATAAATAGATCTTTACGTGCAAAAGAACTTTGATGTAAAATTTCGCCAAGCAAGCCTTCGTTTTGATACATTTGAGCTGTGTCAAAAGAACGATAGCCAACCTCCAATGCTTTATGCACTGCTCTCTCCAGTTCCTTCATTTCTGTAATTTTATAAACACCAAACCCGTGCTGGGGCATTTGGATACCATTAGAT
Organism: Neobacillus solisequens; assembly: GCF_051233465.1. Classification (NCBI taxonomy): domain Bacteria; kingdom Bacillati; phylum Bacillota; class Bacilli; order Caryophanales; family Bacillaceae; genus Neobacillus; species Neobacillus solisequens. Next base: position 431,898 of record NZ_JBKFGJ010000011.1, on the reverse strand, counting down.
AACGGGACCATGTCCGTGAGTGTTTTAGACACGTTCATACCTCCTAAAAAGACATCTCCAACTAGTATAGCGCTTGCAAATTCTAAAATGAAGGATTTAGACTGTACAGTTTATAAAAATAAATAGATAAAGGGTTTGATGTTTTGTCTAATGACAAGAGAATAGGTTATTGTATAATTAAATTAGACTGAATATTATGATAAATAACAAATTATCTTTTCTATATTTTGATGGTCAGATGGAATTCGAAGAATTGACTCCAAGAGAACAAAGAATGAAGGAATCGTAATCTCATTTTATAAACAAGGAGTGTTCCAAGATGCAAAAACAAAAGTTATTGATAAATGGGGAAAGACTTAAGCAGGAGCTGGAACGATTTGCTGAGTTTGGAATAACAGAACAGAATGGGGTTACCCGGTTATCGCTGTCAGAGGAGGATCGGCGTGTAAGAGACTATTTTCGAACTTGCTGTGAAGAATTAGATCTCGAGGTCAAGGTTGATGATATGGGTTGTATGTATGCCACCTTGATGGGTGAAGAGAATAAACCGCCGATATTAATAGGATCACATCTCGATTCAGTCAAAAAAGGCGGTAGGTTTGATGGCGTATTAGGTGTCATCACGGGGCTGGAAGTGGTACGAACCTTAGTGGAGAATAACATAAAACCAAAAATTCCAATTACTATTGTTAATTTTACAAATGAAGAGGGAGCCCGATTTGAGCCGTCCATGATGGCATCGGGAGTCATATCTGGAAAATTTGATAAGGAGACAATGCTGCAAAAACGAGATTCAGAAGGTGTTACCTTTGGAGAAGCATTAAAAGCGATTGGATACGAGGGAGAAGTTGAAAATCGACTAAAAGAGGCAACGGCATTTTTGGAAATGCATATTGAGCAGGGCCCGATTCTAGAAAAAGAAACTCTTTCCATTGGTGTGGTGGAGTGTGTCGTCGGAATGGCCTGCTATGAAATTGAGGTTACCGGAGAATCTAATCATGCAGGTACGACGCCGATGGATATGCGAAAAGACGCCCTGTTTACAACGAATAATTTGATTAATGAAATTCGGAAACGGTTAGGTGCTTTGGATCAGGAACTAGTTTTTACCATCGGTAGGGTAAATGTGTATCCTAGTATACACACGGTTATTCCTAATAAGGTAGTGTTTACCCTCGAGGCACGTCATAAAGACATGGATATCGTGAATACCGTTAAGGATTTCATACAAAGCATGTCTAATTTAGGACTTAACGAGGGCTGTGAAATTAAAACGACCAAGCTCTGGGACCGTGATACAGTTTGGTTTGATCCAGAAATTTGCCAACTATTAGAGCAATCTGCACAAACCCTTGGATACTCCAATAAAAGAATGGTAAGTGGAGCCGGTCACGACGCCCAATTCATCGCCGGTCTCGTTCCAACAGCCATGCTATTCGTCCCAAGCCTCAAAGGCAAAAGCCACTGCGAAGAAGAACTAACCGCTTGGGAAGACTGTGAAAAAGGTGTAAACGTCATACTAGATACCGTACTAGGTCTTTTATCAAAATAGTTAAATGCAAAAGGAGACACAAAAGGTGACAGGCACCATTCGTGGACAAATGTCCGCGTGGGGTGGACGGTCGCCTTTTTGATTTATTTATCTTAATTACCGTAAAAAGGTTGTATTCCAAATTTAGGGCGTCTGGTTTATGATAGAGGTAAATTGGTTTTGGGTGTGAGTTGGATGTTTACGATGAGTTATATTGTTAATTTATCAATTTTTTCGCTGATGGTTTGTATTCCTGCAGTGATCCAATCGTTTTTTAATTTTAGGCCAATTAAATATGCTCGCTACTTAGGTGGACTCTATGGTGGATTAGTTTCGATTGTTTTGGTGGAAATGTCCTTTGGACAAAAGGGGTACATCTACGATATCCGATTTGCCCCAATCATTTTAAGCTTTACGTATTTTGGACCGATTGGTGGAATGATTACAGCGGGTTTGGCATTGGCTGCTAGATTGTCTTCAACTGGTCATTGGGCACCGGCGATTATTGGATTGCTAATTCTCGTTTGCAGCTTTTTACTATTACATACTCGGATCTCACGATTTAGTACTGTAAAAAAAGTTATCTATTTCTCCATCATATATGTAGTTATTTACTTCATAAATGTGATCATCTTTAAAGTTTTACCGGGAGAGCCTTTCTTCCATTTACAATATTTATTTTTTGTCTTGATGGGTGTGACGCTCGGTGTATTACTCATCGAATCCTATAGTAAACTGTATCGCTTAAATAATAGATTGACAGAAATGTATAAGATGATTGAAGAGGGAGAATCCAAATATAAATTAATTGCCGAAAATACATCTGACTTGATAAAAGTCATGAACCGGGACCATTCAATCTGTTATTTTTCTCCTTCCCATAAACAGGTTTTGGGATATCATATGGAAGAGCTCGAAAAAATTGAACTTTGCCAGTTTATTCATCCTGAAGATGTAGCTTTATTTAGAAGTAAAATCGTTGATATTTTTCAGAAAAGAGAATCGGACTCAATGGAATTCCGTCTCCTCCATAAGGATGGCAGTTGGATTGAATTTGAATCTCGCTGCATGCCTGTGAGCGGTGAAAATAAGGAAATTGAACATATTGTCATTATAAGTAGAGATATTTCTGAACGGAAAAAATCCGAAGCTATTCTCCTGCAATCGGAAAAGCTATCGATTGTTGGGGAACTAGCCGCTGGTGTGGCCCATGAAATTAGGAATCCTCTGACTACAATCAAGGGATTTGTACAATTAGTAAAGGCACAGAATAGCTCGTTTGAATACAGCGAATTGCTTTTAAATGAGCTAGAACGGATTGAAACGATTACCAGTGAAATGCTGGCTTTGGGAAAACCGCAGGCAGTGAAGCTTGTGCGGACTGACTTGCGGGATTTGCTTGAAAATACTCTTGAACTTCTTTCACCACAGGCGTTAATGAATGGTATACAGTTTAACCTCCAATGGGAGGATGAACTTTTTTATATGATCGGTGAGAAAAATCAACTAAAGCAGGTAGTTTTAAATGTGTTAAAAAATGCCATAGAAGCCATGCCTCTTGGCGGTGAAATTTCAATCGATTTGAAAAAAGATGGGGAAGCCATCGGTTTAATTACGATTAAGGATCAGGGCTGTGGCATTCCGGCTGAATTGCTTCCGAGGTTGGGCGAACCGTTTTATAGCTTAAAAGAAAAAGGAACTGGTTTAGGATTAATGATTTGCCACAAGATAATTAAGCAGCATAATGGCACGATCCGTTATTCAAGTATGGAAAACGAAGGAACCGTGGTGGAGATTAGACTGCCATTAATGATTGAAAATATAGGGTGATGTGAGGCGACCTGGAATCGGAAGCCTCTTTTTTGAAGTATAGGAAGTCAGGGTGTAATAATGAGAATAAGGAAATATTTCAAAAAGGCAGTGATCTCTAAATGTGTTTAATTCTATTCGCTTATAAGGTCCACCCTATATATAAATTGCTGGTTGCCGCAAACCGGGATGAGTTTTTACAGCGGCCAACCTTATCTGCACACTATTGGGAGGATCATCCGGAGATCCTTGCTGGGAGAGATTTGGAAAAATTAGGAACGTGGATGGGGGTTACAAGGTATGGCCGGATGGCAGCCCTCACCAATTACCGGAATCCAAATGAATCCTTAAAGGGGAAGCGTTCGCGTGGTGAGCTCGTGGCAAACTCTTTACATTATGCTGGTCAGTTAGATGACTATTTGGAAAAAGTAAAAAAGGAGGGGCATTTATACCCCGGATATAATTTATTAGTTGGAGATGTTAATGAACTTTATTACTATTCGAATGTGGGGCTGACACTTGAAAAACTGGAGCCCGGAATTTATGGTGTCAGTAACCATTTGCTTAACACAGAATGGCCGAAGGTGAAAAAAGGCAAAGAGGGTCTCTTAAAGATCTTATCCGAGAATCCCGAAAATTTGGTAGAGCAGTTATTAGGTCTGCTGGAGGATTCGGACCCGGTTCCAGATGAGCTCCTGCCTAAGACAGGAGTCACATTAGAATGGGAAAGGGTGCTTTCACCGCTTTTTATTAAGAGTGAGAATTATGGAACTAGAAGTTCGACTGTTTTATTGATGTCGGATCAGGAGGCTCAATATGTAGAGCGGGTTTTTGTGGAAGGGCATGTGAGTGAGAGGGATTTTCATTTTTGTATTCAAAGTAGGTAGAAACCAGTAGAAAAGAAGCCAACACCCATTATAAAGGGGATGTTGGCTTTTTATTCGTCAAGCATCTTGATAAAACGTCTTTTTTTCCAGTAGACATAGGTGATATAACTGCCAATCAACAGCAAAAGAAACAGATAGATGCTGTATCTGGAAAGATAAAATTCTACAAAACGCCAATTTTCTCCAAGAGTTTTGCCTACGGTAATAAAGGTAAAGCACCAAGTAAAGGCACCAGAATAAGCATAAAGGAAAAATTTTTTATAGCTGTAGCCGTTTATGCCTGAAAGGTATGCTGTAACATGACGAACTCCGGGAATAAAGTATCCAATGAACAAAAGTAGCGGGCCCATTTTCTCAAATAATTTCTTCGTTTGTTCGATTCGATCCTCGGTAATATGTAGCTTAGGACCAAATCGTTTTAGAAAGGGCAACCCTAATTTTAAACCTAATAAATAACTAAGTGTTATTCCAATACAGGCCCCAGCAAATGCACACAAAATCGAAGGAAGATAGGCCATATTCCCTAAATATACATTATAGCCAACAAACGTAAGCAAAACCTCATCCGGAAGCGGCAGACCTACAATCCCGCCAATCAAAGCAATCACAATCCCCCAATACCCATAATGGCCAATCAAAAACCACAAATGACCCATACATCCACCCATCCTATAAAACAAATCTTGAGCAAAACATATCAAACTTACACCCCAAATGTCAAAGAGCTAAAGCAATGTATCTTCAAAAGGTACATCAATTGGTTCTATCAAAAAGGTGCGACAAAAGGGTGCATCAGAAGGGATATCTAAGGTGACAGGCACCATTCGTGGACATTTGTCCTCCTGGAATGGACACCCCTGTTTAATTAGCAAATTAAGGCTTTTCTTTTTCAAACGGATGGAATATAATTGTACTGTATTACGTATGGTAGTACAGTTGGTACACTTTGTGTAGATGGGGGGTCCATTATGTTTGAGTTGGACATAAGGAGCCGTAAGCCGATTTATGAGCAGTTGGTTGAAAAGGTGAAGGAGCTGATCATGCTTGAGGTTCTTAAGCCTGATGAACAGCTGCCATCAGTTCGGACTTTGGCCACGGAGCTAACGATTAATCCGAATACGATTCAAAAGGCTTATAGGGAGCTAGAGACCCAAGGGTTTATATATTCCATTAAGGGTAAAGGCAGCTTTGTACATCCGACCAATACGAAAGACAAAGAAAAAATAGAGAAAGTTAAGCAGGAGCTGGAAAAACTGATCCATGAGGCATTCTATCTAGGGATAACCGCCGACCAAATCATTCAGTTTATCCACGAAATAGATGCTAAAAGGGGAGGCGAAACGAATGATTGAAATGAAGAATGTCAGCAAGGCCTTTAACAGGTCAAAAGCGCTGGAAAACGTCAATTTATCCATCCAAAAAGGTTCCATATACGGGTTAATTGGATCAAATGGTGCCGGAAAAACAACCCTAATAAAACTTCTGGTTGGAATTTATCGCCCCGACCAGGGACCGATTACGATCGATAACCAACCAGTATATGAAAATGTGCATATAAAGCAAAAATTATTATACATACCGGATCAACCGTATTTCTTGCCCCAATACAATACGAAGCAAATGGCTCGCTTTTACAAAAGCTGTTACCCTACTTGGGACGAGGAACGTTTTGAAAAACTGGTTGAACTATTTGATGTCAATGTAAATAAAAAAATCCATACCTTTTCAAAGGGATGGCAGAGACAAGTGGCCTTTATTTTGGCACTATCGGCAAAACCAGAAATTTTAATCCTTGATGAGCCGATGGACGGTCTTGACCCGGTTGTACGGAAAAAAGTAAAAAACCTGCTTATTCATGATGTCGCGGAGCGTGAAATGACCATTTTAATCTCCTCACATAATCTCAGAGAAATCGAAGACCTTTGTGATCACATTGGCATTATTCATAAAGGAACACTCATCATGGAAAAAGAGCTAGATGAACTGAAAGCGGATATCCATAAAGTCCAGGTGGCCTATAAAAATGGGATTCCTGACTTATTGCTGGAAAAATTAAACCCGCTTCACACTGAAAAACGCGGCAGTGTCTCTCTCCTCATTGTCAGAGGACAGGAAGAGACAATAGCCAAACAAATTCGCAGCACCAGCCCGGTCATTTTTGACTTGCTCCCGCTAACACTTGAAGAGATCTTTATTTACGAAATGGGGGATATCGGCTATGCCATCAAAAATGTCATTGTTTAATAAGGAATTGCTGCTGCAAATCAGCCGAAGCACCGGTTGGATTTCCATAGTCTATTTTATCGGCTTGTTATTTCTGCTGCCGATTCGAATTCTATTAACATACTCAGATGAAGAGTATATGAGAGTGATGCAAAAGCCGGAAAATCTGTTTCATTTTAATTTTGAATTTCAAATCGGATTGACTGTGATTATTCCTGTCATTTTGGCCGTGTTTCTATTTCGTTTTTTACATGTGAAGCAAGCAACAGATCTGATGCACAGTTTGCCGTTGAAGCGTGACAAAATCTTTTATCACTATTTATTAGCTGGAATGGTATTTCTAATCATTCCTATAGTGCTTATCACACTTATACTGCATGTAATGAACGCTGTATTTGATCTTCACCTGATCTATTCAGTCTCTGATATTTATTATTGGGCGGGAACAACCTTGGTGATTCTCCTGCTTTTATATGCTGCCGCTGTTTGGATTGCAACATTGACGGGGATTTCAGCTGTTCAGGCAGTCCTTGCCTATATTTTTCTGCTATTTCCGGCCGGGTTCATGCTGCTCCTATTCTATAATCTAAAAATCTTGCTTTTTGGATTTCCAAGCGAATATTTCTTAAGCAAACAGATAGAGCGCCTGTCTCCTATTACGTTCGCGGCGAGACTGAATGAGAAGCAATTTCACTGGAGTGATGCTGGGATTTTTATGGGGCTTAGTGTTATTCTTTACGGTTTAGCCCTTCTTTTTTATAGAAAAAGAAACCTAGAAACAGCCTCAGAAGCGATTGCCTTTCCAAAATTGCGCTGTGTGTTTAAGTACGGAGCAGCATTTTGCACGATGCTTTTGGGCGGATCTTATTTTAACCAGGTTTCAAATAGTAGCTTTGGGTGGACTCTTTTTGGCTATGTACTTGGGGGTGCAGCCGGGTATTTCTTAGCAGAAATGGTGTTGCAAAAATCCTGGAGAGTATTTACCAGAGTCAAGGGGTTGCTTGTTTTCTTAGCCATCATTGCCTTACTGGCGATAGGTACGCAGACTCTTGGAATTTATGAAAATCGTATTCCTGACCAAGAGGAAATTATGAATGTCGAGTTTACGGACAGTCCTAGCAATTATTTTATGGGCGATAGCTGGGAGTCAACGTATGCCAAACCGGCACCTTTGAAAAATTCAAAGACTGTCTTGAATATTATTAAACTTCATGAACAGATTCTTAAAGATAAACATATTAATCAATCAAAAAAACCAACGGATGGGAACTTTTTCTTTAAATACAAGTTGAAAAATGGTCATTCCGTCATTCGTGAATATCGGGTCAACATGAAGCTTTATGAGGATCTGTATCAGCCTATTTATGAATCTAGGGAGTATAAACTAGCCAATAATCAGCTATTTAAGGTCGACGAGTCAAACATCAAGACAATCAACATTTTGCCGCATGGACCTAGTGGTAAAAGTGTAAGTCTGAAAGATCCTAATGATATTAAGGAAGCAATAGCCCTGCTAAAGCAGGATATTTTAGAGGAAACCTATGAGGAGCATCACTATTATCAGTATCGCGGTTCAAACTTTGAGCTTAACCTTGGAACTGACCGTTTCATTTCCATTGAAATGAGTCCTAATTATCGAAAAATAATGGAGTGGTTAAAGCAGAAAAACCTTGCGGATCAAGCCCTAGTTACGGCTGATGATATTTCCTCTATTTTAGTAACAAAAGGGGATTATGCCGACAAAGATTACGATCTTGTGAAAAAAGAAGTGGAAGAAAGCGGGAACGTTCTGAAAATTACCGATAAAGATCAAATTCAGGAAGCTTTAAATCAGGCGGGAACAGGGAATGACCAAGAATACACGGCTGTTTTTTGTTATAACAGCGGCCAATATTACGATGTTTGGTCTTTCGATGAAGCGCATGTGCCTGATTTTATAAAGGAACATTTTAAATAACATAGTAGTTTTGAAAAGGGGTGGGGACTTGAACAGCCCAGATTTTGACGAACTTTACTCAATATATGCCAAGCAGATGTATTATATTGCTTTAAAATATACCAGAGAACATTATTCAGCAGAGGATATTGTCCAAGAAGCTTTTATTAAAGCCTATAAAAAGCTGGATACGGTGGATGACCCACAAAAATTGGGTGGCTGGCTTTCCGTCATAACGGCGAGGACGGCAATCGATTTTCTAAGGTTTGAAAAAAGGCGGGATTGGCTGTTGGTTGATTCTGCAATGATGGAGCCAATTCTGGGACCGGATACATTGGGAATCAGCACGGAGGAAACGGTCTGTATCCGCCTGCTTCAAGAGGAAATTGGTTGCTCACTCGGAAAGTTATCGAGTGAATTCCAAGAAGTGTTGATCTTAAAAGTTCAGTATGGCCTAAAAGAACATGAAATTGCCAGCCTGCTTAATGTAAAGTCAGCTACAGTGAAAACCCGATTGTATCGGGCAAGGAAACAATTAAAACGGAAAATGCCTGCTTAATATTGAATTAAGGACACTCCTGATAAAGGGGGTGTCCTATTTTCATTTGTCTTATAAAAATAAAGTTATCCCAATGCAGTTTTTTAAAAAATGGGTATTGACGTATGAGAAAATATCTTATATTATCATTATTGATAATGATAATATAATTAAATTTGAAAATAAAACGAATCAAGGTCAATTAAAAGGGGGAGAAATCTAATGGTAAGTACAGCTACCATCATATCTATGTTTGTTCCAATTATTTTTTCAATTAGTTTATTTGTTGGTTTTATTATGTTATATCGGAAGAAAACGGGGATCCAAGTAAAACCACTAATCATTGGGGCGATAGGTTTTATTGTTTTCACACAAGTTTTAGAAAAAGTATTGCATTTTGTAGTCATAACGAATTTCCCGACTTACAATGATCATCCGTGGCTTTTTGGCACATACGGGGCCTTTGCAGCGGGATTGTTTGAAGAGGTTGGAAGATGGATCCTATTTACTTGGTTACTAAAAAAATACCGTGATTATAAGAGCGGTATTTCCTTTGGAATCGGTTGGGGCGGTATCGAAGCCATCTTAGTAGTGTTCATGATCGTCGTGCCAAACCTTTTGTTCGCTTTCATGATCAATTCAGGAACTTTGGAAGCACAGCTTGGCGGAAAAATGCCGGCAGAACAACTCGAAACAATTAAAGAATCAGTACTTAACAACGGAGTATCCTTTTACCTTTTAGCATGTGTCGAACGATTATGCTCCATGTTCATACAAATAGCGCTTAGCCTGTTAGTATTACTGGCAGTCACGAAAAAGAAATTCACTTACGTCATCTATGCCGTTCTTATCCATGCGGTAATTGACTTTCCATTCACCTTCATACAAACAGGCCACATCAAAAGCCTTTGGATTATCGAAATCTACATTGCCATCATTGCAGCAGTGGCATTCCTTTTCATCAAAAAAACAGAAAGAAAAATGTAGCGGTGCCTGTCACCTTTTTGAACGATATCAAAAGAGCCGGGTGTTCCATAAATGAAGTTTAGTTCCTGTTACCCTAATAGGGGGCAGGTATTTTTTTGTGTCTTAAATAATTTTTTTATGGATGCAGGATAGTTTTATTTGATGTAATAATCATGTAAGCGTTAACAAATATATTGATAAATCACAAGTTTCAGAAATATTTTAATAAATCGAATAATATACTAGACTAATGAAGGATATTGTTTTAAAATACTAATTATTAAAATAATAGATTGGAAGACAGGTTAGAAAGTTAAAGGAATGCAAGTTAATACACTAATTTGTCAGAAAAATCAAACAATAGAAGAGGGGTTCAACTATGAATAGTAAGAAAAAATGGGCCAAGATGTTTATGGCCTCAACGATGTTAGCAGGAGTGTTGGCTGGATGCTCGGGAGCGGGCGGCAGTTCTTCAGGCTCAGATGACAAATCAATCAAAGTAGGGGTTAACCTGGAGCTATCAGGTGGAGTTGCTTCCTACGGTGAATCACTCGAAAAAGGAATCGATCTTGCCGTTGCAGAAATTAACAAAAAGGGCGGCGTTGACGGCAAAAAGCTCGATATAATAAAAGTTGATAACAAATCGGATGCTGCCGAAGCTACAAACGGTGCTATTAAATTAACAAGCCAGGATAAAGTAGCAGCAATCATCGGTGCTGCTACCAGTGGTGATACCGTAGCACAGGCACAAATCGCTAATGACACGAAAACAGTTCTTTTAACTCCATCAGGTACAAGCCCCAACGTAACCGTAAGTGACAGTGGAAAATTAAATGAATATGTATTCCGTACTTCCTTTATCGACCCATTCCAAGGAACTGTAGCAGCGAACTTTGCCGCTCATGAATTAAAAATCAAAAATGCAGCGATTTTTGCTGACAGTGCCAGCGACTATGCTAAGGGTCTTGCAGCATCATTCAAAGAAACATACAAAAAGGCTGGCGGGAAAATTGTAGCTGAAGAGGCGTATGTAGCAAAAGATACAGATTTTCATGCAACCCTGACTCGCATTAAGGCAAAAAATCCAGATTTCATCTTTATTCCAGGATATTATGAAGAAGTAGGTTTAATCGTAAAACAAGCTCGTGAATTAGGAATTACAGCTCCATTAATGGGAGCTGACGGCTGGGATTCACCAAAATTAATCGATCTTGCCGGTAAAGATGCATTAAACAATACCTTTATCACAAACCATTACTCTTCAGAAGACCCTGACAAAAAGATTCAAACATTTGTTTCTACTTATAAAGAAATATACAAAGGTGATTCTCCGAATGCGTTCAATGCTCTTGGCTACGATACGGTCTACCTATTAGCAGATGCCATCAAGCGCGCTGGAAGCACCGACTCTAGCAAAATAAAAGAAGCATTGGCTAAAACAAAAGATTTATCTCTTGTAACTGGTACTGTATCAATTGATAAGAACCACAACCCGATTAAATCAGCAACTGTTCTTGAATATAAAGACGGTCAGCAAGTATTTAACACAAAAGTAGATCCTAAGTAATAAGAAGCGAAACGAAAGGTGATCCAGCCTTTCGTTTCTTTTTTTGTTAAACCTAAACAAATTGAAAATTTTTCCGATAAAAATAATAGGTGTATTTTGTCAAAAAATCGTTATACATAGGAGGAATAGACATACATGAAAATGACGATAAGAAAAAAGCTGCAGGGAGGATTTATCACTGTACTAATCATCCTTGCAATTCAGTCTGTCGTTTCCTATTATCAAATTTCATCTATTAATAACTCTTATACCGACTTAGTGGATGATAAGGGAAAAAAATTAGTAATGATTAAAAGTTTAGAAAATGCAGCAAAGGATGAACAGGTCAATCTGCAAAGCTACCTGTTCACAGGTGATGAACAAGTCTTACAAAAATACTATTTTGCAGTTGAAAACTATAAAAACTATAGTGGTGACTTGGCCAAAGTGATTAAAACACCTAAGGCTAAGAAATTACTAAATGAGTTAGATAGTATTGAAAACGATTACCGGGACTTTGCTGAAAATGCCATTTCATTAAAGAAAACGAATGAAGAGGCATTTAAATTGTTAAACTTCCAACACGGAACAGATATAATTAATCAATTAAGTGATAAGACTATTGAATTTAGTCATTTTCAGCAATCCCTATTAGATAATGGACAGGCTGACGCCGAAAGCGGAGTAGCTTCTGTAAAAATGGTCGTTCTTGTTTTATCAATCATTTCGATTGTAGCAGGTCTAGCAATCTCGTACATTATCGGTCAAAAAATCTCTAAGCCGCTTATTTTTTTAAAAAAGGCTGCTGAAAAAATTGCTTCAGGCGATTTGACAGATGAAGAGATAAAGATCAAAAATAAAGACGAAATAGGGGAATTGGCGGATTCCTTTAACCAAATGACGGGTAATTTACGTGACTTACTTCAACAAGTCAGCATGAATGCGAACCAAGTTACGGCAACATCTGAGGAGCTATCGGCAAGTGCAGAGGAGACAAGAATCTCCTCCCAGCAAATTACGCAATCCATTCAAGAAGTGGCTTCAGGAGTGGAAAGGCAGTTTATCAGTATTGAGGAAACAACCCGTACAATCCGTGAATTGGCAGTTGGCGTCCATCAAATTGCGAATAACTCCCAAGTGGTTACCAACACAGCAAATGAGGCATCTGAAAAGGCTTCAAACGGGGGGGAATCGATTCATACCGCAATTGAGCAAATGAAATCGATTAATCAAACAGTTCATGGATTATCAGAAGTCATTAGTAACCTTGGCTCACGTTCCCAAGAAATTAATCAAATTATTGAAGTGATCACCAATATCTCCGCACAAACCAATTTATTGGCCCTTAATGCGGCGATTGAAGCAGCTAGAGCAGGAGAGCATGGACGGGGTTTCTCCGTTGTTGCAGATGAGGTTAGAAAATTAGCGGAGCAATCCACTACTTCTGCACAACAAATTGCAAAATTAATTAAAGGCATTCAAGGGGAAACCCATCAGGCCATGGAATCAATGGAAGGGGCAAAAACAGAGGTTTCTGAAGGATTAGAAGTCATCAGCTCAGCAGGAGCCTTATTTGCGCAAATTCAGACGGCCGTGACGAATGTGGCTGACCAAATTCATGAAGTATCTGCAGCCGTTCAACAAATGGCAGCTGGGTCAGAGCAAATGTCCCAATCCATGAAGCATATTTCTGAAATCGGTGAACAAGCAGCATCCGGTTCTCAAGAAGTATCAGCGGCAACATCACAGCAACTGGTATCCATGGAGGAAATCACCTCATCAGCTTTATCACTGGCAAAAATGTCAGAAAAACTCCAAACACTGATTGGGAAGTTTAAAGTGTAATCTCATAGAAGAAGGCTTACTTAACAATTGTTAAGCAAGCCTTTTTTATTAACTAGGGAACTTTATTCTTCAATTAAAGTGCCTCTTTAATCACTTTTTTATAATAAAGAACCGAGAGCACTCCAAAGATGGAATAAAGAGCCGTATACAGCACCATTACGATAATCATTGGCGTCCATACTTCAGCACCAAACAGGAACCAGCCAGATTGCACAGCAAAATAACTATGGGACAGTCCAACTACTAGCGGAATTCCAAAGCTGAATAGCTGCTTGGCCCGGATTCCTCTTAACAGGTCTCCTTGGGTAAAGCCGAGTTTCCTAAGAATAGTGTAGTTTGGTTTTTCCTCTTCCCCTTCACCCATTTGTTTAAAATACAGGATGCAACCTGAAGTAATCAGGAAGGTCAAGCCTAAAAAGCCAACGATAAACATGGCAAGCCCTATGGATTGTTTTTGATTCATGCTCATTTCCAAGCGGGAATCATGATCGATGTCCTCGCTGATCTTCAAGTCTTTGAAAATCTGGTTTGCTTTTTCAAGCTTTGCTTCATCCTTGATAGTGACCCCGATAAAGATGGTTGATTTTTTTTGTAATTTGGGATCAAGACCCGCACGTAATTGTTCAAACACTTTATTATCCACAATCGCTGTAGGTGATCCCCCATTTGTGAAATAGGAAGATACAATGAAATCTTTTCTAAGTCCCAAATAGTCAAGTTGAAACGTTTCTTTTTTTGCCTTTAATTCAATTTGTCCAGAATCCTTAAGGGTCATAAATTTTTCCATTAAATCATCGTAACCAGTAAAAACTGTTTCTTTAGGGGATACTTCAACCCCTTTGACGTCCTTTTCGCTAACAACAGATAGAGGCAAGGCACTAGAGTTCGCCATTAAAGTATCTAAGTCACTTTCCAATATAGATTTTAAATTCGCCTTCACTTGAAGGACATCGATTCTTTTATCGCTGAAGGAAATCTTGTGATCTGTTAAAGCATTTTCAAACGTTTCAGCTTTATTAGGATCTATAATCGCAAAATCAGCTGCCACATGTGTTTTGGCTGTTTTTTCAGCGGAATAATAGGAGATATAACTTAACGATAAGAGACCAATAGCCAAGGCTGATACGGTGGTAATAATCGTTAATAATAAGGCGTTTGACTTCATGCGAAACATAATTGATGAAAGGGATAACACCTCATTAATGTTTAAATATCCATCCTTCTTTTTCCGAATAAGATGAAAAATAAAGCTGACGGACCCTTTATAAAACAAATAGGTTCCAATGATGACGGAAGCAAGAATGAAGATCATGGCTGAAAACAGCTGAACCATGGTTACAAAATCGCCATCAAATAATTTTGAGGATACATAATAGCCGACACCAATTAAAACAAGCCCGACAATCCCCATTATGATCTCGAAAACTGACATTTTTTTCAGTTTGCCTTCTGTCGAAGAAATCACTCTAAACAAGCCTAAAATGGTCTGTCTCTTAATAAATAAATAATTGATTAACATCACCAGCAAATAAATCGCGCTAAAAATAATTAACGTCTGGATCAAAGCGTGCATTGAAAAATGCAGTTTTGCCACGGCATTGACTTTCGTAATTTTAAATAAAATCATAATAATTAATCGTGAAGCAGAAAATCCCAAGAAGATTCCTATCAATAGAGAGCTAAAATAAAGGATAAAGTTCTCGGCACTAAGAATGCGAAAAATCCTGCTTTTTGTCATCCCGATTAATTGAAATAAGCCGATTTCCTTACTGCGCCGTTTGATAAAAATATTATTAGCGTATAACAAAAAGATGGATACAATCGCGACTAGCAGGATAGAGGCTGCCCGAATGGAAGCTGCACCTTTAATTGTCCCTTTTGTAGCATCCATTGCTGGATCATACTGCAGGGTTACAAATGAAAAATAAAGCGCCACACTAAAGATCAATGCAAATACATATAAATAGTAGTTTTTTAGGTTCTTTTTCAGGTTACGGAGAATTAATTGATTAATGCTCATTTTGCACCCCGCCTAACACACCTTGTGTTTTCATGATGTCCTTGAAAAAGTCCTGTCTTGATTGTTCGCCCTTGTTTAGTTGTGTGTAAATTTGGCCGTCTTTAATAAAGATTACCCGTCTACAATAGCTGGCTGCCACCGGATCATGTGTCACCATCACAATTGTCGCATGTCTGTTTTGATTTAAGAGGCTAAGTTTGTTTAATAAATCAGAAGCTGATTTTGAATCTAACGCACCTGTTGGTTCGTCTGCAAAAATAATACTTGGTTCATGAATAAAGGCCCTTGCAGCTGAGGTTCGCTGCTTTTGTCCCCCTGAAATTTCATTAGGATACTTATCTTTGATGTCAAAAATGCCTAGCTCCTTAGCTACATCTGTAAATTTTTGATTCGCCACTGCTTTGGATGTATTGGAAATCGACAGCGGCAGCAGAATATTTTCCTTAACAGTCAAGGTGTCTAATAAATTATACTCTTGAAAAATAAATCCCAAATGGTGCTTGCGGAATTCGGCCAGTTGTTTTTCCTTTAACTTAGTGATTTCTTTACCTTCAATTTCAATCGTACCACCGCTCACTTTGTCGATAGAAGAGAGGACATTTAATAGGGTTGTTTTTCCGGAACCTGATGGCCCCATAATACTAACAAATTCACCTTTATCAATTTGGAGATCCAATCCCTTTAGTACATCTTGCTTATTAAATTTATTGCCATAAGCTTTAAAAATATTTCTTGCTTCTAAAATAGTCATCTTATATGACACACTCCTTAATTCGATATCTTTATTATAAAAGGCGGTGTCATCCGCTTCCTTCGATTGAGCGAACAAA
The DNA here is from genome assembly GCF_051233465.1 of Neobacillus solisequens. NCBI lineage: Bacteria > Bacillati > Bacillota > Bacilli > Caryophanales > Bacillaceae > Neobacillus > Neobacillus solisequens. The sequence continues at coordinate 415,767 of NZ_JBKFGJ010000011.1, read as the reverse complement.
TGATAAAAGCATGTGACATTATTGTCACATGCCTGCAATATGATCGAAATCGTTTCGCTCAGGGAAAGATAAGGTGAAAGTGGATCCCTCTCCAGTCTTAGAACAAACTTGAATGGAAATCAATAACGGTTCAGCCGCTTTTTTGGCCAAATATAAGCCCATACCGGTTGCAGCACTGTCCTGATGCTTGGACGTAGAAGTGAATCCTTTATCAAAAATCCGCGGTAAATCTCTTGGATCGATGCCACGGCCGAAATCCTGTACCTTTAATACCGTTTGTCCATTCCATTTTGTGCTAGTAATGATAATGTCGGATTCTTCACTATACTTCACTGCATTTGTTAAAAGCTGTCGGATGATAAATGCCAGCCACTTGGCATCTGTCAGCACTTCCTCCTCCTTAAGTTCCACATCAAAGCCGATTCCCTTTTGTATACACCATGATTGCAATGCCTTAATTTCTTTAAAAATCACTGACTTCAGCGAGACTTTTTCGATGAATAAGTCATTCTTCATGAATGGGAGGCGTTTTTGATGAAGCTGTTGATCAAGCAGCAAATGAATGCGCAGCCACTCATAGGTTAAATGAGCTTTCATTTTTTCGTCATCCAGTCGCTCGATCATTAAATGCATTGCCGTCAATGGCGTTTTTACTTCATGAATCCAAGATAACAAGTCATCCTTCTCTTGTTCTAACAGTCTCATATTCTGTGCTGCATCTTGTTTAAGACGCTCTGTTTGGTCAATCACACTTGACTCAATGATTTTCTCAAATGGACGATCCGCAGGGGCCAACCTCGTTAAATCAAGGGAGGTATCCCACTCTTGCAAGCTGCGATAATATTTAGTTTCAACATGATAGCGAATAATGAAGAATATCAAGAAAATCATGGTCGATAAAAAAACGATGTACAGAAGAGGCAATAATGGGATGGCAGCATCCAAATAGGCAACCAACACCACTAAAAGCTGAAGGAACAGAAACAGAATAATCCAGCTACGCCTCTCAATTATGTATTTTTTTATCATAGATAATCCTCTTCCACGGCAATGTATCCTTGTCCAACCTTGGTTTCAATTTGATGGCCTAGACCTAGTTCATCAAGCTTTTTGCGAAGGCGATTGACGTTCACTGTCAACGTATTATCACTGACGAACCGTTCATCATCCCAAAGACTTTTAATTAATTCTTCACGACTTACAATCGTATTTTTCTTCTCAATTAACAATTTTAATATAAACAATTCATTTTTGGTTAGTTCAATCGAGCCCAAATCATTTGAGATGGTGCTTTTTTGATAATCAATGGTGGCCCCATTCCAAGTTTTTAGCTCGATGGCTTCGGTGTTGTAATTATAGACACGTCGAAGGATGGCCTGAATTTTGGCAATGAGGACATCAAAATGAAATGGCTTTTGAATGAAATCATCAGCTCCGAGCTGCATGGACATGACCATATCAGTAGGGTGGTCACGCGATGATAAAAAGAGAATTGGAATATTAGAATGGGAACGGATCATGCGGCACCAATGGAATCCATCAAATTTTGGTAATTGGATATCGATAATGACTAAATCTGGTTTAATGGAAGTAAACTCCTGCATGACCTGGCTAAAATCTATGATTCCGTAAACATCATAAGACCAGCCGGTTAACCGTTCTTTGATTTCTTGAAATAAGGTCGCATCATCTTCAATCAGCAATAGTTTAAACATTTTTCCACCACACTTTAACTTTATCAAGCCATTTTTATTTTATAGCAAAAATTTCCTAACAGCTACTATTGTTTTAAAAGCTAGAAATCAGACTATTTAAATAATTGTCTTTACCAGAGCTTTTCCAGTTGTTAAAGTAGTAGATGAGAATGAAAAAAAGGGGTGGAGAGATTTGAATTTATTTTTGATTCGTCACGGTGAATCCGAGCATAATGTGGATCGAACGAGAATGGCACATACCCATGATTCACAGCATAGTTTGACTGAGCTTGGCCAAAATCAAGTACAAAAAACCGCTGAATTCATGAGATCAATAGTGAATGAAAAAACAGTTTTATATAGTTCTCCCTATATGCGCACGAAACAGACGGCAAAAGCCATCCATTCTTTATTGCCCGAGCAGGTACCATTTTTAGAAAATCCACTGTTACGAGAATGGGAGCTTGGTAACCTTTACGATTTCAGCAATCGAACACCGGAGTCGAAAAAGGAATTTAAGGCAGCCGGTCAATTTTATTTTCGCTATCAAAATGGAGAATCACTTGCCGATGTCTATTTACGGGCAACCATGTTCATGAATACAGTAGTAGAGCGGGTTCGGCGCCAACAACGATATGAACATCTGGTGGTCGTTTCACATGCTGCCTTCATTCAAATGCTGCTAACCTTTTTAATGGACTGGCCAATTGAGAGCCTTACTGATTTTAAACCAGTTGAAAATGCCTCTGTTATTCAAATTAATGAAGAGGATGGAGATTATCAGTTTGAAAAGATTTTTATCCCTGGGGTTTAATTAGAAAATTTCATAATACGCGAACAGTAATAGGCTGTTCGTTTTTTTGTGGCCAATTTTTAAAAAGTAATGTTTTGTTAAGAGTAAATTAAGAATAACACAAGATAATAGAGATCAAGAAAATAGTTTGCTATGGTGCAGTTTATCTTCCATGGTCAAAGGAGTTAACGAAATGAAAAAATGGATTTGGATTGTCATTAGTGTCGTAATTGTTGGTTATGTGGGATATATGTGGTATCACTCAAAATCCAGCAGCAGCGAAGCGGCAACTACTCAGATTAGTTCGGCCACTGTACAAAAAGGAAAGCTGGAGGTAAAGATTAGCGGCTCGGGAACGATTGAGCCTGTAACCAGTGAGGATATTAAAGCGAAGGATGCAAACGATGAAATCGATGAAGTGCTCGTTTCCGCCGGAAGCAAGGTAAGTGCGGGAGATGAATTAGTGACCTTTACGGATGATAGTGATCCAATTACGGCACCGGTAGACGGAACGATTACCTCTGTCTCTGTTAGCACCGGTGAACGCGTAACAAAAGGACAGGTTGTAGCTCATCTTACCAATTATACGGATTTACAAACGGTTGTTGCGGTGGATGAATTGGATATTGCCAAGGTGAAGGTCAATCAGACGGTAAGTTTAACGGTAATTTCTTATCCAGATGCCACCTACACGGGAATGGTCACTGCTGTGGCTAACGAAGGTACCTCAGAGAGCGGGTCTTCGACTTTTGATGTGACCATTCATCTCGATAAGTCGGATAACCTAAAGGTGGGGATGAGCACAGAAGCAGAGATTCTAGCAGAAAGCAAAGATAACGCACTTTATGTACCGGTTGATGCGGTTCATACCAAAAATGAAACAAAATACGTAAATGTAATGAAGTCAAGCTCTAACAGCGCAGGCAGCAGCAATGCCGAACAAAGAACGATCAAAACAGGAATTTCCAACGACGAATACATTGAAATAACAGAAGGAGTCACCGAGGGTGATTACATCAAACTCCCGAAAAGAACAACATCAACCGGTACCTCCAACCAAGGCGGCATGATGCCGGGTTTTGATGGAATGGATGGAGGCACGAGACCACCAAGCGGGAATGGAAATTCTAGCAGCAACAATAGCAGCGCTAAAAGCGGAAATTAATACGGTGCCTGTCACCATTTTTCAGTAAGCCCCCGGCTCTAGCTGATCACGCATAAGAGTAGAGGGTTTTTTTGATTCATTAGATGATAGGAAATAGGTTGGCAATAAAGGAACTAGCTTGTTCTTAAAAGAAATATATATGTTTAAGGGAAAAATGTATGAATGGGGTGTAACGAATGAAAGTAGAAAAGTTGGACCAAGCGCATCTTCAAGTCTTTGTTGACTATTGCAAGAAACATAGATTAGAAGTGGATGACTCTTTTCTTTATGATGCAGATTTAAAAAATTTTGAACCTAATGCTGAGAATCCCACTTATGTATTGATGGATCAACAGGGGAATATGGTTGCTGCTGCCTCTTTAATTATGGATGAGTATCAAAAGAAAGGGAAAAGAGCACGGTTTCGTATTTTTCATTCGGAAATCAACAATTCAGAAGTCTATGCATTGCTGTTTCAGGCGTTATTGAGACGTACAGAGGGTCTGGAAAAACTCTATATTTTTGTTCCCTTAAATAATAAATATCTTGCGGAGTCTATCGAAGGATTGGGATTTTCAATTGAAAGGTATGCGTTTCTGTTAGTTCGCGAGGAAGTAGTGGTGCCTTCGTTAGTTTTACCAGAGGGCTATATAATAAGAGACTTCACTCCCGGTAAAGACGAAGGGATTTGGAGTCAGGTTAGAAATGCAGCGTTTGCTGAACTGAAGGGGAACGAGACTCCTGTTACCAAGGAAATGGTAACTAAAATGATTGCAGGTGAAAATTATCTGGAAGGAGGAATGAAAATTCTTTACCACGGTCAACAGCCCGTTGGTGTCGTAAGGGGAGCAAATGATGAATATGAAAATGCTCCCATTATGAACATTGGACCACTAGCCATACTCCCTGAATATCAAGGCAAAGGCCTCGGGAAGCTACTCCTGAGAGCCGCTCTCCAATTTGCAAAAGAGAGGTCCTACACTAGAACCATCCTATCAGTAAACGGCGAAAACGAACGCGCCAAAGCACTATACCTACAAGAAGGTTTCAAACAAGTAGAGGGTGTTGCATGTTATGAATATAAGTTATCTATTTGAATGAAAAGGTGCCTGTCACCCAATTTAATGAAGATAATCCGGGTGTTTAAAGGCATCCGGATTTTTTAGCTCTTGGAAGATGTTTGGTGGGCTTGTTTCTGTATTGACAGGCTGTTGGGTCATGTTTTGTGGTGCTGGGAGGTATTGATTTAGGATTTTTTTGAGTTCGCCGACGGTGACGGGTTTGGCGTAGTCTTTTAGTTCGTATCCCAGCAGTCCATTGGCTTCAATGGTGGCCATCTTTATATCTTCCATCTTTGAGATTCCCTCGTTTCTCATCCGCATTTCCAGTTGGTCTACAGTCATACGCAGTTTTCGAAGGTTCTCGATGTTTAAAATCCCATTTTCAATCACCATTTTTGATTTCCCGGTAATCAACTTTTCCAGGACATTAAACTTTAGCTCTAAAAATTCTAACAATATAGTGGAAAAAACAAAAATAACCCCAATTAAGATTGTACTAATCATACTTTTGCCAACAAGTGGCGCCACAATAACCGTGCCAATCGAAACCATTACAACCGTTTGTGCAAGGGTCATTTGCGAAATCGACTTTCTTCCAGAAATTCGTAAGATTGCAATCCCTGAAAAAATAAGAACAAATGATTTCCAGATCACACTCCAATCCATCTTAATCCCTCCAAAAAAGTCTTAAGAATAATATTTCCGAACATGTCCATTATTATTTTTTTAAGGGTAACAAATAAAAGAGGCAGCTGGAAAGCTCCTGCTACCTAACATGTTTATAATAAAAGCTCTTTTTCCTTTTCCATTTCCAACGCCGTTGCAATATAGGCAAATCCGTTCAAAAACATGTAAATAACATTCGATTGCGCCCGTTCATGTTCCCCTAAATAAGTATTGATAATCGTGATGACTGAAAATAGGACAACAAAGAATAAAGCCAATTTATTAAAAATAACCAATAGTGAACAACCCCCTTCAACAGCGATGCTTACCTTTATCTTATTTAAATAGGGTTATACTTATGCAATCTATGATGCAAATGTGGAAATGGTGAGAGACGTGCCTGGTTTCGATTAAAAGAGTTAGTGACAGGCACGCTGAATAGGGTATACTATCCATATTGGTAAAATGCAGAGGAGTGAAAGGCACTATTATGGAATGGAAAATAAATGATTCAATAAAACAAAAGATCGACCGGTTTGAGATTACTATAGATGATGTTACCTTTCCGAACGGAGATCAAGGGACATTTTCCTATGTTAATTTTGCTAAGGGGGTTTGTGTTCTCCCTATAACAGAGGACCAACATGTTTGGTGTATTAAGCAGTATCGCCATGCTTTTAAGAACTGGCAGTGGGAGTTGCCTGCAGGGGCAATGGACCCCACTGATTCCAGTCCGCTTGAAGCAGCGAAGCGGGAATTGGCAGAAGAAACCGGCTGTATAGCGGAACATTGGCTTGATTTAGGAAGCTTTTATCCTTCCCCTGGTTCGACCAGTGAGGAGATCTATTTGTTTGCAGCGGCAGGTTTAACCAAATTGGAACAAAATTTGGAGGCAAGTGAACAAATTGATTTACATAAACTCAGTATGGAAACGCTGAAAAAAATGGTTGCTGATGGAGACTTTAGTCACGGGGCCGGACTTGCCGCGATTTTGCGCTATAAGTTTATTACGGACTAATTTTCAAAAAAAGAGACACCTTTAAAAAAATGAAGGTGTCTCTTTTTGCAAACAATACTAATAATCCGTCACGGTTAAATTTCGATCTAAATAGGATTCAATTAATTCGCTGATTTGATAGGCCACTTGTGGAGAGTCAAAGTTTTCAAACACATGTTCACAGTTACTTTTATAACTCATGGTCTCATTATAATGGGACATATGACGTTTAATGACTTCCTCACTATCCTGACGATCCTTTTGTCGTTGAATAACTGTGTCGCGGTCTGCATAAATGAAAATCCGCATAACACCATCGCCATACATTGATTTTAATTTTTCTGCCCCTTCTGGATTTAACGTCAAATAGACAAGTTGGTGGTTCTTAAAGGCTTCATCAATATCCTGCTCTCGAATGCCATAATGAATTCCATCAATTTCCACGCTTTCAAGAAATTCCTGCTGTGCTTGCATCTTTTTGAATGTTTCCTCATCAACAAAGTGGTAGTCTTCACCATTTATTTCGTAATGGCGGGGGGAACGGGTAGTATAAGAGATCACGGTTTCCATATCAAACGCTGTTGCAACCATTTTAGCAACAGTCTTTCTTCCTGAACCATCGGGACCAGTGTAAACAAATATTTTTTCTTTACCTCTTATCTCGTGCATAGGCAAGCCTCCTTATAGTGTCCTAACCCTAAAGATCTTATGGAGAGTTTTTAGCAGGGATGTAAGGGGGTTATGTTCATTATAACAAAGGATACATCTGGAAGGATATAAATATATTTATGCGAATATTCGGGAATATAGACGGAATTCCTAATTAAAATTCACTATGTGACAGAGCTAGTCCAAAGGAATTTTTACCCCCTTATTGAATCCAAACATGATCATACTCCAACCCCAGTATTAGTATTACCCTAGGTTTAAATCAACTATTGACAACAAATATAGTAATCGTTTACATTTAAAAATAAGGATTGTTACTGTTCGGCAGGCAAAACCTAAATTTGTGAAAGAGTATCGAAAATGGTATTCTTATGTACAAATTTAGGTTTTTTTATTTATACAAAAATCTTCAATCAAGGGCGAGTGGATATGGAAATTAGGAAGATACTGAATAATAATGTCGTCGTTTCTCAAAATGGTTCGAAACAGGAAATCGTCGTGATGGGGAGAGGATTGGCTTTTCAGAAGAAGGTTGGGGATGAGATTGACCATTCTAAAATAGAAAAGACATTTGTATTGGAGACCCATGGAATATCGGAAAAATTAGCAAAACTATTGCGGGACACATCTGAGAAATACCTAGACATTTCAGCGAAAATTTTGGATTATGCCCAATCACAACTTCCATATAAATTAGATGAATACCTATATGTGGCCTTAACGGACCACTTAAGTTTTGCTATAACCAGACATAAACAGGCGATTCATTTGAAAAATCCATTGTTATGGGAAATTCGCAAGTATTATAAGCAGGAATTTCAAATTGCCCAGAAAGCCCTTGAAATTATTGAAAAAGAAACAGGGATTGCGCTTGGGGAAGATGAGGCGGCATCTATTGCGCTGCATTTAGTCAATAGCCAGTTATCGGGTGAAAACATGGCTACGGCAGTTCAAATTACCGAAATGGTGAACACGATTTTAAACATCGTCAAATATCATTTCAAAATGGAATTGGACGAAAGCTCCGTGAATTATGAACGGTTTCTAACCCATCTCCGTTTTTTTGCGATTCGTTTTGTCCGAAAAGAAAAACTAGAGGAGACGGTGGACCAGTTCTTTTTTGAACAGATCAAGCTTAAGTATCCCGAAGCCTATATTTGTACAGAAAAAGTGGCGACCTATTTGAAAAATCAGTTTAACTGGAGCCTGACGAAAGATGAGGAAATCTATTTAACCGTCCATATTCATCGAGTTACGAATCGGCATAAACTGAAATAGAAGAAGTGCGAAACTAGAGTTTTTTAAAAAAAGAAACCGTTGACATTCTATGAAAGCGTATGCTAAAGTATGAATACAAACTTAATAACAATTTTTTTACTAGGATTGTTACTGATTATGCAGGCAAAACCTAAGTTGTACGTCAATGACTATTGATGGGCAATTTAGGTTTTTTGTGTTTTTAGGAGGTGGATCAATTATCATATTAAAACAACAGAATACCATTAGAAGGAATGTTACCTTATGGGCATAACCTGATCTAATCTGCTTTACACTATTTTCATGTGTATTCAGATTGGCTCAGGTTTTTTATTTGATAAAAAACTAATTTGAAAGAAGGGTTAATAAATGAAATACGAACAGCTTGCCAAAGATATTATTCAAAATGTCGGCGGAAAAGAAAACGTTATCAGTGTTGTTCACTGTATTACCCGGTTACGTTTTAAGTTAAGAGATGAAGGTAAAGCCAATACAGAGGTATTGAAAAATATGGATGGCGTCGTCACTGTTATGAAGAGCGGCGGTCAGTATCAAGTCGTAATCGGGAATCATGTTCCCGATGTCTATAAAGATGTGGTGGCAATTGGCGGCTTTCAAGCAGCAGCACCTGTTGAAGAAGAAGACGGCAAAAAGCAAGGGTTATTTAATTCTTTTATCGATATGATTTCTGGCATTTTCACTCCAACGCTAGGTGTGTTGGCAGCAACAGGGATGATCAAAGGTTTCAACGCTTTGTTCATTGCACTTGGTTTATATACGAACAAATCAGGTACTTATAACATATTAAACGCGATTGGGGACTGTTTATTCTACTTCTTCCCGATCTTCCTAGGGTTTACAGCAGCCAAGAAGTTTAAAGCGAATCAATTTATCGGGATGGCGATTGGTGCGGCATTGGTGTATCCAACCTTATCCGGCTTAAGCGCTGGCAAGCCGCTATATACATTGTTTGAAGGAACCATGTTCCAATCACCGGTGCATATCACGTTCTTAGGAATCCCGGTTATTCTCATGACGTATTCTTCAACAGTTATACCAATTATCGTTGCAACTTGGGTTGGCGCAAAAGTAGAAAAATGGTTTACGAAAGTGATTCCTGACGTTGTAAAAGCATTCTTAGTTCCATTCTTTACATTACTTGTTGTTGTACCACTTACATTCATCGTGATCGGACCTGTTGCGACTTGGGCAGGTCAACTGTTAGGGCAATTAACCATCTGGTTAGTAAGCTTAAGCCCAATTATCGCAGGACTGTTCCTTGGCGCATTCTGGCAAGTGTTTGTTATTTTCGGCTTGCACTGGGGACTTGTACCAGTTGCGATTAATAATATGGCTGTCATGGGATCTGACCCAGTCTTAGCATCTGTTTTTGCTGCTTCATTTGCACAAACCGGTGCCGTGTTAGGGGTTTGGTTGAAGACGAAAGATCAAAAGGTTAAATCATTAAGTATTCCAGCCTTTATTTCCGGTATTTTTGGGGTAACGGAGCCGGCAATTTACGGGATTACACTTCCTAAGAAAAAGCCATTTATTATCAGCTGTATTGCTGCTGGTATCGGTGGTGCCATTACGGGAGCATTTGGGACTAGAACCTTTATTATGGGAGGACTTGGAGTATTTGGATTTCCTAACATGATTAGCCCTAAAGATGGAATTACAGCAGGATTCTGGGGTGCTGTGATCGCTGTAATCGTAGCATTTATCTTAGGTTTTGTTTTAACTTACCTATTTGGTGGAGCAGGCAAAGAAACAGCTTCTGCCGGAACTACTGAAAAAAATAATACTAATCATAACAAAGCAGCAACTAAAGTTGAAAAGGCAGTAATTTCAAGCCCATTTAATGGGGATGTAAAACCATTATCTGAAATAAAAGATGCCGCTTTTGCTTCTGGTGCACTTGGTAAAGGTATAGCGATTGAGCCAGCAGAAGGAAAGTTATTCTCTCCTGTTTCGGGTACTGTTTCTGCCTTATTCCCTACCAACCATGCGATTGGCATTACAACCGAACAGGGTATCGAAGTGTTAATTCACATCGGTATGGATACCGTTCAATTGGAAGGTAAGTACTTTACCTCCCATACAGAACAAGGCGCTACTGTCGAAAAAGGACAGCTATTAATTGAATTTGATATCGCTCAAATTAAGAAAGCCGGTTATATCGTCACAACACCAGTAGTCGTAACGAACCATAATCAATTTGAAGTTACTCAAATTGGTGGGAACGAAGTTAAAGCTGGTGACCAGTTATTAGGTTTATCAGCTAAATCAGTAGCGATCTAAACAAAAGAATGAGAAGGGACAGAGTTCCCTTCTCATTCTACATAGTAAAGGAGATGTATGATGATGACAAAATTCCCAGAAGGATTTTTATGGGGCGGTGCGATTGCCGCGAACCAAGCAGAAGGCGGTTATTTGGAAGGTGGGAAAGGATTAACAACCGTTGATCTTATGCCAACAGGTAAAAATCGCTGGAATGTAGCAATCGGATACCTTGACACATTTAAACCTGTTCAGGGTGAATATTACCCAGCACATGAGGCCATCGACTTCTATCATCGTTATAAAGAGGATATTGCGCTGTTTGCCGAGATGGGATTCAAAGCACTGCGTGTGTCGATTTCCTGGGCACGGATTTTTCCAAATGGTGATGAGGAGCAGCCAAATGAAGCGGGCTTAAAGTTTTATGACGATGTATTTGATGAACTATTAAAATACGGCATCCAGCCAGTTGTGACGATTGCTCACTTTGACGTCCCCGTGCATCTAGTTGAAACATACGGCAGCTGGAGAAGCCGCAAACTGGTTGCATTTTTTGAAACGTATGCTACCACGATTTTTAAACGATATAAAGACAAGGTTAAATACTGGATGACCTTTAATGAAATCAATATGCTCTTGCACCTGCCTTATGTTGGTGCCGGACTTGTGTTTAAAGAAGGAGATCATAAAAAACAAATTCAGTATCAAGCAGCGCACCACCAATTAGTGGCAAGTGCCTTGGCTGTAAAAGCATGTCATGAAATTATTCCTGATGCGATGATTGGCTGTATGTTGGCCGGCGGAGCCACTTATCCGTATACATGTAATCCAGATGACGTCTTTGCAGCGATGGAAAAAGATCGTGAATCATACTTCTTTATTGACGTGCAGTCACGCGGGGAATACCCGGGCTATGCGAAACGCTTTTTTAGAGATAACAACCTGACGATTGAAATGGAAGCCGGCGATGTGGAACTTCTGAAAGAAGGAACCATTGACTATATCGGTTTCAGCTATTACGGAAGTCGGGCAACAAGCACAGATCCCGAAATTTTAAAACAAATTTCAAGCGGGAACGTGTTTGCCTCTGTGGAAAATCCATATCTGGAAAAATCAGAATGGGGCTGGCCGATTGATGCCAAAGGCTTCCGATTTACCTGCAATCAGCTATACGACCGTTATCAGAAGCCATTATTTGTGGTTGAAAACGGACTTGGTGCGGTGGATGAAGTAACTGCTAATGGGGAAATAATTGACGATTACCGCATTGATTATTTGAAAAAACATATTGCTGCAATGGGTGAAGCGCTTGAAGATGGTGTGGAACTTCTTGGTTATACAAGCTGGGGCCCAATTGACCTCGTCAGTGCTTCAACCGGAGAAATGAAAAAACGTTATGGTTATATCTATGTTGATAAAGATAATGAAGGTAATGGCACATTAAAGCGAATGAAAAAGAAAAGCTTTTATTGGTATAAGCAAGTGATTGAATCCAATGGGGAAAACCTAGATTAATATAGGGAGGCAAAAACAATGACACAAAATAGTACTAGATTCCCAGAAGGTTTTTTATGGGGCGGTGCAACAGCTGCCAACCAGTTAGAAGGGGCTTACAAGGAAGGCGGAAAGGGTTTAAACCTAGCAGATGTTCTTCCTGGGGGAAAAATTCGCCTAGAAATCTTATCTAAGCCAGGGTTTGATTACGAAATCGACCACAGTAAATATCATTACCCTAATCATGAAGGAATTGATTTTTATCACCGATATAAGGAAGATATTGCTTTGTTTGCGGAGATGGGTTTTAAAGTTTTCCGTATGTCCATTGCTTGGTCTCGTATTTTCCCAAATGGTGATGAATTATCGCCAAATGAAGAAGGATTAGCATTTTATGACAGGGTGTTTGATGAACTGCTTAAGCACGGTATTGAGCCAGTTGTAACAATTTCTCACTATGAAACACCTCTGCATCTCATCAAAGAATATGGCGCATGGAAGAATCGTAAACTGGTCGAGTATTTTGAAAGATACGCGAGAACTCTTTTTACTCGATACAAAGATAAAGTCAAATACTGGATGACATTCAACGAAATAAATGGTGCTACCCACTTCCCTCTATTTGGTCTTGGATTTTCAGCCTCTAGTGAGGAAGCCCGTCTACAAGAAAGCTTTCAAGGATTGCACCATCAATTTGTAGCGAGCAGTTTAGCAGTAAAGGCTTGTCACGAAATCATCCCTGATTCAAAAATTGGTTGTATGTTGGTGTATGCGCCTGTTTACTCGTTTGATAGCAATCCTGAGAATATTATGCATGCAATCAGAGAAGAACAAATCTTCAACTATTATTGTGGAGATGTTCAAGTAAGGGGCGAGTACCCTGCCTTTGCGAAACGTTATTGGGAAGAGAATGGCATTGAGCTAGACATCCAAGAGGGAGACTTACAGCTAATTAAGGAGAACCCTGTTGATTACATTGGATTTAGTTATTATATGTCCCGAACTGAAAAGAAACAAAAAAATGAAGTAGAATCATCATCAGGTAATATTATTGGTGGTGTGAAGAACCCATTTTTAAAGAGCTCAAGCTGGGGCTGGGAGATTGATCCAACTGGACTTAGAGTTTCGTTAAATAACTTATATAACCGATATAGGGTACCTCTTTTTATTGTTGAGAATGGTTTAGGCGCATATGACAAAGTGGAAACAGACGGTTCTATTATTGACGATTACCGTATTGATTATCTACGAGACCATATTGAGGCAATGGGTGAAGCCATTAAAGATGGTGTTGATTTGATGGGTTATACACCTTGGGGATGCATTGATTTAGTCAGTGCGTCTACAGGGGAATTATCGAAACGTTATGGCTTCATCTATGTTGATAAGCATGATGATGGAAGTGGTACATTAGAAAGAAGTCGTAAGAAGTCCTTCTATTGGTATAAAGATGTTATTGCTACTAATGGTGAGACATTATAAACTTGTTCAGAAAAGGAAATTCCTTAAGGGAATTTCCTTTTTTTTATACAACAAATATCAGTTATATTAACTTCAGACAAGGCAGGGCCAAAAAAGAAAGGTTGTGTCCGAAGAAAAGTGAACTTCAGACAAGGCAGGGCCAAAAAAGGAAGGCTGTGTCCGAAGAAAAGTGATCTTCAGACAAGGTAGGGCCAAAAAAGGAAGGATGTCCGAAGAAAAGTGAACTTCAGACAAGGCAGGGCCAAAAAAGGAAGGCTGTGTCCGAAGATAAGTGAACTTCAGACAAGGCAGGGCCAAAAAAGGAAGGCTGTGTCTGAAGATAAGTGAACTTCAGACAAGGCAGAGCCAAAAAAGCAAGTCCTTGTCCGAAGATAAGTGAACTTCAGACAAGGCAGGGCCAAAAAAGCAAGGCCTTGTCCGAAGAAAAGTGAACTTCAGACAAGGCAGGGTCAAAAAAGGAAGGCTGTGTCTGAAGATAAGCCAACTTCAGTCAAGGAGTTGCTCAAAAGGCCAAGAACTTGTCCGAAGTTGTGACTAATATAAGCCTAAAGGGCAAAGAAAGATACTGTGTAACGGTCTTTTAAAAATAATAATGGTGACAGGCACCGCTTATATTATAATAAAAGGGAAAATATTGGATGGGGGACTTTTTACATGCAATCAATAGAGAGAATCGGTGAGAGGTTTTGGTACATAACTCCTGTCTCGGAGACGGATCGCCCTATTTTGGGCATGGTGATTGGAGATCAAAAAACATTGATGATTGATGCGGGGAATTCAGGTGCCCATGCAGAATACTTCCTTGCAGAACTGACGAAAAGACAAGTGCCAAGACCGGACATCGTCTGCCTTACTCATTGGCATTGGGATCACATTTTTGGCCTTTCTGCATTAACAGAAGCTGTTTCGATTTCTTCTAAAGAAACGAAACAAGAAATTGAGAAGCTTATTGGCCTTTCCTGGACAGATACCGCTTTAGATGAACGGGTCCAAGAAGGGACTGAAATCGAATTTTGTGCCACAGCAATAAAGAAGGAATTTTCGACACATCGTGATATTGCCGTAACGCTACCAACATTATCATTTGAAAATCGAATTGAAATTGATCTCGGGGGTGTGACGTGCATTTTACAACACGTAGGAGGAGATCATGCTTCCGATTCCGTGGTGATCTATATAAAGGAAGAAAAAATCTTGTTTCTTGGGGACTGTATCTATGCCGACATTTATGCGGAAAAGAGAAATTACACCATTGAAAAAACGCTTCAGATGCTTGAACTGTTAGAGACTTTTGATGCAGAATACTATGTTCTCTCTCACTGGAAGCCGATTTCGAAAGCAGAATTCCAACAAGAGGCTTATATGCTTCGGGAAATTGCCAAGTTAACGGAATCTTGTAAAGGGGAGAAACCACATATAATCAAAAAGTATAGAGACCAAGTAAAAAGGGATCTGAATGAGGATGAGTTGGAGATTATTGAGGAATTCCTTAATGGGTACAAATAAAAACGGTTAGATTTTTCAAAAAAAATAGGTTTAACTTTAATAAAAAAAGGATGCACCAATAAATTGGTGACATCCTTTTTGATTAATAAACGACTACTGGTTCATACGTACTAAGATTGTCGTAAACAGTTTTCATGATACTGGAAGGCGTATTCACACATCCGCCGGAACCAGCGTTAAGATAGGCATCGCCTGACCAGTTTTTCCGCCAGCCTGCATCGTGGAATCCCTGTCCGCTGTTTGTAAATGGTGCCCAATAATTTACTTTTACTTCATAGGCTCCGCTTCCTACGTGTGTACCTCTAAGAATGGATGGGTTTCGTTTGTAAAGAATATACCACAATCCAGGAGATGTATCTTCACCCGTGCTGTGTTTTCCCGTTACGACATTAGTGGTAACGGCCAATTTTCCGTTCTTATAAATCCAAATCCGCTGTTCTTTAATGGACACTTCCGCATAGGTGTCACCAATCCCATTATTCGTGGTGGTTTCATAACCGATCCCTTCACCACCCCATCCATGGCCATAAATATTTGACGCTGTAACGGATTTTTCTCCTTTTTCAAAGGCGCCTTGGATCAGTGCTGCTTCCTTATCTACATCCAATGCCCAGCCATAGCCGCGAGCTTTTACGGAAATAACCGAACCTGAATGGGTTGTAAAATTGATAAGTTTATTTAATGTGGCCTGAGAAGTATTAACCTCGGTAATTTTGTTCTTGATGTCAGTAGGATCAATGTTGACTTTCATTTCTTTGGATACAGAGGCATTTTTAATAACCTCGCTGGCATTTAACGTATATACCTTATCCTGAACCTTATACTCAACCGTTTGTTTAAGGATTTCCTGCAACTTATTCTGTTCATTTTTTACAATGTCACTGTCCTCTTTAACAGGTTTTATGAAAACAGGTTTCAGGTGAATTTCACTTTTAAATTCCTGTTGATCGTAATCCTTTAATAGATTAGGGACATCATACTGTTCTCCATCACTGCTCTTAGAAATAACCATTTGACCTTGTTCTAATTTAGCTTGGGCATCTACTGGAGCTTTTAAACTCTTATTCAATGTTTGGAGTTTTTCTTCAACAAGCTTTTTCATCGTTTGGCTTCGATATTGATCCGCTTTTTCAGGGACAAGGGAATAATTTTTTAATTTAGAAGTAGGAATAAAAGTCCATTGTTTTTTCAATAAGTCCTTTACTTCAGGCAGATCTTGATTCGAAAATCCCAACTGTGTGTCTGCTTCGTCCAGTATTTGCTGGTCCCCAACATAGACTTCGTTTTTTAAGACAGTAGTTTTTAATTTCTTTAAAGCCTGATCAGCAGTCAGTCCACCGACTTTGATATTATTAATCGTAACCTGTGAATTGAACCGGGTTGCCTGATAATAACTCATTCCCCCAACTAGGAGCGCAATAAGAGTCACACCGCCAATCGTAATGTATTTCCAATTCTTACCCTTTTTTTTGGCCGAGTGTGCCCGCCTATTTTCTTCAACTGAATTCTTTTCCGCGTTGCTCATAACCTTACCTCCGACTGACTACTAACCTTGGTGCAGATTTCCATATAGTATTCTAGTGATATTGTACCAAAACTCTAAATAAGTTTACTCTATAATGCTCAAAAAATCACTATTACTATAGTAGCCTTTTTGGCATAAAATTTCCATTGGTATAGTAAAATATTTTTTATTTTACATGACGAATCTTAATAAAAGATTAAAAAACCTATTATTACTCATCCGCCTTAATCCTCCCCATTAAAATCGTATTATAAAAATGTCCGTCTGAAAGAAGTTTGTCCTGCTTTAACACACCTTCCACTTCAAAACCTAACTTTTGATAAAGGGTAATGGCCTTCTGGTTAGTTTCCAAAACACTTAATGTCATTTTTTTAAAATGATTGGCATCAGCCCACTGAATTGATTGTGCTAATAAGTTCTTCCCCATCCCATAGCCCCAATATTCCTTCAACACACCTACCCCAAACTCTACTTGATGGGCCTTTCTTGTCAAATAGTACCCTTCACATCTTGAAAATCCGACAATTTTACCATTGGCTTCTACTACTAAAAATAAATTTCGGTCGCTCTCGGTATCGTTTCTAATGAGCTGTTGAAAACCGGCTTCATCTATATATGCTTCACCTGGTTCACGGTCGAGGTTTTCGGTTTCCCCGTCGATTTTAAGTCTAACCTCAGATAAATTTATGGCATCGGTCTCTTTGGCGGATCTGATTATGTAGTGTATGTTCCGAATTTGATAATCTTTTTGGGGAATTCTCATAAAAATAGACCTCCTAATCATGTATCTGTTTTATTTTACCACCTAATTTTAAAGGGATCGTAATAAATAAACCCATTTACAAATTTTCCAGAATCAGTATAATTCAAGATGAAATGAAAAAACACAATCCGGTTGGTAGTCCGGATGCAGACGTTTTTTGTCTGTCAGTAACCTTTCCTTCCTCGGGATGTCCGTCATTTCATGTATGTTTAGAGGAGGGGTTTAGGATGAAACTCACCATTTTTTATGATGGTCAATATTTCGTTGGCGTTGTGGAAATGGTATCTGCGGAGCGTCTTAAGGCCTATCGTTTTGTTTTCGGAGCAGAGCCAAGTGATCAAGAAGTCTGGGAGTTTGTCGACAAGAGATTGCTTTCTTTGATGGAGCAGCATGAACAAAAAGGAATTAAATGCGATAAGGCTGCACAGAAAAGAATGAATCCAAAACGGCTTCAACGTAAAGTTGCGAAGGAAACTAGGCAAATAGGTGTATCCACAAAAGCACAGGAAGCAATCAAGGAAGAATATGCTGAACGGAAAAAAGAAAAGCAGCAGAAACACAAGTTGCTGAGGCTAGAGCAGGTTCAATATAAACGAGAACTGAAGCGGCAAAAGGCAAAGCAAAAGCACAAAGGCAGATAATCAACTTGGTTTCACCACAAAAACATTGGGTTTGATAGCCCAATGTTTTTTTTATGAGTCGAGAAATAGTGGATGCAATTGTGTAACGATCCAAAAAACGCGGTGATATTTTATTGTCACCGCATTTCATTTTTTATCAACAACCAGCGAAGCATTTTCAGGCGGTCTTTGTCCCTGTTGTAATTGGGCTATCGAAAAGCCGAAGTTCATTTCCAAATGGGGATAATCTTTAAATTTTTGCCAATCGCCACCCCATTCAAAACCCAAATTCTTCGCTATTTTCACGACCTCAGACCAATCTGCCACGCCATTTTGATTCCCGTCATATTGCCGATCCCAAATGATTTCATCCGAATTGGTCTTTAATGCAAAGTCTACAGCTAGTCCATAATTGTGATAAGATTGGCCGCCCTTGGCATTTGTAACGACGTCACCCTCTATTGTCCTGCCTTGCTGGTATAATCGGTCTTGATCTTCTGAACTTCTGAATCCATCTGTAATGACCACGACAATCCCTTTTTTGGCTGCCAGTTGGATTAATTGATTCGTTTGTTCTCTTACCGTAGGATGTAGTCCTGTTGGCAGGGGAGCTGCCTTCACTGTTTCAGTTTTTTTATGAGCGTCCGAAACGCCTGTATAAATCATACCAAAAAAGAGTGCGGCCAGCGCGATGAGAAAAACAACAGATGCAACACGCTTCTTTTTTAGCTTTCGCTTCCGTTTCAATGTAATCGATTCCTTTCATACAATAATAGTTCATTAATAAATACGCTTTTAAAAGTTTCATTGTTTCATATTTTTTTGTGCAAATAATGGCAGTTCTCCAGCATTATTATGGTGGAGTTCCTTATGATACAATCATAATATTATCATTTCCTTAAGATTAAATAATCCAGAAGGAAGGAGCAACCTTTTTGAACATATTGCTTAATCATAAAATTATCAAAGAAATGTGTGGAACTGTCTCCTTCAAACGAGGGGATTATTTTTACCGTAGGAATAAAGTGACATTTGAACAGATTCACCCAGAGAGTTGTCATGCAACCGTTTCAGGTGAAGGAGAATTTTATGTAAAAATTGAAGTGGATCGACAAGGAGATATTCAAACGGAGTGCAGCTGCCCCAAGCTTGCCTCCTTTAAAAAAGAGTGCCAGCATGTCGCTGCTGTGTTAATTGCGATATTGGAGATGAGGCAACAGAAAGTTAGTACGAGTTCTAATAATGACCTTACGGATGACTTGGTTAACCTGTTCAGTGAACCTCCCGTTCGTTCCAGTGGGTATCAGCTTCATTTTGAAAAAAGGCAAGTCCTAGATGCCCAATTTGTCTGTAAACCCATTACAGTCGGTGAGGGTCAAAAGATAATCGGAATGGATTTACTAATAGATACGCTTAAAGTGTCAGATATCCGAACCTTTCTAATAAAAATTAGACAGGGTGAGCGGTATCCACTCTCCCATTCATTCTCCTATGATCCAAGCTTGCACTGTTTTGCGAGAGATACTGATCCTATCATTCAACAGCTTATTAGAGTGGTACTAGATGAAAGGACATTTGCAGGAGAAATCTCGTTGGGTCATTTGGAGGTACCTGTCAGTAGCACTCTTCCGATTCCTGCCTCTTCATGGGAGCAGCTTCGCGATTTACTTGTAAAAAATTCGGGTGTAAAACTGCAAAATGAAGGAACAATTTTTACTGGATTAACCGTTACAGAGGAAACATTGCCGCTACTGTTCGATTTTGCGGAAGCTCCTGGCAAAGGGTTTTTGTTGAAAGTTAATGGTTTTGAGGAGATGACAATATTAGAATCCTATCGGTCTGTTTTATTTAGTGGAAAAATAAAGCAGCTGGAAGATCAGGATTTTCGGCGGTTTTTAGAGATGAAAGGAATGCTGGAAGCGGGAACCAATCAAATTCCAATTGCCTCTGAGCAGCTTTATTTTTTTCTAGGGAAAGTTGTTCCGGGGTTGAAAAAACTGGGACATGTAGCGCTTTCCGACACTATTACCAAGCAGTGGATGACGACCTCTCTGGAGCCAAAGCTTTATTTAGACAGGGTTAAAAATCGCCTCCTTGCTGGTCTCGAATTTCATTATGGGCATACGATCATTAACCCGCTTGAGAGCAGAGAAATTCCGACTGGAACCTTGTTAATCAGGGACGTAGAGAAAGAGGAGGAGCTCCTGCAAATCATGGAGGACAGCTCTTTTGCCAAAACAGATGGTGGATATTTTTTGCATAATGAAGAGCTAGAATACGAATTCTTATACAATACTCTTCCACAGCTGCAAAAGCTTGCTAAAGTATATGCTACCACCGCCGTACGGAATCGAATTTCCAGGGATAACTTTCGACCTCAAATCAGGGTAAAGGTCAAAAAAGAACGAACCAATTGGCTGGAGTTTAAATTCGAAATGGTTGGAATCTCGGAACAGGAAATTCGTGATGTATTGGCAGCGTTAGAGGAAAAACGCAAATATTACCGGCTGCCGAATGGCTCTTTATTGTCACTGCAGACAAGAGAATATGAAGAAATCCAACGTTTTCTCTATTCGCCGCACATCCAGCCTAAGGGCCTTGCAAATGGATTAGATCTGCCGTTCGAAAAGTGCCTGGAACTCCTTGATACGGTAGAATTAGACGATATGTTTAAGCTGGAGGAATCATTCGTACAGTTTCTCGACCATCTCCGCCATCCGGGACGGTTAGATTTCGAAGTTCCTGAGCGTTTGGAGCCGATCCTTAAACTGTACCAAAAGCAAGGGTTTAAGTGGATGAAAACCTTAGCATACTATGGATTTGGCGGGATCTTAGCCGATGATATGGGACTGGGGAAAACGATTCAAAGTATCGCCTTTATCGTGTCTGTCCTTCCTGATATCCGTAAAAATAACCAGCCTGCCCTTGTTGTTTGTCCTGCGTCTCTGATCTATAACTGGCTCAGTGAATGCAAGAAATTCGCACCAGAAGTGCATGCTGTTGTCGTTGATGGAACTAAAAAAGAGCGGGCTTCGTTATTGAAAAACATAACCGATGTCGATGTGATCATCATTTCGTATCCGTCATTGCGAATGGAAATGAGCTGGTTTGAGAAACCATTTTTCCATACGGTTATTTTTGATGAGGCCCAAGCCTTTAAAAATCCATTGACCCAAACGGCACGAGCAGTAAAGAAACTCCAAGCACATCATCGGTTTGCCCTAACTGGGACCCCGGTAGAGAATGCGTTAGAGGAGCTATGGTCCATTTTTCATGTGGTATTTCCGGAACTGTTCCGAGGCTTAAAGGAATTTAGCAAACTTCAAAGAAAACATATTGCCCGAAGAATCCGCCCTTTTATGCTGCGCAGAATGAAGGAGGATGTTCTCTTAGAGCTTCCGGAAAAAATAGAGTCGCTAGAAGCGGTAGAATTACTCCCTGACCAGAAAAAACTGTATGCGGCCTATTTAGCGAAATTGCGTCACGACACATTGAAGCATTTGGATAAGGAGACGATTCGAAAAAATCGTATTCGCATTCTCGCAGGATTGACCCGGCTACGACAGATTTGCTGCCATCCTGCATTGTTTGTAGATGGATACAAAGGGAGCTCGGCCAAATTCCAACAGCTTCTAAATATTATAGATGAATCAAGACTTTCCGGCAGAAGAGTATTAATTTTTTCCCAGTTTACCAAAATGCTTGAATTGATTGGCCGAGAATTAACGGCAAAGGGGCTGCCTTTCTTTTATCTTGATGGTCAAACACCAGCCGAAGAACGGTTGGAAATTTGCGAACGATTTAATGGTGGGGAGCGGGATCTATTTCTCATTTCCTTGAAGGCCGGAGGTACTGGACTTAATCTGATGGGAGCTGATACGGTGGTCTTATATGATACCTGGTGGAATCCTGCTGTTGAGGAGCAGGCAGCAGACCGTGCCCACCGGATGGGGCAGCAGAACCCCGTAGAAGTCATTAAGTTGATTGCCAGTGGAACCATTGAAGAAAAAATGAACGAACTCCAAGAGAAAAAACGCAATCTGATCGAAGAGGTAATTGATTTCGATGAAAAAATGAATGCGATCTTAACCGAGGAGGATATACGGGAGATTTTGATGATTTAGGTTGCTTAAGGGCGGCTTTTTTTTGAAAAATTTTGGGAGGCGAAAAACCATGAATGTCATTGAAAAAGCCTTGCAGGTTGCCAGTAAAGCGCATTTGAATCAGCGCAGAAAACTTACGGACATTCCGTATATTACTCATCCGGTTGCAGTTGGGATGATTTTAATGAAGGCAGGTTATAACGATGCGATCGTAGCTGCAGGAATCTTACATGATACCGTAGAGGATACCATGATTACCCTGGAGGACCTTGAACGTGAATTTGGCCATGAAATTTCTAAAATAGTTGAGGGTTGCTCTGAGCCAGATAAATCTCTTTCTTGGGAGGAGAGAAAGCAACACACGATTCATTTATTAAAGGAGTCGCCTATAGAAGTACGCGCAGTAGCATGTGCGGACAAACTGCACAATATCCGGTCAATAATCGATGATTATGAACAAATGGGTGATGAAGTATGGACTCGGTTTAAGCGCGGTAGGGAAAAGCAGGAATGGTATTACCGAAGTGTGGTTGACAGCCTTGGTGATCAGTCCGAATTTGAGTTGCTGGGGGAATTAAGGAGTGCGGTAGGGCGGTTATTTAATCGATAATAGGAACTAAGTATTAAGGTT
Organism: Neobacillus solisequens; assembly: GCF_051233465.1. Taxonomy (NCBI): domain Bacteria; kingdom Bacillati; phylum Bacillota; class Bacilli; order Caryophanales; family Bacillaceae; genus Neobacillus; species Neobacillus solisequens. The sequence goes on along the minus strand of NZ_JBKFGJ010000011.1, from coordinate 393,082 downwards.
GTCCATCAAGCGGGCAGCCTTATTTTTGTAAATTAATTTCGAGCACACGATAAAGATTAAGCGTTTACATTGTCATAATTCTGTACGATTTACAACCTTCCAGAAATTTTTAAAACTTTATAATTATCTATATTAAATATGGTATAGAAACTTTCATAGAAAATAAGGAGGAAATAATGAATTTAAAATTAGGCACCAAGATAACAGCCATGGTAATAGCTTCTATATTATTACTTTCGGTCATGATTGGCTTTGTAGTAAACCTTGAAATCACAAAAGGTGTAAAGGAATTTGCGGTTGTAAAGGCCAAAGGCGATTTACGTTTGGCAACCAAGTACATAAACGAAAAGTATCCCGGAGATTGGGTCGTTAAGGATAATAAGATGTACAAAGGCAAAATCTTGTTGAATGACAATTTTCAAATTGTTGATGAGATTGGAAAAGATACCGGTGACACTGTAACAATTTTTCAAGGAGATAGCCGTGTTTCTACAAATGTTTTAAAAGATGGAAAAAGGGCAACAGGAACCCAAGCTTCACCGGAAGTTGCGTCAGCAGTATTAAAACAGGCGAAGAATTATTATGGGGAAGCGGATGTGGCTGGGCATCTCTATCAAACTGCCTATGCTCCTATTAAAAATAAAAATGGGCAAGTAATCGGAATTTTTTATGTAGGGGCTTCTCAAAAAATTATTAATCAGATTTTATCATCGTTTTTAATAAAGTTTGTAACCGTATTAGTGATTATGATAGTAATATCCTCCATTGGCGTTTATTGGTATACGAAAAGAATGAGAAGACGCCTGGCATCCATTGGCAGGGCACTGGAGTTGGCAGGGAATGGAGATTTTACAACAGTCATTCATGACCATTCAAAAGATGAGTTAGGGACCCTTTCCTCGAGTTATAACCAAATGTCGAATAACTTAAAGAAAATGATGAATGAAGTCATTGCTACATCAGAGGTCGTCGCGGCATCATCTGAAGAATTAACGGCTAGTGCGGATTTAACGAGCAAGGCCACTAAAAATATTACTTCATCGATTCAGGAAGTAGCAAGTGGGGCCGAGCAGTCGACAGCAAGTGTAAAAGAAAGTGCGATTGCCTTGGAAGAGGTAACAATCGGAGTTAAATCAATTGCTGACAATACAGCGGTTATGACTCAATTTAGCACCCAAGCCACGGAAAAGGCTAAAGAAGGCGGAGTATATGTTCAAAAGACAGTCGATCAAATTAATGAAATCAGATGCACTGTCAGTAAAAGCGGTGAGGTTATCCAATCATTGGACAAGCGGTCAAATGAAATTGGCGACATTATTAAGATTATTTCAGGTATTTCTGAGCAAACCAACCTGTTAGCTTTGAATGCAGCTATTGAAGCCGCCCGCGCTGGCGAGCACGGAAAGGGATTTGCGGTTGTCGCAGATGAAGTACGAAAACTGGCCGAGCAGTCCAAGGACTCCTCTTCCCGGGTTGCTAGTTTAATCATAGAAATCCAACAAGATATGGAGCGTTCCAATCAATCCATTGAACAAGTTTCTGTGGCAGTAAATGATGGATTGGGAATCGTTAAACAAACAGAAGTGAGTTTTAAAGAAATCTATCATTTTTTGTTGCAACTTGCTAATCAAATCAATGAGCTGGCGGCAATTGCGGAAGAAATTTCAGCAAGTACGCAACAGGTGTCCGTGAGTATTAAAGGTATATCAGACATCTCTCATCAAACCTCTATTTATTCTCAGAATGTATCAGCATCAGCAAATGAACAATTGCTATCCATGGGAGAAATTGCTGCTGCTGCAAGTTCCTTGTCTAATATGGCAGCGGGATTGCAACATTTGATTAGCCAATTTAAGGTATGAAAAAAAGAACTTGGACTTTTGCTCCAAGTTCTTTTTTAACAATTAAATCTCTTCTAATACACCTTTTACCAAATCAACAAATTTAGCTCGTACTTTACCTGCTACTTCAATTACTTCATCATGATTTAACGGCTGATCAAGGATGCCGGAAGCCATGTTGGTTAAGCAGGAAATACCAAGTACCTTCATCCCGCTATGAGTCGCAACAATTACTTCAGGTACGGTTGACATGCCGACCGCATCTGCTCCTAATGTACGAATCATGCGGATCTCTGCCGGCGTTTCATAGGTAGGACCGCTCCACCATGCATAAACTCCCTGTTGTAAGGAAATATTTTGTTCCTTCGCCACCTTTTCGGCAATACTGCGCAAGTGTGGGTTATACGCTTGTGACAGATCAGGGAAACGAGTCCCCAACTCATCGTTATTAGGCCCGATTAATGGATTGGTACCAACTAAATTAAGATGGTCAGTAATTAACATTAAATCTCCCGGGCTAAAGCTCTTGTTTACCGCACCACAGGCATTGGTAATGAGCAGATTTTCGATGCCCAAGGCTTTCATGACACGAACTGGGAAGGTAACATCGTCCAGTGAATACCCTTCATAGTAATGGAAACGTCCCTTCATGGCTGCAACGGTTTTACCCTTAAGCTGGCCAATCACTAATTCATTCGCATGACCTATTGCTTCTGACTTAGCGAAGTGAGGGATTTCACTGTAAGGAATTCTAACAGGATTTTCAATATCATCTGCAATGGAGCCCAAACCGGACCCTAGAATCATCCCGATGGTCGGCTTATGATCCGTTTTACTCATAATAAAATCGCGCGCTTCTAAAATCGCATCTAATTTATGCATCTTTACTTCCTCCTTGGTTGGAAAAATAATCCGATATATCTTTTAATGTGCTTAATAAACAGGCAAAGCATGTATGACTTTACAGTAAAAGTTTAATCGATAATAAAAGCGAAGTAAATAGACTAAAATTCATTTTGGGAAAAAGATTTTGATAAATTAATAGAGCATCGACGTAATTAGACTTTCTTTTTTTAAAAAATAATAAAACAAATGAAATGTGTTTGACCGAAAACAAGCGGTACTGTTAAAGGAAGCGCAAAAAATACCAACTGCAGCTTAAGAAAATAACGTCGGTCCGAAGGGGAACGGAAAGAGGTATGTTAAATCCATATGATATGAGAATTTTTTGTAAGGAGACGTGAATGATTGAACCAAGCACATGAAAACAATATGTGCAATTTTTATAAAATTTAACTAAAATTTTAGTAAAAATAATTGAGGTGTTTTACTTATAGAGGTAAAATTGAATATAGAAATCTTTTTGCCAGATACAAGACGATGGAGGGAATTTTGATGAGCACGAGAACACTATCCAATACTTTTATAGACATCTTTCATAGTTTGCCAGATAAGGCTTTTTTTGCTCCGGGAAGGATTAATTTAATCGGAGAACACACGGATTATAACGGTGGTCATGTTTTTCCATGTGCAATAACGTTTGGAACGTATGCTGTTTCAAGAAAACGCGATGATCAGCTTGTCCGTTTATATTCTGCTAACTTTCCTGATAAAGGGATTATTGAATTTAACTTAAATGATTTACGTTTTGACAAAGCGCACAACTGGGCTAACTATCCAAAAGGAATGATTCGTTACATCATGGAAGCCGGCTATGACATTCCAGGAGGCTTTGAGTGCGCCATTCATGGAAATATTCCCAATGGGGCAGGACTTTCTTCATCAGCCTCTATTGAACTTTTGATAGGTGTCATGGTAAACGGATTGTTTGGATTAGAGATTCCCCGTCTTGACTTGATTAAGCTGGGCAAGCAGGTTGAAAATGAATTTATTGGCGTAAACAGTGGAATTATGGATCAGTTTGCTATAGGGATGGGAAAAAAGGACGCTGGAATTCTGCTTGACTGTCAGACGCTACATTACGAATATGCTCCCATTCAGCTTGATCATCATAAAATTTTAATCATGAATACAAACAAACGCCGTGAACTTGCGGACTCCAAATACAATGAGCGCAGAAGTGAATGTGAGGAAGCATTGGAACAGCTTCAGCAAGAATTTTCTATCGAGGCGCTTGGGCAGTTAACAGAAAAGGAATTTGATGAAAGTCAACACCTGATAACCAATGAAACAGTTCGCAAGCGGGCAAAGCATGCTGTCTATGAAAATGTTAGAACAATAAAGGCTTTGAAAGAACTGAAAGCTGGAAACCTAGATGTATTCGGTCAGTTAATGAATCAATCGCATATTTCGTTGCGAGATGATTATGAAGTGACTGGAATCGAACTTGATACATTGGTGGAGGCAGCTTGGAGGCAACCTGGAGTGCTTGGTGCCAGGATGACAGGTGCAGGCTTTGGAGGTTGCGCCATCGCTATTGTTGCCAATGAAACGGTGGATTCTTTTATTGAAAAGGTTGGAACTGTCTATCAAGAAAAAATAGGTTACAAAGCTGATTTATATGTAGCAAGTATTGGTGACGGGGCGAAAGAAATTGAAATGGAGGATGTGGTTTAATGAGTATACTTGTCTTGGGCGGCGCAGGTTATATTGGTTCACATGCTGTTTATCAGTTAATCGATCAGGGTTTCGATGTGGTAGTGATTGATAATTTACAGACTGGACACCGCAATGCGATCCATCCGAACGCACATTTTTATGAAGGAGATATCCGGAGCCGAGAGTTCATGAAGTCTGTTTTTGTTAAAGAAACCATTGATGGGGTTTTGCACTTTGCGGCTAATTCACTAGTGGGAGAATCAATGGTTGAACCGTTGAAATACTACGACAATAACGTATACGGAACCCAAGTTGTCCTTGAAACCATGAAGGAATTTGATGTGAAACATATTGTTTTTTCTTCAACAGCCGCTGTTTATGGAGAGCAAAAAGTAATTCCTATAACAGAGGAGTCAATCACGATGCCGACCAATACTTATGGCGAAACCAAGCTGGCCATGGAGAAAATGATGGCATGGTGTGACAAGGCATTTGGGATAAAGCATGTTGCTCTTCGTTATTTTAATGTGGCAGGTGCAAGAACAGATGGTCAAATTGGTGAAGATCATTCTCCTGAAACGCACTTAATTCCGGTTGTTCTGGAAGCGGCATTAGGAAAAAGAGCTGCCGTTACTATTTTTGGTGAAGATTATGACACTCCAGATGGTACCTGTATTCGCGATTATATCCATGTGGAGGACTTGATTGGGGCCCATATTTTAGCTCTAAAATATTTGCAAAATGGCGGAAAAAGCAATGTTTTCAATCTCGGCAGCAGTCAGGGATTCTCGGTAAAGGAAATTGTTGAGACGGCTAAAGCGGTGACCAGCATTGATATCCCTGTAAACATCGGGGAGCGACGCGCAGGTGATCCCAGCATATTAATCGCTTCTTCGAATAAGGCAAAGCAGGTGCTTGGGTGGAATCCATCGAAGACATCGATAGAGCAAATCGTGAAGGATGCCTGGAACTGGCATAAGCATAACCCAAATGGCTATGGATGTGAAAATCATGATTGATCGTCTGGTTCAACAACTCATTTACCAAGCCCTGCGAACTCATTTAATTGATCAAGAGGATGAAATGTATGCGCAAAATCAAGTATTGGGACTTCTGCAATTGAATGGATTAAGAAAAGAATCCGACATAAACGAAGAATCCCAGAGTATCCCAGACCTATTAGATCAAATTGTTGATTATGCCTGTGAACAGAGAATCATTGAGGATATTTTTGATGAACGGGAAATATTCACCAGTAAAATCATGAATTGTTTGATTGCCCGCCCGTCAACTGTTAACCAACTATTTTTTGAAAAATATAACGAGGGTCCGAAAGTGGCAACGGATTATTTTTACGAGTTGAGTAAAAACAGTAACTATATTCAGATGAAGCGGATACAAAATAATATTGACTATAAAGTAGCAACAGAGTACGGAGCACTGGATATAACGATTAATCTATCAAAACCTGAAAAGGATCCGCGAAGCATCGCAGCTGAGCGGTCAGCGGTGCAAAATGACTATCCTAAATGCCTTCTTTGTATTGAAAATGAGGGGTATGTCGGGCGTGTCGGTCATCCGGCCCGTTCCAATCATCGGATGATCCGATTGAATTTGCTTGGGGAGAAGTGGTTTCTACAATTTTCGCCGTATGTGTATTACAATGAGCATTGTATTGTCCTTTCTGAAAAGCATACTGATATGAAAATCAGCTCTATGACGTTTGACAGGTTATTAAGCTTTGTTGAACAATTTCCTCATTATTTTCTGGGATCTAATGCAGATATCCCCATTGTAGGAGGTTCGATATTATCTCACGAACATTACCAGGGCGGTCACTATGAATTTGCCATGGCGAAGGCAGAAAATGATTGGGACTTTGAAATGAAGGATTTCGCAAAGGTCAAATGCTCCGTTGTCAAATGGCCAATGTCGGTGATTCGCTTGTCTTGTGCAGAAATAAAGCCGCTTGTCGAAGCAGGGGCCCATATTTTAAGTAAATGGAAACAATACAATGATGAATCATTGAATATTTTAGCATGGACAGGAGATACCCCCCACAATACGATCACACCGATTGCCAGAAAGAAAGGAAATAGGTTTGAATTAGATCTGGTGCTTCGCAATAACCGAACAAGTGCTGAACATCCGCTTGGTATATTCCACCCTCATTCAGATGTACAGCATATTAAGAAGGAAAATATTGGATTGATAGAGGTAATGGGCTTGGCTGTTCTTCCTGCACGCTTATTGTCAGAGCTTAGAGAAGTGGAAGCATTTATCCTTGATAAAAAATCCGATGTCGCAAAGTATCATGTAAATTGGGCTAAGGAATTAAAGGAATGCTACAATGGCATTGCGAACGAAGCTAACGTCACTTCATTAATAAGAGAAGAAGTCGGAAAGAAATTTTTAAAGGTTTTAAAAGATGCCGGTGTATTCAAGCGGACTGAAGAAGGCGCTGCTGGATTCAAACGGTTTATCTATTCTTTATGATGATTAGGAGTTGAAGGTATTAAAAAATGGCAACTATAAAAGACATTGCCAAAAAAGCTGGTGTTTCCATTGCAACCGTATCACGCGTGTTGAATTACGACACAACGCTTTCGGTCAGCGATGAAACAAAAAAGAAAATTTTTGAAGTAGCGGAAGAACTATCTTATAAGAAGAAATCAGCTCGAAAGCAAGAAAACGGGAAAATAGCGGTTCTGCAATGGTATACAGAAAAAGAAGAGCTTGAGGATTTATACTATATGTCTATTCGGCTGGGAGTGGAAAATCGCTGTCAGCACCTTGGGATCCTTGTCTCCAGATATTTTCAGGACAATTACGAAGAATTAAAAGAAGATGATATTCAAGGCTTGGTTGCCATTGGGAAATTTAGCAGCAGACAGGTGAGAGAGCTTCAAGGAATCACCAAAAATATTATTTTCGTTGACACTTCACCGGATGAGGATCGGTTTGATTCGGTGGTCAATGATTTTGAAAGGGCAACGCAGAAAGTACTCGACTATTTAATCGAAAAAGGACACACGAGACTTGGATATATCGGTGGCAGAGAGGTATTCATGGATAAAACCTCTACGATTGAAGATCCAAGAGAACTAACGTTCAAACGATATCTTTTCGACAAAGGACTCCTTCATGAATCGTTTATGTATATTGGGGCCTTCTCCGTTCATGACGGTCATGCTCTGATGAAAAAAGCAATACAAGAGCAAGGTGAAAACCTCCCGACAGCTTTTTTCGCCGGCAATGATTCCATTGCGATTGGGGCGTTAAGGGCTCTGCTTGAGGAAGGGATTCCCGTTCCGGACCGTGTCAATATTATCGGGGTTAACGATATCAGCATTTCCAAGTACGTATACCCAGCCTTAAGTACTGTGAAGGTTTATACAGAGCTCATGGGGGAGACAGCTGTGGATACACTGCTAGAAAGAATTGAAGGCAGAAAAACAGCTAAAAAAATTATGATAGCCACAAAATTAATGATAAGAAATAGCAGTTTTTAAAGAAAAAACAGGGAAATGACTCAAAATAGTCTCCCTGTTTTTTTATTAAGTTAACCTTAAGAATCATAAAGTAAAATATTCGGTGAAACTACTAAACTCGCAAAAAGGAGTTTTATTTCTATGAATATTTTATTAGCAGAAGATGATGCAAGACTTGGCGAGCTAATTGTCTATATGTTAAAAAAGAAAGCAGGTTATAAGGTGGAATGGGTGACGGATGGGGAGGATGCGTTTTATTACGCAACAGCTGCCCATTACGATGTCATTATTATGGACTGGATGATGCCCAATGGGGATGGTGTCCTTGTCTGCCGACGCCTGCGAAAACAAGGTTACTCAGGTCCGATTCTGATGCTCACGGCCAAAGACTCTATTCAGGACCGGATCGAGGGATTGGATTCAGGAGCGGACGATTATCTGGTAAAACCGTTTGAGGTTGGCGAGCTATTAGCCCGGCTGCGAGCCCTTTCCCGCCGTAACTATGCGCCGATTATCGAAGAAGAGGTTCAGATAGAAGATTTAGTGTTAAAGCGAATGAGCCACCAGGTTCGTCTTGGAAGTGAAGAAATTCAATTGTCACCAAGAGAGTTTCAATTGTTGGATTTATTGGTGCAAAATAAGGGACAGGTATTGCCGCGCGAGTTGATTTTGGAACGAATCTGGGGATTGGATTCGGACGTTGCTCCGAAAACCATAGATGCAACAGTCAAGCTCATTCGAAAGAAGTTGGTTCCCTTGAGTAACAAGGAATTCCTGCAAAGTATTAGAGGGGTGGGCTATAAGTTTGAAAACTAGATGGCGTCATCTCCTTTTATTTATAGGGAATCCTCTTGAGAAGGATCTTTTTAGAAGAACGCAAGGCCGGCTAACCCGGATTTATAGTGAACTGCTCATTCTGTTTTTGGTTCTGTTTATTGCTATTGTTTATACTGTTTTACATTTCGTTATTATGAAAAATCAAGAACAGGAATTGCGGACATTATTGGTCCAGGAATCGGATTATATAGAAAATTATTTGGTAAAGAACAATCAAAGTGACTGGAATAAAGAGGATAATCAGGAGCTGGTTTTTGCTGGAGCTAATCAATTTTTTTACTATGTGGTGAACTCAAATGGTGAAATGATCATGGGGAATGAAGATAATCCTCGATTACGCCCGGAATTACTTCGTCTGCTAACCAATCTGGATCACAATGAGACGGGGATGCATCGGGAAACCCTACAAATGAGCGAAAAACCAATGGGGAGAATGAACAGAGGAGAATTTCATGCCACGGGAGAGAATGAAGATCTTCGATTATTGATTGCCAGTCAGCCTATTGTCGTGAAAGGCCAATATATTGGCCAGCTTTATATTGGGAAAGATATTTCTTTTACTTACCATTTGTTCCAGTGGGTCCTAACGATTTTAATCATAATGGGCATTGTCTTTTTCGGGGTCGCCGTCTACATGAGTGTAGTGATGTCGAAAAGAGCAATGGTTCCAATAAGTAAAGCTTTTACTAGACAGCGAGAATTTGTGGGGGATGCCTCTCATGAGCTCCGTACACCTCTTAGTGTATTGTTATCGTCCATTGATGCTATGGAAATGACGATGGACCTTGATGAAAAAGAGTTTGTTGGAAGGCTGCTGTTTAATATGAGACAAGAAGTCAAAAGGATGACAAATTTGGTCGGTGACCTGCTGACCCTTGCACGGTCCGATTCGAATACACTTGAAGTTCGAAATGAGATGTTTGATTTTCATCCGTATGCAGAAAAAGCCGTGGAATCCGTGAAGCCACTGGTGGAAGAGAAGGAAATATTGCTTAGGCTGGAGTCATCGGGTAGCTTGCCGGCTGTAGGAGATCCGGAACGATTATCACAGTTATTATACATCTTGTTGGATAATGCCATTAAATATACCCCCAACCATGGGGAGGTTCTGCTCACGTTAGAAAAAGCAGGAACAGATTTGTGCTTTGCTGTTAAGGATACAGGAATCGGCATAAGGAAGGAAGATATCCCACTGATTTTCGAACGTTTTTATCGGGTGGATAAATCGCGGTCCAGGCAGATGGGTGGTCATGGATTGGGACTGTCGATTGCAAAATGGATTGTGGATACCCATAAAGGAAGCATACGCGTTTCAAGTGAACTAGGCAAAGGAACAACATTCTTGGTGCGAATTCCCCGGGTACTCATAGCCCAGGATGGAACGTAGCAATGAAACATCTACAGAGCCAAAAGAAGTAGACCAGAACGGTCTATTTTTTTTGTTTTTCTAGAATTTTTGCAGGAGAAGGAAAAAGAATCGAGAAGTCTATAAATATCATCATTTTGTTTCGTAAATGACGAGATTTATGTTTTGAAGAATAGTATTTGGCATAAGTACATATAACAAATCTAACGGGATAGAAAGGGGATTTCGTTCGATGTTATCACTGAAGGAAAAAAAGGCGATTTTTCATTCGTTTAAACTGAAGGAGAAGCAAATTAGTCATGGACGGGTTAATTTTGTCTATCCCGAGAGTAAGAAAAAAGGACAGGTCATTGCGACTCAATTGCACCAAAGCGGCAATGGCTATGTTCTTGGGAAATACATGTCTTCGGAACTCATTCGTGATAAAGGATATAAGGTAGATGCGCGTGGATGGATTTCGATTAAGGATTTTTCCGAGGGAGAACTGATACAGGTCATCACGGATGCCATGGATTCCATGTCTGTGAGCTATAACAAGGCGGTGGGGGACAAAAAATCTGTAGCTGTAAACATTACGGAAACATCGAATAAGCAGGAAAAAAAAGAACCTACGATAAATGTAATCAAGGTTTCAGAAGTTCCAGAAGAAACAAAGGAACCTCATGAGACGTCAATCCAATCAAAATCAGTACCACCGAAAAATCACCCCATCGAAGGAAAAGACCCCTATTTACAATATGAAAACTACTCCTGCTCCTATTTATTTGCCTGGGTAGGCCTAAGCTTGTCATTAATGGAAACCGGATTTCTACTATGGAGAAATGCACTCCACAAATACGGAGACATCAAAACTCAAATAAAAAAATAACAAAGAAAAACGAATCCCCCGGCTGCAAATAACAGGGGATTCATAATTTGTAAATACATTACAATTTGTCCGTGTAGCGTGGACAAATTGGCCGCTTTTGTCTTTTTGCGGTGCCTGTCACCAACTTATATTCACAGACTTGCTTTGGGATGTAATGTATAATGTTACATATATTTTTGGTTTAGATCGTGTTTGCATATGGGGGGTTTTATGGGTAGCAGGTGGTCGGTGTTGGCGTATGTGGTGGGTGCTGTGTGTTTTGTCATTAGTTGTTCGATAGCTGTGTTTTATGGGTATAAGGTGTTGACGCATCAGCTACCAATAGAGAATAAGGCTCAGGCTAAGTATCAGTATCATTTTGTGCTGGTGCCGGAGGAACTTGATAATGAGTATTGGCGCCTGGTTGAAAAAGGAGCGAGGGCGGCTGCGATGCAAAACCATGTATTGCTGGAATATGTGGGTCCCGAGCAGGCGAATATCGATGATCATCTTAAGACGATCCAAATGTCAGCTGCTTCCAAGGTGGATGGCATTATGACCCAGGGGTTGAGCGATCAGCAGTTTACTCCGTTAATTAATCGCGTTGTGGAAAAAGGGATCCCTGTCATTACAGTTGATACAGACGCAGCTAATAGCAAACGTCTAGCATACATAGGAACAGATAATTATTTTTCAGGTTATATGGCCGGAAAGGCCTTGATTGCGGATACAAACGGTAAGGCCAATGTGGCCATTATTACTGGAAGTTTTTACAAAAACCATCAGCAGCAGCGGGTCAAAGGTTTTGAGGATGCAGTGAAATCAGAACCGGGAATCCATATAGTGGCTGAGGAGGAATCGAATATCAGCCGGGTAAGGGCCGCTGAAAAGGCGTATCAAATCTTACAAAGTCACCCTGAAGTAACCGCTTTCTTCGGGACGAGCGCCCTTGATGGTATCGGCATTGCCGAAGTTGTTGAAAAATACAAAAGTAAGGATCATCTATATATTATGGGGTTTGACAATCTTCCTGAAACGATCGCTTATATTCGTAAAGGAACGATTCAAGCTACCGTGGTGCAGCAGCCTTTTCAAATGGGCTACGATGCTGTCAATATGATGATTGATATTATAAAAGGTAGAGAGGTCCAGACGGTCGTTCACACAAATACAAGAATCATGCGGGCGAAGGATTTGACAAAGTTACAGCAGGAAGATTTGGAGGGGGTTCGCTAATGCTATTTCGCATCCGTTCTAAATTGTTGCTGTATTTTATTGTACTGGTTGTATTATTAACTTCAGTTGGCGTTATTTTTTACAATAGCAGCGAAAAGGTAGTAGGAGAATATGATGATAGCTTTGAACGATTTCTCCTGCTTAACGATATTTCTCAACGAACCAATTTAATTACAGATAAGCTCCACGCCTATATTCTTGATAAAGAAGTGACCTATCTAAAGGATTATCGTAAAGAGAAAATCCTATTAATTAAAGATCAAAAAAAATTAAATCAAATGATGGATTCTGGTGATATCAGCCTCATAAACTATAAAAATATGATTGAGAGTTTTATAGACGAATGTGATGCAACTGTCGGGGCTTTTGAGGTGGACGATATTAACCGTTACTCTGACCATTTTAATGAAGTGTTAAATATCGCCTCATTTCTTCATGAAAGTACATTGGATATTTTAAATGATAAATTGACTCACTACCAGCAATTTTACGAGCAAATGGATCAACAAAATCATTACTATCGACTAATGTCACTTGCTTTGTTCACAGCAGCATTTTTTCTAAGCACCCTGTTGGCTTTGTGGATTTCGGGCGGAATTACGAAACCAATTAGTCTTCTCTCTAAAGCGGCAAATGAAATAGCAATTGGAAATTTAGCGGGTGAAGATATTAAAATATCTTCAAAGGATGAACTCAAGCCGTTAACAGAGACCTTTAATCAAATGAGGACCAACCTTAGGCAGCTTGTCATGGAAATTAAGCAAAAATCTGAATTGGACAAGCTCTTAAAGGAATTAGAGTTAAAAAGCCTGCAAAATCAAATCAACCCGCATTTTCTGTTTAATACCTTAAACACGGTATCCAAGATGGCCTATTTGGAAGACGCAGACCAAACTTCTAGATTAATCGTTGCTGTAGCTGCCATACTCCGCTATAATTTGGGTGATTTTAATCGGGCTTCCACGCTTCAAGAGGAGGTAAGAATTGTCGAAGAGTACTTCTTTATTCAGCAAACTAGATTTGGGGAACGCATTCAATTTATTACAGAAATTGAAAAAGAATGTTTGGATATTGAAATTCCACGGTTAATTCTGCAACCTTTAATTGAAAACGCCTTCATCCATGGGGTGGAATCCTATGAGGAAAATGGAGAAATCCGCCTCCATATTTATCATTGGGATGAGCGAATCAATGTAGAAGTAATTGATAATGGAAAAGGGATGCCGGAAACTGTAAAAAATAAGCTGCTCCAATATTTGAACCCAGCAGATTCTGAACCGGATGAGTTAGTTGAGTTGCAAAAATCAAAAGGTCATTCCACAAGTATAGGGGTGAAAAATGTAATCAGAAGACTTCAGCTTTTTTATCAACGGAATGACATCGTAGCAATTGAATCAGAACCGGGAAAAGGAACGACTTTTAGATTGATCATACCTGACAATGCCACAAAAGGGGGAGGAGAATCTTGTTAAACATTCTCGTTGTTGATGATGAGGTTCTTGAGAGGAAGGCGTTAACAAAAATTATAAATAGCTCCCAAGAGGGCGTGACAGTCATTGGAGAGGCCCAAAATGGGAGAAAGGCAATTGAAATGGCTAAAGTACTCCGTCCTGACCTAATTTTTATGGATATAAAAATGCCAGGAATAGATGGAGTGCAGGCCGTTAAGGAAATTAGAAAATTTGCGCCAGATATTCGATTTATCATGGTGTCTGCCTTTAATACGTTTGAATATGCCAAGGAAGTCATGCAGCAAGGAGTAAAAGAATATATCTTAAAACCAAGTCGTACCGAAGATATTCTCGCCAGTTTAAACCGGGTGGTTGACGAAATTAGGTCCGAACGCAGACATAAAATTGAACAGCAAAGTCTGATGGAGAATCTAAATCGAGCTGTTTCGATCGCTCAAAAGGAATGGGTTTCATCCATGATTCTAAACCAAATCCAAGATATTTCATTTGATGAATGGGGGGAATTATTGGGGATTGAGATTACTTCAGGATATGTGATGCTGTTCCTTATTGAACCTAAGGAAGGAACCGAAGTATCCTTGGCAGAGAAGAAGAATTGGTATTCATGGTTGAAGGGACACTTGAAATCGGCCCGGGAAAAGGAAGAAATCATGATTGGTCCGATGACAGAAAATCAGGTTCCAGTGCTGATTCTTTGTAAAAATACAACAGAAAAGTACCAACATAAATTAAATGCTCAATCGATCATCGATCAGATCTTCAACCAATTTATAAAGGGCCCTTTCCGTGCAGAATTAAAAATAGGGGTAGGCCTGCTCTATAAGCATGCCTATGAATTAAACCAATCCTATCATGATGCAGTTATGGCCATCGGGCAATTGCAAAATTCTCCGCAGCGAAAATATATCATTTCGAATAAGCGGGATAACAAAGAAATGCCAATTATATCAGAGTTTTTAGAAATAGAGAAAAAATTGTTAGACTCCTTACGTCAAGGTGATGTAAATCAGGTTCTCCGTTTATTTGATACTCTTGTCACAAAACAGGCCGAAAAAGAAAAATGGAAAACACCTGTTTTCATTAAGGCTTTTGATGAATTGTTTATTTTGATTTCCCGCATGCTTCATGACCTTGGCATTAACTATCAGCAGTCCCCTACTTTCGATGCCACGGAAAATCAAAAGAAGACAGTAGAAAAAGCCAAATCGCATTTATTAGCGGTTGTCAACCATGTACAGGCTTGGCGGAATAATCATGCTAAAGGTATGCTTCAAAAAGCAAAGGAATTTATCGAGTCTCACTATTCAGATTCCATAACCTTAGAGCAGGTTGCTGAATACGTGGAACTAAGCCCGTTCTATTTTAGCAAATTATTTAAAGATCGGTTTGGCATGACCTTTATTGATTATTTGACAGAAATTAGAATTAATCGCGCAAAAACAGAAATGGAAAACCCCGGGAAGAGTTTAAAAGAGATTTGTTATTCAGTCGGTTATAGGGATCCCAATTACTTCTCCCGAGTATTTAAAAAGCAGACAGGATTATCGCCGTCTGAGTACCGCAAGGCGATTGTAAGTTAATATATTGTGAGAATACCAGCTTTTTTATTAGAGCTGGTATTTTCTTTTTCAAAAATAGGATTATTTCAACAATATTTCAATCTTTGCAAAAAAGTCTAGAATATCACAATTTAATGCTATACTTTCGACCTATTGTAATAATTTTGCCCATGCTAACATGTATGTAAAGGCTTACAAGTTAAGTGCTTGCAACAGATGAATTTATAAAAAGGAGAATGATGACATGGGTAAAATGAAAAAAGGTTTAATTTTATCATTATCAGTAGCTTCTAGTATTCTACTAGCAACCGGCTGCAGTAGTTCTACAAGCAGCTCTGAGAGCAGCAGCAAGGACAGCAAACTTCCTGCCGTTGGTGCAACCATCTATAAGTTTGACGATAACTTCATGTCTTATGTACGCCGTGCCATGCAGGATGAAGCAAAAGGTAAAATTAATCTTATGCTGAACGACTCTCAAAATGACCAAGCAAAACAAATCGAACAAGTAGATACATTGATTGCAAAAGGTGCAAAGTCATTAGCGATCAACTTGGTTGACCCTAAATCAGCACAAACGATCATTGATAAAGCAAAACCAAAGGACATCCCGGTAATCTTCTTTAATAAAGAGCCGGATGCAAGCGTATTAAAAGGTTATGACAAAGCTTATTTTGTAGGAACAACTTCTTCTGAGTCAGGTGTTCTTCAGGGTGAAATGATTGCGAAAGCATGGGAAGCCAACAAAGACAAGTGGGATAAAAACCATGATGGCAAAATCCAATATGTATTATTAAAAGGTGAACCTGGACACCCAGATGCTGAAGCTCGTACAAAATATGCAGTTGAAACGGTAAAGGATAAAGGCATCGGTGTAGAAGAATTAGCAATGGATACAGCGATGTGGGATGCTACCAAGGCTACTGAAAAAATGGATGCATGGGTGGCAAAATACAGCGATAAGATTGAATTTGTTATTGCGAACAATGACGGTATGGCTCTAGGTGCCATTGCTTCTCTTGAAAAAGCAGGCTATTTCTCCGGCGACAAATTTATGCCGGTTGTAGGTGTTGACGCTATTCCAGAAGCACTTGAAATGATTGAAAATGGCAAAATGGTTGGTTCTGTTCTAAATGATGCGAAAAATCAAGGGAAAGCAACGATTCAGCTTGCTACAAATGCTGCAAACGGTAAAGATGTTTTAGATGGAACAGAGTGGAAGCTTGATGACTCTAAGGCTGTTCGCGTACCATACAAGATCATTACAAAAGAC
Organism: Neobacillus solisequens; assembly: GCF_051233465.1. Lineage (NCBI taxonomy): Bacteria > Bacillati > Bacillota > Bacilli > Caryophanales > Bacillaceae > Neobacillus > Neobacillus solisequens. The sequence goes on along the minus strand of NZ_JBKFGJ010000011.1, from coordinate 376,604 downwards.
AACCTTCAGGAAGGTAAAGATGCTTATCAATAAGAATAGTAAAAGTGCGTAGTCCGGGGCTTTGACCCCTTAGTCCCCTAGACACTTAAGCTAACAATCAGAAATGCTAGCTTACTAGATCAAACAGCGCCTTTGTCCGGCCCAATCAGGGCAAGGCGCTCCTCGAACGAAGGAAAAGATGTAACTTTTCTTTCGTTCGGGGCTATTCTCCGTTTGGAGCAGGACACCGCCCCAACTAGAAAAATGAAAATCTTTCATGTTGATATGAGAAGCCGGCTCTTCATGCATCTCATATTTTTTAATAGGATAGCGAGGAGGTTCGCTTATGTCAGAAGCCAATAAGGCCAATATTCTTGAAATGCTTAATATAACCAAACGATTTCCCGGGGTGCTTGCCTTAAATAATGTTTCTCTGAAATTAAAGCCGGGATCCGTTCATGCCTTAATGGGGGAAAATGGTGCAGGGAAATCAACTTTAATGAAGTGTCTATTCGGAATTTATTCCATGGATGAAGGGAAAATCCTTCTAGATGGCAAAGAGGTGGTATTTACCAACTCCAAACAAGCTCTTGAAAATGGGGTTTCCATGGTGCACCAAGAATTAAACCAGGTTCGTCAACAAAGTGTTATGGATAATATTTGGCTCGGCCGTTATCCAAGAAAAGGCTTTTTTATCGATGAAAAGAAAATGTATGAAGAAACAAAGAAAATTTTTAAAAGTCTTGACATAAATATTGACCCGCGAAGTAAGGTTGCCACGTTATCCGTTTCTGAAATGCAGATGGTCGAAATTGCTAAGGCTGTCTCCTATAACTCGAAAATTATCGTAATGGATGAACCGACATCATCATTAACCGAGAATGAGGTCAATCATTTATTTAGGATTATTCGCAAACTTCAGAGTGAAAACGTAGCTATAATCTATATTTCTCACAAAATGGAAGAAATTCTTAAAATCTCTGATGAAGTAACGATCATGCGTGATGGTCAGTATATTGCCACCAAAAGTGCGAAGGAAATGACGACTGACGAAATTATCAAACTGATGGTAGGCCGTGATCTATCTCAGCGTTTTCCGGAAAAATTGAATCAGCCGGGGAATGTGATTTTAAAAGTATCAAACCTGACTGCGGAAACACAGCCATCTTTTATTGATGTCAATTTCGAACTGAGGAAAGGGGAAATCCTTGGGATTGCAGGACTTGTTGGTTCGAAGCGGACTGAAATGGTTGAAGCGCTATTCGGGATTAGAGCGATTAATTCTGGAAAGATCGAGTTGCATGGCAAGGAGGTTAAAAATCCTTCACCACAGCATGCGATTAAAAATGGCTTTGCCCTTGTAACAGAAGAAAGAAGATCAACGGGAATTTTTCCGCAGCTAAGCATAAGCTTCAATTCGATTATTTCTAACTTATCACAATACAAAACAGGCGGGGTATTTCTATCAGATGCCAAGGTATACAGTGATACCCAATGGGTGATTGATTCGATGAAGGTCAAAACACCGACACAAAAAACCCCTATCGGAAGCCTTTCCGGCGGAAACCAGCAGAAGGTCATTATCGGCCGTTGGCTGTTAACAAAGCCTGAAATTTTACTGCTAGATGAGCCAACGAGAGGTATTGACGTCGGGGCAAAATTCGAAATTTATCAGTTAATTAACCAATTAGCTTCAGAAGGAAAAGGAATTATCATGATTTCATCCGAAATGCCTGAGCTTCTGGGAGTAACAGACAGAATTTTAGTTATGAGTAATGGAAAAGCGGCCGGAATCGTTGATACGAAAACAACTTCACAAGAAGAAATCATGCGATTGGCAGCTTTGTACTAGGAGGAGATTATATGAATAATCAGGCTTCATCAAAATCCACTATCACCAAATGGCTATTTGACAATGTAATTTATGTATTCTTAATCTTGCTTGTAATTGGGATTGTCATCGCTTCTCCGGACTTTTTATCAGTTACGAACTTGCTAAATATTTTAAGTCAGTCATCGTCACGGATCATCATTGCTCTTGGAATGGCCGGCATCCTGATCACCGCTGGTACTGACCTTTCTGCCGGACGTATGGTTGGTCTTGCTGCGGTGGTCTCAGCTTCCATGTTACAAGCATCTGATTATGCATATAAAATGTATCCGCATTTACACGAATTGCCTCTTATTGTGCCAATTTTACTTGCTATGGTTATTACCGGGCTTATCGGTGCTCTAAACGGTGTCATTGTTGCAAAATTAAACGTGCCTCCGTTTATCGCAACCCTGGGTATGATGATTACGGTTTATGGATTGACATCTATTTATTTTGATCGACCTCCATACGGTGCACAGCCAATTGGTGGTCTAAGTAAAACTTTTACAACTTTTGCTCAAAAGGGTATCCCTGTAGGATCCTATGAAATTCCTTACCTAATTTTCTATGCCATTATCGCTACAATTTTAATTTGGGTTCTTTGGAACAAAACGCAATTTGGTAAAAATATGTATGCCATTGGAGGCAACCCGGAAGCAGCCAAAGTTTCAGGAGTTAATGTGGCCAAGTATCTCATTCTCATTTACATGCTTGCCGGAGCACTTTACGGCTTCTCCGGAACACTAGAAGCAGGACGCGTCGGCAGTGCCACCAACAACACAGGAAACATGTATGAATTAGACGCCATCGCAGCCTGCGTAGTCGGCGGCGTATCCCTATCAGGCGGCGTCGGATCCGTCCCAGGCGTCATCACAGGCGTACTCATCTTCCAAATCATCAACTACGGCCTAGCCTTCCTAGGCGTAAGTCCATACATCCAATTCATCGTCAAAGGCGCCATCATCGTCGTCGCAGTAGCCTTCGACATGCGCAAACACGCGAAGAAGAAATAATTGGGTAACAACTTGGGTGACAGGCACCGCTTGTGGACAATTGTCCGTCACCAGTGGACATAAAATAATCAAAAAAGGTATCTTCCTTTTGGGAGGGTACCTTTTTTGTTTTGGATATTGGATTGCCTATTTGTGCGTTAGGAATGTAGAATGATGTCAGCGGGTTTCTTTTACTGGAATGGACGGGGAGTGGGCGTTAATCGTGAGCGGATATATTTATAGATTGGTAGATAGGTCGAAAAGGTTGTTATTTGGGAGTTTGCGTACGAAAATGGTGCTGTATTTTATTGTGGTGGCGCTTATTCCTCTTTTATTATTTGGTTTTCTTTCCTATCAAAAATCTTCTTCGATTGTTAACCGCCAATATAATAATTATGAAAAGTTTGCCGTATCCCAGCTTGAAACACAGTTGGACAATACGATCGAGCAAATGTATGTGGTTGCAAATGATATTCATCAATATTTATCCGACCCGACTTTAATTGTCCTGAAAGAAGAGGCCCCCAAGACATACGAAGGATTTATTGAAAAGAAGAATTTTGAAAGATATCTTGAGGCACATAAAACGTTTAATACGAAAGGAATCTATTTAATTACCAGATCAGGATATTACTATGGAAGCAACCTGCTTAATACAGAGAATCTGTTTAACATGCCATTTTGGCAGGAAGCGAGTCGGCTGAGTCAGGGAGAAAGCTGGATTGGCTTTTACAAAGCCGATTATTATCAAGATCGTCCGCCTGCAAATATGATTGGCCTAGTTCTTCCTATTCAAAGTCAATATGGAATATTAACAGGAAGCAAACTTCTCGTAGAAACGAAGGCCGATGAACTATTTTCCTATATCCGTTTTTTAGAAAAGGATGTCCACGCCTTTGTGACGATTCGAAATGAAAAAAACAATGTATTATATCAAACAAAAAGTAAACGCGAGGAACTTTCAAGTGACATTGTCAGAAAAACTACACTAAAATCCTATAACTGGAAAGTGGAAGTCCGGGTACCCAAAAGACTATTCTATCAATCTTCTAATGTCATTTTTAATTATACGATTTTAGGAAACTTTTTTTCGATTCTCCTTGCCAGCCTTCTCGCAATGATATTTTCTGCGCCAATTGCAAAGAGGATTAGAAAGCTGAAGGAGTCAATGGAACGGGTCAGTGCCGGTGAATTGGAAACTAGAATTCCAGTCAAGGAACATGATGAAATCGGCAATTTGTCACTAAGCTTTAATAGCATGGTTCAGCAGCTTAAGGAATTAATTGAGGAAATAAACGAAACAGAAAGGTTAAAAAGAAAAGCAGAATTAAGAGCATTTCACTATCAAATCAATCCGCATTTATTATTCAACACCCTGAACTCTATTCAATGGAAAGCAAGGCTTTCGAATGCTAAGGAAGTTCAGTTGATGATTTACCATTTAACTGAGGTTCTTCATGAAAACCTCAATTTTTCTGATGAATTGGTTCCCTTGAGAAAAGAACTTAAAACCATTAGCCATTATTTAAAAGTTCAGGAGATCCGTTATGGACATATGTTTTCCTATGAGGAAAATGTTTCACCAGAATGTGTTGAATTTTTAATACCGAGGCTGTCCCTGCAGCCGCTATTTGAGAATATCTTTTTTCATGCCTTTGAGGATGGGAAAGGGAGAATTACTTTGGCTATTGAGGAAAAATCTGAAATTCTGGAATTAACTTTAGTTGATAATGGTAAAGGAATGAGTGAGGAAACGGCAAGGAGTCTATTAAGGCCACATCCAGTGAATGAGAAGGGGCATGGAATCGGAGTTTATAATGTGGATCAACGGCTAAAGCTTCATTTTGGCAATGAATACGGACTGAGGATAAATACTACACCAGGGCAAGGTACGATCATCATCATGTGCTGGCCGAAAAGGAGTGCTTCCAATGATAAAAGTAATCATAATTGATGATGAATACATTGTTAGGAAAGGCTTAATTGCAACGATTGATTGGCAAAAATTCGATATGGAAGTTTGCGGAGATGCAGCCAACGGGCAAAAGGGGTTGGAATTATTTCTTGAACACTCACCCGAGGTAGTTATAACGGATATTGTCATGCCTGAGATGAATGGAATAGAATTGGCACGAAAAATAAAACAAAAGGCCCCGGGGACGAAAATTCTTTTGTTAAGTTGTCATCGCGATTTTGAGTTTGCCCAGGAGGGGATTAGGCTTGGTGCGGCTGGCTACATATTAAAAACGGCTTTCCAAGATGAGGAATTTGAAGAGTACCTGACTCAATTTGCAAATGAGATTGGAAAAGGGAAGAATAGTTCTTCTGCTATCCCGGCGACGGCACTCACAAAAGAGTTTTATGAATGGCTATGCGGGTTTGATAATTCTTTTGCATCCATACTGGAGGATAAATGTAAGGGTGAATGGAGTTGGATCCATCAACCTTTTTACATCTACCATTTAATTCACCTGGGCCAAGGAATATCATCAGTGGAACAACATATGGACATTTTGTTTCCAGATATCACAACAAAAATTATCTGTGGACACGATCAATGCTTTATGTTTATTCCCCAGGTCTTACATAAACATTTTGAGACTTTGTTGATAAAAGCGAAACAAAATTTCCCGGCACTCCAATGGAATGTAAACGGACCTAATATTGGAACAGACCAATGGTTGACTGGAGTTCATTTTTTATATAGTAATTTTAAAATTGAGCAGCAATTTAATGTTTCAATTGATCAATGGCCTGAGCCGATCCAAAAGGCCGTTCAGATGATTATAGATGATCTTTCTCATTCCTTTTCATCAGTAGAGATTGCCCAAAAAGTGAATTTGAGCAGAAGTCATTTCAGTACGCTTTTTAAAAAATCGGTGGGGGAAAGCTTTTACAATTTTACGGAAAAATTCAAACTAAATGCAGCTTGCGAGTTGCTTGAGGCCACCTCGCTAACGTTACAGCAAATTGGTGAGAAGATTGGCATTCAGGACGGAAAATATTTTAGCAAATGGTTTAAAAAATGCACCGGATTGACTCCATCTGAGTACCGTCAAACAAAAAGACGAAACAGCTAGAACAAATTCGCCCCTGTACCATAACAGTTGGTAAATATAAAACATTATTACGAAAAAGTGAAGATGAATTTATGTGTGAGACCGCTTTCGTTAAAGATACAATGAAAGCGGTTAAATTTTTATATTTATTTGAGGGGGAAAGACTAAATGAAGAAAGTCAGCATTATGGCAATGATTGTGTTGCTGGTAAGCATGTTTTCCTTGGCAGCCTGCTCGAAATCCAGCTCCGGAGAAAATTCTTCTGGATCAAAAAGTGACAATCAGGGCGGCAAGGGAAATACAACACTGAGATTTGCGACTTGGGATACTGGTGAGGCGTTAAAGATCCAACAACAAATCGCTAAAAAATTTGAAGAAAAAAATCCTGGTGTGAAAGTCCAAGTTGAGCCGTACGGTGATGGATTTGACCAAAAGCTTGCTGCTTCGTTTGGAGCAAAAAATCCCCCGGATGTCATGTATATGTGGAATTTTCCTGCGTATTATGATTCCCTTGAACCACTGGATAAGTATTTAGAAGGTGATTCTGAATTGGATTTAAACGATTTTTATCAGGGATTATTCAATTATTCAAGCATGGACGGCAAAACTTATGGAATGCCAGCAGGTTTTACTACCAGAGTGGTGTACTATAATAAGGATTTATTTGACAAGGCCAATATTCCTTATCCAAAGGACGGCTGGACGTGGGATGAGTTCAAACAAATTGCCAAGAAATTATCTGACCCGGCCAAAAAACAATATGGTTTTGGAGTCGTGCCGGAACCGGATACGTATGATCTCCAAGGACTTGTGTGGAGTAATGGGGGCAGTTTCATCAGTAAGGATGGAAAGAAGATCAAAGATGTTATGAACAGTCCGGAGACTGTACAGGCAGTCAGTGTCTTAAGTGAGCTTTTAAAACAGAAAAGTGCGGTACTTGTTGGCGGGAAAAACCAACAAAGCGGCGATGATATTTTTAAAGCCGGAAAAATTGCCATGTGGGAAAGCGGCATCTGGCCATTGCAAGGATTCAAGGAAGCAAAAATCAATTTTGGAACGGTTGAGGTTCCATCCTTTGAAGGTAAGCCTTCAAAAGGTGTGATTGCTGCATCTGCGATTTCTATTGCAAAGGATTCAAAAAACAAGAACCTAGCTTATAAATTTGTGAAATTCTACTCTTCTCCGGAAGCAATTAAGATGCGTACAGCAGATTTACCAGTAAGAATCAGTGTTGTAAAAGAAATGAATATGGAACAAGATCCGATGATTAGTCCTTTTTATAAAATGTTGGAACGCTCAACAGATACACCTGCATTCCTTTTAAATAAAAATTGGAAGGATATCAATCGTAACCTGTCATCTGCCATCAATGCCATCATGCTCGGGCAGGATGCGAAGACGTTATTGAACCAAGCAGTAAAAGACTCTGAGAAATACGTTAAGTAAGAAATACAATGGGGTGTTTATTATGAAATTGCTAACTTCCTCGTCAACACCGCATTTAGAGCTAGATCCAAAAAAGAAGTTTAAGTGGGACAAAATTGTCCCCTTTCTTTTTATTGCCCCATGGGTATTTGGGTTTCTAGCCTTTACATTGGGACCGTTGCTCTATTCGCTTTTTATCAGTTTTTTTGATTGGCCCATTGTTGGCAAGGCGACGTTTATCGGACTAGGAAATTATAAAACTATGTTCACGGAAGATCCATTGTTTTGGAAATCACTATGGGTGACTGCGAAATTTGCCTTGTTATTTGTTCCATTAAATCTGATTATTGCTTTATTTTTAGCCATACTATTGAATCAAAATGTGAAAGGCCATTCTTTTTTCAGGACCTTTTTCTATCTGCCTTCTGTCATTTCGGGTGTTGCTCTTGCGATGATTTGGGCTTGGGTTTTTAACGGTGAATACGGCATCCTAAACTATTTCCTTTCATTATTCGGAATAAAAGGACCTGATTGGCTCAATCATACTAGCTGGGCGTTGGTTGCTATGGTCATTGCCAGCCTTTGGGGACAGGGGCAAATGATGTTAATCTTTCTGACCGGCCTTAAAGCCATTCCCAAAGAACTATATGAGGCTGCTTCCATCGATGGTGCAAATAAATTCACCCAGTTTTTCAAAATTACCATGCCCATGTTGACACCAACTATCTTGTTTAATCTAATTACTACGATTATTTCTGCTTTTCAGCAGTTAACCCTGGCTCTAGTTTTAACAGGCGGGGGCCCGCTTAAGTCTACGTATTTCTATGCAATGTATGAGTATGAAAATGCTTTTAAATACTTTAAAATGGGCTATTCCTCTGCCAACGCATGGTTTATGTTTGTGATTGTTTTGGGGTTGACCATGCTAGTATTTAAATCCTCGTCTGCATGGGTTTATTACGAGGGAGAAGTGAAGAAGAAAAAATAGATTGCATGAGTCTCAGAATATGAGGGGTTATTACTATGAAAAAGAAAAGCAGGATTGAAAAAGCTTTTGTATATATTCTCTTAATTTTTGTATCTTTGTTATTTTTGGCACCGTTATTTTGGATGGTCACGACATCGTTAAAAGGGCCGGAAGAGCTTTATCAGTTCCCTCCCAAATGGATACCAGCCAAATTTCATTTTGAAAATTTTAAAGAGGCCTGGCTATCTCAGCCCTTTACGCAGTTTTTAACCAATTCACTCACGGTAACGATCATGGCAACACTGGGCCAGATTGTTTCCTCTTCCTTGGTGGCCTATGGATTTGCCAGATTTCAATTTAAAGGAAGGGATTTTCTGTTCATTTTGCTTCTTGCCACGATGATGATTCCCTGGGAAGTAACAATGATTCCTTTATATATGGAATTTAATTGGCTTGGTTGGCTGAATACGTTAAAACCGTTGATTGTACCTGCATGGTTTGGCGCTCCTTTCTTTATTTTCCTTCTTCGTCAGTTTATCATGGGGATTCCGAAGGAGCTTGATGAAGCAGCGAAGATCGATGGAGCAAACTCCTTTCAAATTTTTTATAAAATTTATCTGCCTTTAATGAAACCTGCCTTAATTCTTGTTGGTGTATTCAGCTTTTTAAATTGCTGGAATGATTATTTAGGTCCGTTGGTTTTCTTGAATGATCAAAGCAAATATACACTGACTCTTGGTTTGGCTCAGTTTAGGGGAATGTTCGGCGTCAATATGGAAGGGATTATGGCGATTACATTCTTGATCAGTATTCCTCCATTGATCATTTTCTTTGCAGCCCAGCGATATATTATGGAGGATGTTTCGAAATCAGGAATAAAAGGATAGCCATTTTAATAGAGAACTGAGGACTGGTCAGAGGGGGATTCCTGTCTGGCCAGAACCTTTTTGTTGTACGCATTTTTATGAAGAGAGGTTAGAAGCATACCATGATCCAGTCATTGCAATCTCTATCCCTGTCATCAGGAGTTAAACGTTTTTTGGCCACAGAATCATTGTACGGGCTGAGCATTGGTATGTTTAATTTACTATTAAACTTACATTTAATTGAATTGGGAATTTCAGAAAGGCAAATTGGACTGATCACTTCCATCGGAATATTGGTTATGGGCTTGTTTGCCATTCCTGTAAGCATCCTAGCGAAAAAAACAGGCAGAAAAAAACTGCTCATCATCGGAATTGGTTGTATTGCAGTTGGATGCAGTGTGTTTGCATTTTCAAAAAGTTTTGCCCTATTTTTGACCGCACAGTTTATCGTTTCACTTGGTCTGACCCTTGTGGAAACTACGGAAATCCAGCTTTTGTTTTATTACTGCAGGTCTATAAAGGAAGAGACACAAGCCTACAGTTTTATGTTTGCAGTTTTTACTGCTTTTACAGGAGTGGGAACATTAATGGCTGGGTTATTGCCAGATTGGATTGATTTGACAGCAAGAGGTTATCGAAACACTTTGCTAGTGGCCGCATTCGTTTTCATCGTCCTTGCCGTGGTTAGGGCTGCGCTGCTTCCAAAGGAGCAACTGGGGAATTCCTTGCCAATAGTGCAAAAAAACCTATTCATAAGGATCCCTCACCCATTACGAAAAAAGTTAATATGGTTTTCCTTGTTTGCTTTTGTAACTGGCGGTGCTGCAGCCTGTTTGCAGCCTTACCTGAATTTATTTGCCAAGTTTCGCTATGATTTCCCGAATGAAATCGTATCAATCATTTTAGCTTTGAATGGCTTGGCCCTTTTTATTGGTTCCGTTATTTCACCATTTCTGATTGAACGAATGGGATTGAAAAAAACGTTTTTCCTCATATACTCCGTGAACATGGTCTTATGTGGTTTGCTTTTTTTAAACGTGCAGCCATTTTTCTTCTCTGTATTATTAGTAATCCGAGGCGGTTTTTTTACCATACTGACAAATTTGGCCGACAGCCTCTCGATGTCTTCTTTTAAAGATGAAGAGCGTGATTTGTATGCGGGAATGAGAGCCGTGTTTCGCAGTATAGGTTCGGCTATGGCGGCATTTGCTATTGGAGGGATTCTAGCTGACAGAAACTATACTCTGCCCTTTTTCATTTCCGGTTTGCTCCTGTTACTAGGGTATCTGTACTTTGTCATCGTTATTGCTCCAAAACTTGATAATTCAAATCAGGAAGTGCATGAAGCGATTAATGAAATATAACGAAAGGAAAATGTGGTTATGTTGGATATAAAAAAGGTTCCCTTCAGTCGTTATGGTTCTTTTATTACCATTTCGCAGAATCATCATGAAACAGGAGATGATTCACTCTACATTCGCAATATCCGAAATGGAGACAATGATTTTGGTGCTGTCTTTCGGATTGAACTAATAACGGAAAGCGGAACGGTGCCTTATGCAGCCAGTTTAACCCCAAGTGTACTCCGCCTAAATGCGGAATTCGGATTTGCAGAATTCTGTATTACGGAAAGAAAAGTTCTGCAAATCAGAAGCAAGGGTGTCGGAGTCCGGCTGACTGGGATAACCGGCGTTTACGATTATGCTGTAAAAGTGGAGCAGAACAGATGGGAGGTCAACCACTCTTCTCAGGAAATCCGTTATATGCTGACAACGATTACTGGAAATATGACAGTGGAGGCTCCCTTTAAAGAACAGCGTTGTGAAAAGATTGTGGTGGATTTTCTCCCAGATTCCAGCGTATCGGAAATGGATTGTGCCATTGAAGAGTTTACGACCATTTATGCACACCGTTCATATTTGCTATTTTCTGAGGGACAAAACAGGGTACAAGCTGAATTTGATTATTGGTATGCCAATACGCTTGAAATGCCAGAAAGATATCGAGATGGAAGACTGCTAGCCTCATATATTACGTGGTCATGTGTGGTCCCGCCGGAAGGAATGCTGACAAGGCCAGCCATGTATATGTCTAAGAATTGGATGACCAACATTTGGAGTTGGGATCATTGCTTTAATGCAATAGCCTTGGCAAAAAAATCACCTGAACTGGCTTGGGATCAGTTTATGATCTTTTTTGATTTACAGGATGTATCGGGTGTCCTGCCGGATTTTGTAAATAACCGTTATGCTCTTTGGAATTTTACCAAACCCCCGATCCATGGCTGGACACTAAGAAAATTGATGGAAAAAACCGATCATGTAACTTTGGAGAAATTACAGGAAGTCTACGAACCGCTTGTCAAATGGACCAACTGGTGGATTCAGTTTCAAGACACGGACTGTGATGGAATTCCGCAATATAATCACGGCAATGATAGCGGATGGGATAACAGTACGATCTTCCATAAAGGAACACCTGTGGAGAGTCCGGATCTTGCATCCTTTTTAGTCATCCAAATGGATGTACTAGCAGATGTGGCGGAAAAGCTTAATAAAGATGTGGAGGCAGCAAGATGGCGGCAACGTTCACAAGAAATGTTAACCAGAATGATCAGTCATTTTTGGAAAGGAAATCGATTTATTGCCTTAAAGTCTGGAACGCATGAGCCGATCCATTCCAACAGCCTTGTTGTATATATGCCACTTATTCTAGGTAAAAGGCTTCCGGATGAAATCGTAAACCAACTTGTAATGGATATAAAATACAAAGGTTTTCTTACAGACCATGGATTGGCGACAGAGTTACCTTCCAGCCCTTATTATCGGAACGACGGATATTGGCGAGGGCCAATTTGGGCTCCAACAACAATGCTACTGGTGGACGGCCTCCTTTCAGCCGGTGAGAGGGAATTGGCATTGGACATTGCCGAGAGATTTTGTGAGATGGCCACAAATGCGGGTATGGCAGAGAATTTTGATGCCATGACAGGTGAATCATTGCGTGATCCGGCATTTACTTGGACATCGAGTGTATTCCTAATGCTCGGAGATTTATTGAAGGAAGCTTTTTAGCGAAAAGATGAGGTGACAAAATGAAAAAATTAAAGCGATGGGAAGATATCCATACAGATGGAATCAACCGAATGGCTGCAAGGGCGCATTTTTTCAGTTATCCTACCAGAGAAGCCGCGGAGACAAGGGATGTTGAAAAAAGTAAATATTATCAAAATCTGAACGGGACATGGAAGTTTTTATTTCTTGAAGCTCCTGAATATTCTCCTGAAGGGTTTTACCAGAATGAATTCGATACAGGGCATTGGGATGACATTATCGTCCCCGGAAACTGGCAGCTTCAGGGGTATGGAAAAATGCATTATTCCGATCTGTGGTACAATTTTCCGATTATTCCCCCACATGTTCCAACGGATAATCCAACCGGGATTTATCGAAGGGAATTCGAACTGGAACGGGAAATGTCTGCAGAGCAATTGATCTTGCGCTTTAACGGGGTAGATTCAGCCTATGAAGTATATGTGAATGGTGAATTTGCGGGGTATAGCAAAGGAGCGCGCCTGCAAGCTGAATTCGATGTGACCCGGCTCTGCTGTCAAGGAACCAACACTTTAACGGTTAGAGTATTTCAGTGGTCAGATGGTACGTATTTAGAGGATCAGGATATGTGGTGGCTGAGCGGGATCTTCCGTGATGTCGAGCTTTATACAAGACCTAAACAGGGGCTTTATGATTTAACGGTTCAAACGGTGTTTGAACAAACTTGGCTGGATGCTTTGCTAACAGTAAAACCCGTAATGACTGAACACTCTGATCAGACTATTATATATGAATTGTTAGCTCCTGATGGGAGACTGATTTTTTGTGAGGAACAATGTGCAACGAAATTATTTTACAAAACAGTGACTGAACCAAAGAGATGGAGTGCAGAAACTCCACACTTATACGACCTTTACCTCACAGTGAAAAAGGATGGTCAGGTCATTGAAGTAGTTCATCAAAAGGTAGGTTTTCGCACAATCTTATTAAACGGGGATCAATTCCTTGTAAACGGGGTGGCCATTAAGTTAAAAGGTGTCAACCGGCATGACTTTAATCCAAAGACAGGGAGGGTCGTGACAAAGGAAGAGATTGAACGGGACATTAGGACCATGAAACAACATAATATTAATGCAATCAGGACTGCCCATTATCCTAATGCCTATTATTTTTACGATTTATGTGATCAATATGGAATGTATGTAATTGATGAAGCGGATTTGGAATGTCACGGCTTTGAGTTAACAGGGAATTACAATTGGATCAGCAATGATCATGCTTGGGAAGAGGCCTATGTATCCCGACTTGAACGAATGATTGCCAGGGATAAAAACCATCCATGCATCATTATGTGGTCACTTGGGAATGAATCTTCCTTTGGTGATAATTTCCGATCCATGGCTAAACGGGCTAAGGAAATGGATCCGACCCGTCTTGTCCATTATGAAGGGGACAGCGAAGCGGAAGTAACCGATGTTTACAGTACCATGTATACCTGGCTAGAGGAGCGTAAGGATCGGCTTACCATGGAAAAGATTATTGAAAAATCAACAAAGCCGCATATTCTCTGTGAATACGCTCATGCCATGGGAAATGGACCTGGCAATTTAAAAGAATACCAAGATTTATTTTACAAGTATGATAAACTGCAAGGCGGATTCATTTGGGAATGGTTTGACCATGGGATCGAGGCAATGACCGAGGATGGTAAAATTTATTATCAGTATGGCGGCGATTTTGGTGACGATCCAACAAATGGGAATTTTTGCATTGATGGCCTTGTGATGCCGGATGGTACTCCATCTCCGAGTTTATTAGAGTATAAAAAGGTAATAGAGCCGGTACAAACGGAAGCGGTGGATCTTGAGAAAGGAGAATTTCGCCTAAACAATCGCTATGATTTTCTTTCTTTGGATCATTTGAAGTTAACATGCTCTTTATTTGAAGATCATCAGCTGTTGGAAGCACAGGATATAGAAATACCAAAGCTGGAGGGGCGACAATCGACCGAAATCGAAGTTCTTCTTGGAAAAAATGTGAAAAAGAAAAGTGGAGCCAATTATTATTTAGTGTTTTCTTATCAATTAAAGGAAGAGTCGATGTGGGCTTCAAAAGGTCATGAATTGGCAAATGCTACTTTTGTGCTTCCTGGAAAAGAAAAGACCTACAGGGTGCATGCGGAAGCGGAACTTGAGGTCAAAAAGGAGGGAACGGTCCTAATCGTTTCTGGTTCCGATTTTACAGTCACCTTTGATACAGTTAAAGGAGTGTTAAAGGAAGTAATCAAAAACGGTGGTGTGATCATTGAGAATGGCCCAAGATTTCATTTCTGGAGAGCGCCAATTGATAATGACATGTATCTTTTAAATGACTATCGGACCAAATATTTCATGCATTTAGGACATGAGATTGTGGAAGACATTCACTATGAATTGAAGGAATCTGTCTTTGAGTTGAGCACAAGTGCCCTTTACGGAACCACGAACAGCTCTTGGTATTACAGGCTTCAGTATCTTTACAGGATTTATCCGGACGGTGATATTGTATTCAGAATTAATGGGACAGCTGCCGGCCTAAAGCAAAATGCCCCGGAAATGATACCAAGGCTTGGTGTCCGACTTCAGCTAAATAACCAATTTAATCAAGTACAATGGCGAGGTCGCGGCCCTGGCGAAAGCTATCCAGATTCGCAGCAAGCCAACCACCTGGGAGTATACACTAGCAAGATTGAAGAATTGTTCACCCATTATGTGAAACCTCAGGAGAATGGCAATCGTTCCGATTGTGACTGGGTCAGCCTTACGGACCATAACTCGACCGGGCTAATATTTATTGCTGAAAATTCATTGAACTTCAGCGCATCACACTACGAAGTGAGCGATCTCGAGGCAGCTAAACATACGATCGACCTGAAACCGCGTGACTACATCGTGCTCAATCTAGACTACAAACAAAACGGGCTCGGCAGCAACTCCTGCGGTCAAAACCAACTCAAAAAATACCGCTGCACCTTTGAAGACTTTTCCTTAGCCTTCCGCATCACAGCCTTCAACACCATAGCAACCACCGCTGTTGATCTTGGCAGGGAACAGTTCTAATAATGGATTGGTGACAGGCACCGTTCGTGGACAATTGTCCGCCCCAGGAGGACAATTGGTTACTTAGAATAGGTATCTTCCTTCAGGGAAGGTGCCTATTTTTGTAATTTTGCAGGAATTATTCTTTGGAGGTTGAATGTGTTTTCGATAAACTGTAGTTATGAGGGTTAGGTTGAGAGGAGAAGTAAAATGGAGATTTTATTGAAGCAGTTGCTTGTTGGTCTTCCTAAAACAGTTGGGAATAAAGAAGCCGTTAGTCCGATGGATCGGGAATGGACGAGTGCCATTTTTAAGGAGGCTGTTCATGGTCGGGTGTGGGTCGGAAAGACAGGTTTAAACGGGGATGGGGTGGCGGATACAGAACATCATGGAGGGCCAGAAAAAGCCGTATTCGCCTATCCTGTCGGAAACTACACTTATTGGCAAACTGAATTAGGGAATCCAGAGATAACAATTGGTAGCATGGGTGAAAACTTCGCTATGGAGGGGGCTACTGAAGATACGGTTGCGTTGGGAGATACTTTTCAAATCGGTGAGGCCATTGTCCAGGTATCTCAGCCAAGACAGCCATGTTGGAAGCCTGCCCGCCGCTTTCGAGAGAAAACCTTTGCATTGTTATTACAAAATACCGGCAGAACAGGCTGGTATTATCGGGTTCTGAAAGAGGGTTTTGTAGAGGCAGGGCAGACCTTCACGAGACTTGAGCGCCCGTACCCACACTGGACGATCAAAAAATGTAATGAAATAATTCACTCAAGAACACCGGATTTTCAGGCAATACAGGAATTGGCAAAATGTGAACTCCTATCTCCGGGCATGAAAGAGACATTGAATAAACGAATCGAAAAACAAAGCATTCCGGATATTAGCAACAGGGTATTTGGACCTAATGAGTAGGTAAATACAACAGCTGTTTAAAAATCCCCATGTGAAAGGCCACATGGGGATTTTTCGAGTTTTAGGTATTTCTTTTTAAAAGGAGATGTGAGCTTTTGT
Organism: Neobacillus solisequens; assembly: GCF_051233465.1. Taxonomy (NCBI): domain Bacteria; kingdom Bacillati; phylum Bacillota; class Bacilli; order Caryophanales; family Bacillaceae; genus Neobacillus; species Neobacillus solisequens. The sequence continues at coordinate 360,296 of NZ_JBKFGJ010000011.1, read as the reverse complement.
TGAAAAAAATAATGATGACTGCATTCCTTTTTCTTTCATGCGCTAACTCAACCTAAAAACCACTGCAGGCCTACGATTATTAAAATAATGCCAATTGTAATAACCCATGAGATTGGGTGAGCCCAGTTATTAGTCCATCCTATTCCAAAACGTTTTTCCAAAAAAATCGCAGGATCATTTTTATTAAAATAAAACATCCCCAATTTCCAGAAACGATCATCATCCCGGTCAATCAATTTGCCGCCAGCGGCTTTTCCAATGCGGCTGCCGCCTTGACCGGTGGTAATAGATAGAATAATAGATGCAGCGCAGACACCAATCACAAAAACAAGTGGTGCAATTAATAAAACCTGATGGCTGATTGGATATATGAAAGATAACGGTTGTAGCGTGAGCATCAAGACCAAACCAGTACCCATTATAATCGTGAACAGTGACCAACGTTTTCGAAAAATAATATTTTGGCGAAGGGACTCCTCAGGATTCTCCGCTGATACCTGCTGTTTGGCCTTCGAGATAATGGTATTAATAAACAAAAACAGCATGGTCATATAGATTTGTATAATGGGTATTAACAATACGGAACGATACGATTTATCAGCCCAGCGGGTTACTTCCCCATTAAAATCGTACTGCATCGGAAATCGTTCAGGAATATCCTGATAGTGATATAAAACGATAGCCAATGTAAAAATGGATAGAGAAAACGGGATGAACATCCATAGATTGGAATGAGTTAACTTTTGATTCCGAAATTTAGTATCAACCACAATCAACTGTGATTTTCCAATCCAATCTTTATGGTTATTTTTTACATCCTGCATTTTTTTATGAAAAAATAGATAAACCCCAAAGCTTGCGGCGATATATCCAAAAATCAGAATGGGAAAAATGATGCTGATAAAATGCTCACTATGCCCGCTTGATACAAAATAAAAGATGACTGTAAACAGCAAGGCAAGGATCCCGTTGATCCAGGCGTATTTTTTTCGCATATTTCGAATGTCGGTAGAATAAAAGGCATCCTCAGGAATAGAAATGCCAAAGCTCTCCGTCTTTCTAGTCCAATACGGTATAAAAATGAACGGTATGAAAACTGGAACCAACATAATAAATAAAAAAATGGTCGAATTCATCCTACATCAACCTTTCTTTGAAAACTCTTGGTATAACTGTTGACAAAGCTGCAAAAAATCTTGCTCCTGAGCTTCTCGGCAAACCGCTTCGGCAATTAAAGGATGGAGCTTGGTTTTTAACTCGGTCCAGTAAGACTCGTCTGCCTTGGGAATCCCATCAGGATTGATGACAACGCCTTTTTGCCGGTGGATTAGTATATATCCCTCTTGTTTCAGCTGCTGGTAGGCTTTATTGACGGTATGAAGATTAATCCCGAGGTCGGCTGCCAAGGTTCTTACTGAAGGTAGTGCTTCACCGGAGACCAGTTCTTTTTTTGCAATCCCTGCGATAATCTGATACTTTAACTGCGTGTAAATGGGTTCTTCCGATTCCAGGTTGAGAGTGATATACATTCGTTTCACACTCCTTTTTATGCTATCTGTTATATTTATAGTATAACAGATATTACAAATATTCAATTATGAAATTAGGAATTTTTGTGAATAATGGCTAGGGTAGGGGAGATTTGAAAGCGGCTTTTCTTTCATTAAAAAAGAAGATGACCCCTTATAATCGGTCATCTTCCCAAGCTCTATCAGTATCTTGAATATTTGCCTGATTTTTCAAAGTTTGCTCTGCTTGACTCTGTTTAATCGTATTTTTTTGCGGTTTTGAATTCTTATTTTGATTAGTCATTGTGCATCCTCCTGCTCAAAAAATCCTAAAGCGTATTTAACAGCTTCATGGATATCTGTTGTTTCATAGGCCAACAGGTCCTCGTGGGTAATGTGCATTTTAACATTTTCAAGATCATAGCCACTGTCTAAATCAATGTTTAGCAGAACCTCATAACCATCGGCATTTACATTTGTATCAATGATATTGAAGGTCCGAATTGCAGTCCCGGTTTCATATTCAAATGGTTCTAAAAAATCCGCCATAAAAGCACCTCCATCGCTCTAATAGGTTCGACCCATAGTTTAACCTTACTGGCTGCCATTATTCGTGAACGGTAAGTGATTATGGTATGATGGAATTAAAAGTAAAATGAAAGAAGTGCGAAGAAAAATGAAAGAAGTAAAGGTAAGGGGTTTAACATTTAAAGATATCAATGTTTCAGAAGTTAGCGGATATAGTGGGACGGATCTTTTATTTACTTTTCAAGGTAAACGATATGTTTTTATGGTAGCTAATACAAATCCGCCGATGCCGCTCAATATTTTACATCGCTTTGCAGAGCAAGGAACGTGCCCATTATGTCACCGAATAATCTATCCTTATCCGACAGGGCAACAACCATGCTTAGAACTGAAAAAGATGGACTACCTTCTTTTAGAAGCTTTTCAAAAGCATTTATCTAGAAATGTCATACCTTTTAAAAAATAAAACACCAGTCAGAAATATGCGACTGGTGTTTCGTTTTTTTAATCAAAATATACAGGTGTTTCAGGATTTTTTATATACCGAAAAGCCATTTTTATTTGGGAGTCTGTATTTCTGCCAACTGACAGTTCTGGCAGTTCGGACTCGGCAAAAAATTGAACATCGGACGTTTCCAGCCCCTGTTCAGCCTGTCCGCCGACAATCTCACATTGGATGAAAATTTTATAAATATGGTAGGCTGAAGGAGGATGCGGGTGACATTTCATATCCATGACAGCAAGCAATTTTTTTGCTCGTACAACGAATCCTGCTTCTTCTTTTACTTCTTTCACCGCTACTTCAGCAGGGGTTTGTCCAATATCGGCCCAGCCGCCGGGAAGTGACCACTTCCCATCCATTTTTTCACGAACCATTAGAATTTGATCATCTTTAAAAACGACTGCCCTAATATCCACTTTCGGAGTGGCATAGCCTGTTTCATTGGCAAATAAGTGTTTTATCGTGGAATGTGCCAGTTCTGTATAATGGGCCATTATATCAATACTTATGTTTCTGATCATTTCGAACCTTTCTAAATCGTAGACATCTTTGGAATACGTTAGCCCTGCCTGTGAGATGGACTGCAGCTGCTTTGACCACTCAAGCCATTTTGGTTCCATTTAATCACCTCCAGCTTGTCTGACATACTAATATTACCATATGTATATAACAATTTTTGCCACGTTGTATACCTATTACTTTTGAAAAAATTCCCACAAAATAACATTTTTTTCTTGAAACATACTTTCATTTCAAGTATGATAAAAAATACGAAATAAGGAAGGGTGACCATTAAGCCAATGATCTACTAATCCATTTTAGAAGCAGTTCGTATAAACACGACTATATTTCTGAATAGGATTAGTGCGGGCTTTTTTATATAAAATCGAGGGGACTTTAACGACAGTGGTCTCTTTGTGCCTGTATTGCCTCCTATTCAGAGTGATGAATAAGGAGGTTTTTTTATGGAAGCAACAAACTCAAACATGTCGGCAGGAGCATTGTTCAAAAATCGCGTGATTCAAACGATTCTTCTTTCAACGTTATTTTTGCAAATCGGGATTTGGGTTCGTAACTATTCGATTCTCTTATTTGTGGTAGAGAAAACCCATTCTGACCCAGTTGCGGTATCACTGATTTCGGTGGCTGAGTTTGCTCCGATTTTCCTATTTTCCTTTATCGGAGGAACGTTTGCGGATCGATGGAAGCCGAAAAAAACGATGATATGGTGTGATTTCCTTAGTGCGGTTTCGATTTTTATCGTACTCATCGCACTTGTGTTCGGAAGCTGGAAAGTTATTTTCTTTGCGACACTTGTGTCATCCATTCTCTCACAATTTTCACAGCCATCAGGGATGAAACTATTTAAATTGCATGTTCCTGAAGAACTGATTCAAATGGGTATGTCCATTTACCAGACGCTTTTTGCGCTGTTTATGATTTTAGGTCCAGTACTAGGTACTTTTGTTTATCAGCATTACGGCATTGATGCGGCCATTGCCATAATGGGTGTGGCTTTCCTGTTATCCGCTGGGATTTTATTTTTACTACCAGCAGATTTTGAGGAGGAGAAAAAAGCGGAACCAACTACTCTAATTGAAGAAATGAAGGCAGGCTTTAGCTATGTTTGGAATAGCCGTTCACTGACATTGTTGGGAGGCAGTTTTGCTGCAGCGGGTCTGGCACTGGGATTAACTCAACCGCTAGCAGTATTCCTTGTTACGGAACAGCTGGGATTACCGAAGGAACAGCTCCAATGGTTGATGGCGGCATTTGGAATCGGGATGATTTTAGGTGGAGGTTTAACGGTGGGCTTTTCGAAAAAGACTCCTCCGCAAATCCTGCTTGCTTTAGGGATGACAATCAATGCAATTGGACTCTTGGTAATGGGGATGTCTGATCTGTTCTGGCTGACCTTAACGGCTGAATTTATTAGTGGTTTATTCATGCCATGCATCCATATTGGCATTAATACGATGATTTTAAAAAATACCGAAGCAGCCTTCATCGGCCGAGTGAACGGGATTTTGAATCCAGTTTTTATGGGAACGATGGTCATCACCATGACGGCAAGCGGCTGGCTAAAGAAAACTTTTTCCTTGATGACGATTTATGAAACATCCGCCTTATTATTTATTGTCGGGGTTTTATGCTTGGCTCCACTTTTTAAGGGTACAACTGCAGTGAAAAAAAGTGAAGAGATATAGGGGGAGTATGTGTGAAGATCAGGTTGCTGGACTCTTCAGATGCTGAAGTTTATTGGAAAATTAGACTAGAAGCTTTGCAACAAAACCCTGAAGCGTTTATGGTCAGCTATGAAGAAGCATTAAAAAGGGAAAAACCGATCGAACAGACTTCTCAACAGTTAGCTGCTGAAGAGAATTTTACTTTTGGTGCATTTGATGAAGGCGAGCTGATAGGGGTGGTAACCTTACTGCTTGAAAAACAAAGTAAAATTCAGCATCGTGCTAATATTTTTGCCATGTACGTCACTCCTAAAAAACGAAGTATGGGTGTTGGTAAGGCGCTCCTTACAGAAGCCATCAACAAAGCAAAAACCATTAATAGAATTGAAAAAATAAACCTATCTGTCACGGCTGGTAATGAAAAAGCCAAGAATCTATATAGCAGCCTGGGATTTAAAGTGTATGGCATGGAGGAAAATGCAATTAAAGTCAATGGAACGTACTACGGTGATGAGCATATGGATCTTCATTTAAAATAAAGTTAACCCGGCATACTCCTTCGGTGTGCCGGGTTATTTTTTTAATAAACTACATTGAAGATGTATCAAAGCTAATTATAGTAATGAAGATTATGGTAAAATAGTGTTGGTATTGAATAGAGGAGGCTGCTAGTATGACATTCTACAAAATCCTAGTTATCATCCATATATTTTCTGCCATCATTGGGATGGGGCCGGGGTTTATATTAACAACGGTTGTAAAATCAGGAAAAACGATGACCGAATTAAGGCATTCCTATGCCGTTAGACATAAGCTGCATATCTATGTCATGATTGGTGGAACCTTGCTGCTTGTTACTGGTTTGCTTCTGGGGGTTATGAATCCAAGCTTATTTAAGATGGGATGGTATCTTACAAGTCTTGTGCTGTTCTTGGTGGCGCTTGCCTCTGGACCGTTATTGTTATCACCAAGATCAAGACCTGTTAAAGCTTTGCTGCAATCCCATAAAGGTGAAGAAATTCCTGAAGAATATTGGAGATTATCGAAAATTCTCTTCCGCTTTGAAAACCTTGCCAATGTCATTTTTATCATTATCATTTTTCTAATGATCACGAAGCCATTTTAAAAGTGTAAAACCAGTAGGTTTTGCACTTATTTTCTGTTCAGATATTGCAAAACCGAGGAGCCAGAGAAATTTTATCAATCCTGTTTGAGAATTTAGGAAAAGTTAGTCTAAATATATGGAGAAAAAATCTCTTTGAATGAGGAGCTTTTTATTATATAATATTATCTTGTTAACATTCAGAAATTTTATTATTTTAATAAAATTTTATACACAATAAGATTGGAATAAAATTTCTATTGTATTATGATGGAATAAAAATTAATATTATAGTAGAAATCTAAAAAGTTTGTGAGAAAAGTAACAGACTATTATTCGAATTATGTGTTAAAATAAATCAATTTATTAACTTTTTTTATACTACAGATAAAAGGAGAATGCGAATGAAAAGAATTAGTTTAGCATGGCAAATCTTTATTGGATTGGCACTAGGTATTGTGGTAGGGGGCATCTTTTATGGTAATCCGCATGTAGCTGATTATCTGCAGCCTATCGGAAATATCTTTATCCGTCTGATTAAGATGATTGTCGTGCCAATAGTTGTCTCTAGTATTATTGTTGGTGTTGCCGGTGTAGGGGATATAAAATCTCTTGGTAAACTGGGCGGTAAAACGCTCCTTTATTTTGAAACTATTACTACTATTGCTATATTAGTAGGGTTGCTAACTGCAAACATTTTCCATCCTGGGACAGGAGTGGACCGCTCTGCTTTAACAAAAACAGATATTAATACCTATGTTGAGACTGCGAAAACAACAGAAAGCCACTCGATGGTTGATACATTTGTTAATATTGTTCCAACCAACATCATCCAGTCACTGGCAAATGGGGATATGTTAGCCATTATTTTCTTCTCCGTCATGTTCGGGCTAGGAATTGCAGCGATTGGTGAAAGAGGAACGCCGCTTCTTAACTTCTTTAAAGGGATTTCAGAGGCAATGTTCTATGTCGTCAACCAAGTCATGAAGGTTGCTCCTCTTGGCGTTTTCGCATTAATTGGAGTAACGGTATCAAAGTTTGGTCTTTCTTCATTAATTCCGTTAGGAAAACTGGTAATTGTTGTATATGGTGCTATGGCCTTCTTTATTCTGGTTGTTATGGGGTTAACAGCTAAACTGGTTGGTTATAACATCTTCAAGCTTTTAAAATATTTAAAAGACGAATTATTATTAGGGTATTCTACTGCTAGCTCAGAAACAGTTCTTCCAAGAATCATGGAAAAAATGGAGAAAATCGGCTGTCCAAAGTCGGTTACTTCCTTTGTCATTCCTACAGGGTATTCTTTCAACCTTGACGGATCAACGTTATATCAGGCCATTGCCGCATTATTCATTGCTCAAATGTACGGCATTCATATGAGCATCACGCATCAAATTACATTGGTACTGGTATTAATGGTAACTTCCAAGGGAATTGCCGGGGTACCGGGTGTATCCTTTGTTGTATTGCTTGCTACATTAGGAAGTGTCGGTATTCCTGTCGAAGGCCTTGCATTCATTGCAGGTATCGACCGAATCCTTGATATGGCTCGTACTTGCGTAAATATCGTAGGTAACTCACTTGCTGCCATCGTCATCTCAAGATGGGAAGGCTACAAGCTTGACGACGCGGAGAAAGAAGAATTAGCCGCATAATGATAAGGTCTTCTTACTGGAATAAAAATCGATAAGCAAGTTTTGGAAGACCAAGATCAATGAGACAAGGAAAAACACCCCCCTGAATCCTATTTGGGTTCTTAGGAGGGTGTTTTTCTATGAGTACAAGAGTACATAACGCATTAAAGCTAAAGTTGTTTAAACGGTGAAGTTTTTTATTAATTTAAGGAAACTTAAATCTTATTATTGTTATTATAGTTTATGCTCAATTTAAACAATTTTTCATCAAATATTGATTTCTAATATTATCCAATCATAAACCTATTTTGTTTAACTTAAAATAATAGCTGTCGCCACAAAAACAAAGGGGGAAACGGTTTTGAAATGGCATAAGCGGATTTTATCAATGATTCAGGAACGTCAAGATAAGAAAGTAGCATTAGCAGTCGATACTTCTAGCAGTGAAGCACCTGCTATTCTTATTAATAATATTGTAAAACTTTTTGAAACGGTAAAACCAGATACGATTTTGGTTCAAGCTGACTTTAAAATAAGAAGTATCACTCCGGTTAAAAGCGATACAATCAAATATTTTAGCCACGGAAAATCATCGTATACACTCGTGCTTGAATGGGCAAAAGAAGAAAATATTGACACACTGTTTTATATTACGGATGTGACAGGCTTTTTCTCGGAAGATATGGAAAAAGTTGACTTTGATATGTTTTGGCTGGTTCCTGGTCAATTTTTACCAAGAGTTCCATTTGGTAAAGCTATTAAAGTGGCGTAGTAAGCAAGGCCACGGTAAATTGTGAGGGCTTTTTCAGCCCAAGAGTCATTCATTGAAACGTACACCTTTATGAGGGAAAATAGGTATTAATAGTTTTCCTGAAAGGGTGAAACGTATGAATTTTTTATTTTGGTTTTTAAAAATAGGCTTTTTGGCCGTGCTCATATTCTTTGGGAATGCCATGTTAGACAAGATTGGCTCTTGGTCTTTGCCACTTTGTATTGTTTTGTTTATAGTAGGAAATTGGCTGATAAATAAGATGATGGAACATTACAGTAGTAAAAAAAGGCTTTAACATTGTGTTAAAGCCTCTTAATCTTTCTAATTGCTGCCCTAACTGGACTTCCATCTGCCTCTTTTAATGCCAATGGAAGGGCTGCTAATTCATAATTTCCTGGTTCTATATGATCTAAAACCAATCCTTCTAATATGTGGATCCCATGTTTTGTGAGCTCGTGATGAGCTAAGAGTTCTTTGCTGTCCAAAGCGTCAACCGAGGGCAAATCGAGTCCGAGCAGACGGACACCTCTAACGGCTAAATAGGCGGCCAGTTCCGGTTCAATAGGGGGAATAGAAGCTGGGAAATGAATCCGGTCTTTCCATGCATCTGTTCGGATCAACAGTCGAGTGACACCGTCCAAATGGAAATCTGCCAAAGTGTTGACCCCAATGCTCGTCACATTTTCCAAATGTATAATCAATGCTTCTCCAATGTATAAATTTAAGTCAAGATCAATGACTTTTTTACCGTAATTATCAAAATGAAAAGGAGCGTCAATATGGGTTCCGGTATGAACACTCATCGTAATTTCGCCTACATTGACTGACCCGCTTTCTTCCTTACTCCAGCTCACCTTGTAACTGAAAGGGGTATCTCCCGGCCAAACGGGGATTCCATTGGCAAGAGGTTGTGAAACATCAATCCATTTACTCATATTTTTGCCTCCTCAACTCCGCTATCTTTTTGTTTATAGTGTATTATAGCTTGGTTCGGAGACTCAACAATTCAGGGAAAAATTGTTGATCAACTACCTTTTTTAAATAGTTGACGCCGGATGACCCGCCTGTTCCTTTCTTATAGCCAATAATTCTTTCCACTGTTGTCATGTGATTAAAACGCCATAATTGCTGTTGATTGCCGATGTCTACCAGCTTTTCAGCAAGCTCATAAAGATCCCAGTATTGATCGGTATTCCGGTAAACAGTCAGCCACGCTTCTTCAACGCTTGTCTTTGGTTCGTAGTTTTGAGACCAATCCCGTTTCAGAACATTTTCTTCGATTGGTAATCCATGTGCTTTAAGCGCCATGATGGCCGCATCATAAATACTGGGTGCTTCAAGGGATTTAACCATCGTTTCATATAATTCTGGCTGGTGCTGATAAACAGCTAAAGTATGGACATTTTTTTGTCCTAGAGCAAACTCTATTTGACGATTTTGGTAGGACTGAAACCCGGAGGAATGTCCCAGCTTATCGCGAAATTGCATGTAATCAGCTGGAGTTAATGTAGTAAGTACGCTCCAGGATTGAATTAACTGCTGCTGAATTCTCGAGACACGTGACAGCATTTTAAAGGATGGCTCCAGATCGTTTTTAAGAATACACTGAATGGCTTCATTTAATTCATGTAAAATCAGCTTCATCCATAATTCGCTTGTTTGGTGGATGATGATAAAGAGCATCTCGTCATGATGTTGGGATAGACGATGTTGGCTTGATAAAATTTGATCCAGGTGAAGGTAATCACCATATGACATTTCTTTTTGAAAATTGGTTTGGATTTCCTTCTCCAGACTCCCCTTCATTTGCCGCTTTGTACTGTCGAGGTTGTTCATTATTAATCATCCCTTTCTTCCAATCCTCTTTATTTAACTTGCTGATTTAATGATTCTGGTACATTAGTTTTTTTATTCTTTGTAAAGAAATAAATGATAGATAAAAAGATGAGCCATGGGATACCGAATTGAAGTAATATTTTAAAATCCGTAAACCAAGTTGTAATCATAAGGGCTGCTAAGAGAATGGCCCCCAACACGGTTAAATAGGGGAAACCAATCATTTTTACCGGCAGATTACGGCCACCATTTTTCTCCCAGGCTTTTCTAAAATACAAATGAGAGATGAAAACCATGAACCAGGTGAAAATCGCTCCAAACATGGAGATTCCCATCATAAAAGCATAGGAGGTATTAGGGAAGATGGCACTGACCGCTGCCGCCACCATGATTCCAATAGTAGAAACACCAAGAGCAGTAAGCGGGACTCCTTTTTTGTTTACTTTTCCAAGAAAGGCAGGAGCAAATTTAGCTTGTGATAGGGAAAACATCATTCTTGTGGATGCATAAAGCTGACTATTCATTGCCGATAATGCCGCTGTTAAAATGATAAAATTCATAATTCCGGAAGCACCCGGGATATTTAAAATTTCCATTACTTTTACAAATGGACTTTTATCGATTCCTGCTGATTTCCATGGAACAATCATTAACATAATAGCAAGTGTGATGACATAGAAGGTGGATAGACGGAAGACAGTTGCCTTTAAAGCTTTTGGAACGGCAACATCCGGATCCTTTGCCTCGCCGGCTGTAACAGCTATTAATTCTGTCCCTAAAAAGCTGAATAAAGAAATAAAAACCGCAATCCATACACCTGACCAGCCATGTGGAAGGAATCCTCCGGTATTTACTAGGTTTTCCGGGCCAATATTTGCCACGGAGGAAGAACCAAACACAACATAGAGTCCCAACAGGATAAAACCAATTATGGCACTGATTTTTATCATGGAGAACCAATATTCAAAGGTAGCAAAGGTGTTAACACTTGTAGCATTTACATAAATTAGAACCCCACCAAACAGCAAGATCCAAATCATTCCTGGAACGGTTGGGAACCAATAATGCATATAAACAGCAATGGCACTTACTTCAACTCCGACCGCCAATACATTTGCGATCCAGTAAGAATAGCGGACAAGATAACCGGCCATCGGACCCATATACTTTTCCGCAATAAATCCAAAAGCTCCCGTTGAGGGATGGGCAACTGTCATTTCTGCTAAACATCCCATTAATAATAAGACAATAAAAGCACCAATAGCATAACTGATTAATACCCCAGGTCCGGCCGTACTAATGGCCAATCCACTGCCTAGAAACAGGCCAGTTCCAATGGCGCACCCCATGGCAATCATGGTGAGCTGCCTAGTAGTTAAATCGCGCTTTAGCTCTTTCTCAGAATCGTGGCCATTTTTTATTTGTGTAGGTTTGTTCTCCATATATAGCCTCCTTATGGTTTCTTAAAAAAATGAAACAGGTTATGCCACGACTTCACGTTCATTGGCAAATTTCTCATATAGCTTTTCGGTCATAATCTTTTTGAGAATCTGAACGGCTTTCCAAACGTCTTCATAGGAGGTATAAAGAGAAACTGGTGCGAGTCTGATGACATTCGGCGCCCGGAAATCCGGAATAACCCCGTTTTCTTTTAATGCTTTGCAGATCCTGGCAGCTTCACGATGCTCAAGACTTACATGTCCGCCACGACGGTAATCCTCTCTAGGGTTGCCAATTTCAAACTTCATTCCAGCTAATTCTTCCTCTAGTAATCTCATAAAATAGTGATTGATGTGAAGAGACTTTTGACGGATTTTCTCCATACCGGCATCTGCGAAAATTTCTAATGAACCCATTAACGGAGCAAGACTTAAGAGGTGAGGTGTTCCAATTTGATAGGCAGAAGCAGTATTAGCAGGAGTAAAGTTATGTTCTAAATCAAATTGCTTCTCTTTATCAGACCCGAACCATCCTGCTAATCCCGGCGCTGTATCAAAATGCTTTCGATTTACAAACAAGCCTCCGACTGCACCTGGTCCACCATTTAAGTATTTATAATTGCACCAATACGCGAAATCTACATCCCATTCGCTAAAAGAATGAGGGATTGCACCAATAGAATGGCATGCGTCGAATCCAATCATAATATTTCGTTTATGGGCTTCTACTGTTAAGCGTTTCATATCTAAGATTTGGCCACTGCGGTATAAAACAGTTGGGAGAATCACAAGTGCAACATCATCACTCATGGCGGCAATAATATCATCTTCAACTAAGAATCTGCCATCCTGGCTTTTTACACGGATCAGATGAACATCTGGATCCAATCCATGTATGTTTAGTTGACTCTTGAGTGCGTATATATCACTGGGGAAATTTAACTCATCCGCCACAATTTTGGTGCGGGAACCTTTTGGTTTATAAAATGTGGCAAGCAGTTGATGAAGATTAACAGTTGTGGAACCGCTTACAATAACTTCATCTGCGGATGCACCAACTAATGGAGCAATCATTTCTCCCAATTTTTCAGAAAGGTTAAACCATGGTTGTTTTCCTTGTGTCCAGCCATCAATGCCATACTCTTTCCAATCCTCAAGTGTATCTAATAGTGCACGTTCGGCACGTTTTGAAAGCAGTCCTAATGAGTTCCCATCCATATAGATGGTATTCGGTTGAAGATAAAACTCTTTTCGAAATCTTGCTAATGTGTCTTCAGAGTCCAACTTTTTAGCAAAATCTAATGTTAGGGAAAAATCATGTAAGTCCATATTACTCCTCCTTACTAAGGTTTTTTCTAGTGAATCATAACAAGGAATATGACACGGTGTCAATATTATATATCAGAAAATTAATAATATTTTCACAGATAAGGATGATACTTTTCATTTTTGCAAATTCCCACTATGCTAGAAGAAATGGGATCAGGGAGGAAGGAAATTGGCTGATCAGGAAGTAATCGATAAACGACATTTGCGATCCTTGAAGACAAGACAAAAGTTATTGGAGGCAGCTAGAGAAGTATTTTTAAAAGATGGGTTTCAAAAAGCGACGATCACTCAAATGATAAAAAAAGCTAATATTGGATACGGGACTGCCTATGTTCACTTCGAAGGGAAAGAGGACATCCTCATTGTCCTAATGGAGGATGTGATGGAGAAATTCTATGAAATAGCAGAAATTTCCTTTTTTCCAACATCAAAAGAGGAAGCAGAGCAAATCATTAAAGAGCAGGCAACGGCTTTTTTAAAGATGGCAGAAATGGAACGTAACATGATGCAAGTATTTGAACAGGCAATTGGCATATCAACTGCTATTGCCGACAAGTGGAAAACCATTCGAGAAAAGTTTATTCAAATCATTTCAAAGGATATTGCCTATGCCCAACACAAAGGGTTAGCAAGATCGGAATTAAAGCATGAATTGGTGGCAAGAGGATGGTTTTTCATGAATGAAATGTATCTTTGGGAAATAGTTCGAAATGAGCGGCAGGATTCAATAGAAGAAATAGCAGAAACAATAACGTCTGTTTATACTAAGGGGCTATATTTATAAGCCCCTTTAAAAAAGGGCAAAAAAAAGGATTGGTTGAGAGAACCAATCAAAAATATGGGAAGTTTTAAGAAATGAGTTCCGTGAACTTATTTCCTAATTAACTTACCTTTATCATATAGAAAACTTATGTAGAACCTATAGGGAAGTTATGTGGAATTTGTGAAGATGGAGTACTGAATTTTTTTCCAAAAATAGTTTATTTCATGGTTTTCTTGTTTTATAATTTAATATGTTAACTTAAAATTTAAAACGGTTAACATATTATTCGGAGGTGATGAAATGAATTGGACAGAGCTTGCTAGAAAGGTTCTTGATGGTTACTCACTATCAAAGGCAGAAGCGAAAGAAATTTTGCTGGCAAAAGATGACGACATTCTGTCTCTTGTGAATGGTGCATACGAAATTCGGCGGAACTACTACGGTAAGAAAGTTAAACTAAACCTAATCATCAATGCCAAGAGCGGCCTTTGTCCGGAAGATTGCGGCTATTGCTCTCAATCTATTAAAGCAACCACAGAAATAGAAAGGTATCCCCTTATTAGTAAACAAACGATTGTGGAAGGTGCTAAAGAGGCAAAGAAGAATAAAATTGGTACATATTGCATCGTTATGAGTGGGCGCAAACCGACCAATAATGAAGTGGACACGGTTATCTCTGCAGTCCAGGAGATTAAAAGTGAAGTAGACCAGATCAAAATTTGCGCCTGCATGGGATTGGTATCGGAGGAACAGGCTATAAAGCTGAAAGAGGCCGGGGTGGACCGGTTTAATCATAATATAAATACGAGCTCCAATCATCACACTAACATTACAACAACTCATGATTATGATGATCGAGTTACTACCATTGAAAATGTGAAGAAGGCGGGGATCTCCCCGTGCTCAGGCGTCATTTGTGGCATGGGTGAAACAGATGCCGATATCGTAGAAATGGCTTTTGCCTTAAAGGAGCTAGACGCGGACTCCATTCCAGTTAATTTTCTTCATCCAATTAAAGGCACAAAACTTGAGGGCATGGATGATCTAACCCCCATTCGCTGTTTGAAAATTTTATCCCTATTCCGTTTTATTAATCCGACCAAGGAAATTAGGGTCTCGGGGGGGCGAGAATTCAACCTGCGTTCCTTTCAAAATCTAGGTTTGTTCATTGCCAATTCTATTTTTGTCGGCGATTACTTAACCACGGCAGGTCAAGGCAGTAATGAAGACCTTCAATTAATCCAAGATCTTGGTTTTGAAATCGAAGAAAATCCGTTTGAAACAGAAAGCCAAACCTTTGTCAGCACCCTATAATAAAAGACCCCCTTTTTCCAAGACAATTAGAAAAAGGGGGTCTTTTTACAAAAAAAATAGATTGGTGTCGGCACCAATCAAAATTATGGGAAGTTTTAAGAAATGAGTTCCGTGAACTTATTTCCTAATTAAGTTGTCTTTATCTTATAAAAAACTTGTGGGGATTTTAGGGAGAAGTTATGTGGAAGTTGTGAAGATGGAATCTTTTTGATGAAAAGTACCTTTTTACTTTTCATATTTTTCCACTGATATATAATAGGATTAACAACGTTCACAAAATTGTTGAAAATTAATCTTGATACCATATAAATAGTAAAAAAAGGAAATGGAGGAGTTGTTTATCATGATTAGAGCAGCCGCCGCGGGTGTTTTGGGATTTATCCTCATTTTTATAGAATCAATAATCGTCATGAAGCTAAAGGGAATGGAAACCATTGAATTCGGAGGAATCACCCCATTTATCAATATATGGGCGATGAACTTCTTCTTCGTCTTCGCTATCCTAACCCAGTTAACCAACTGGTACACCAACAAAACCCAATTCGAAGAAGATAACAGCTACTAGAAGAAATTCCAGCATAAATAAATGAATAAATAAATAAAGACAGTCCGAAACTCGGACTGTCTTTTCCATGCGGACAATTGTCCACAGGCGGTGCCAGGCACCGAACTGATACCGAACTGACACCGAACTGACACCGAACTGACACCGAACCTCATACGGCCCGCTACTTGCTGTGCATTTTGAATTGCAGGAATAGTTCGTTGTAGTAGGCTAGGTTCTTTTTGCCGAGGTTTTTATAGACCTCGAGTTTTTTGGTTAGGTTAGGCGATGGGTAGAAACGTTTATCGTCTGTGATTTCTTTAGGCATATGTTTTAGGGCAGCCTTGTTAGGTGTTGAGTAGCCGACGTATTCGGTGTTTTTGGCTGCTACTTTTGGGTCAAGCATAAAGTTAATGAATTTATGGGCTGCATCGATGTTTTTGGCTGTTTTTGGGATGACCATGTTGTCAAACCAAAGGTTGGAACCTTCTTTAGGAACGACATAGTCCAAATTCTCGTTATTAGACATAATCTCTGAGGCATCTCCCGACCAGACCAAGCCGATTGAAGCTTCCTCATTGGCAAGCAGCATTTTAATTTCGTCACCGACAATCGCTTTTACATTTGGCGTCAATTTATTTAGTTTGTTTTTTGCCTCAAGTAAATGTGCTTTATTCGTATCATTCAATGAGTATCCCAAACTATTTAACCCCATGCCCATTACCTCGCGGGCCCCGTCAGTGAGCAATATTCTATTTTTAAACTCCGGTTTCCAAAGGTCGTTCCAGCTAGTGATTTTTTCTCCACCAAGCATTTTAGTATTGTAGACAATCCCGACCGTTCCCCAGAAGTAGGGGATAGAGTACTTATTATTAGGATCAAACGGTAGGTCCATAAACCGTTTATCAATATTTTTTAAGTTTGGGAGCTTAGAATGATCCAAAGGGATTAGTAAATGCTCGTGGCGCATTTTATCAATCATATATTCTGATGGAACAGCAATATCGTAATTCGTTCCGCCTTGTTCTATTTTGGTCATCATTGCCTCATTGGAATCAAATGTTTCATAAATGACTTTAATGCCTGTTTCCTTCTCAAACTTCGTAATGAGTTCCTCGTCAATATAGTCGCCCCAGTTAAATACGGTCAATGTATTGCTTCCAGAGTAGCCCTGCGATGTATTTAAACTGGAAATGGTATATAGCAAAATGGCGGATACAGCTGCAATGACGATAAAAAAGCGAATCAGACTCTTCATTGTTTGCGAACCCCCATTCCACTCAACTTGGTTCGCTGACTAATAAAATAGTAAATAACCACTAGCAGCATCGTGAATACAAAGAGCAGGGCAGATAGGGCGTTAATATTCAATGAAATACCCCTACGTGCCAAGGAATAAATTTCCACCGATAACGTCGAAAAACCGTTTCCGGTTACAAAAAAAGTTACCGCAAAGTCGTCAAACGAATACGTTAACGCCATAAAAAAACCTGCGAATATCCCGGGTGAAATAAACGGGATCATTACCTTTGTCAGAACGTTCCAGCTGTTCGCCCCTAGATCACGTGCCGCATCGATTAGCGAAGGACTCATTTCCATTAATTTAGGCAGCACCATTAACACAACAATGGGAATGCTAAACGCAATATGGGAAAGCAGCACAGAATAAAAGCCCAGTTTAATTCCCACCATGGTGAATAAAATCAAAAACGACGCACCAATAATGACATCCGGACTGACAATTAACACATTGTTTAACGATAGCAGCGTATTTTTTGTTTGCCATTTCTTCGCCAAGTAAATGGCCAATGCCCCGAGAACTCCAATAACGGTTGAAAAAAGAGCGGATAGCAAGGCAACAACAATGGTATTAAGTACAATAATCAACAGCCTTGTATCATGAAATAGCTCCCTGTACCAATCCAAGGTAAATCCTTTAAAGTCGTACATGGTATCCCCGCTGTTAAAGGAATAAAAAATAAGAAAGAAAATGGGTGCATACAGGATAAAAAAGATGAATACTAAAAATACTTTTGATAACGGAGAGATTTTTTTATCCAACTTACACACCTCGCTTTCGCGTATCGGTCGCGACCATGATTAGCACCATAATGATGATTAAAAACACGGCAATTGTCGATCCCATACCCCAGTCTTGAGTGACTAAAAAATGCTGCTCAATTGCAGTTCCAAGTGTTATCACCCGATTTCCGGCAATTAACCTTGTCAACATGAACAGAGATAACGCCGGTATAAATACAACTTGGCAGCCTGATTTGACCCCGTCCAGCGTTAGTGGAAAAATAACCCGGCGGAATGTAATCCATTTAGAAGCGCCCAAATCGCTGGCTGCATCCAAAAGTGTCGGATTCAATTCATCCAAAGCGTTAAAAATTGGCAGTATCATGAATGGAATAAAAATGTAAACGGAAACAAAAATAAAGCTGAAATCCGTAAATAAGATTTGCTTCGAACCCACTCCAATAATCTCCAATAAACTGTTCGCTACCCCGTAGGTACCAAAGATTCCAAGGAAAGCATAGGCTTTCAACAGCAAATTAATCCAAGATGGAACAATGATTAATAATAGCCATAATTGCTTATGTTTGGTTTTCGTTAACAGGTAAGCCGTTGGATAAGAAACGAGCAAAGTCAATACTGTGATTAAAATTGCATACCAAAATGAACTGAATGTCATTTTTAAATAGACTGGTGTAAAAAACTTTTGATAATTAACGAACGAAAAATGGCCTTCAATATCGAAAAAAGAGTAATAGAATACAAGAAAAATGGGTGCAATGACAAAAAGAACAATCCAAAGAAAATAAGGAATCGAGTATAAATAGCGAGAACCTTTATTCTCCATGGCGTTCTCCATCCGCATAGATTTCTAATCGACGGTCGAATTCTTCTTCAGTTTCACCAAGCCTCATAACATGTATAGATTCCGGGTCAAAATAAAGGCCAATTTCTGCACCAACTTCAGCCTTTTTCGTGGAATGAACGAGCCATTCATTTCCGTCCTTATCGTAACAGCAAATTTCATAATGGACACCACGGAACAATTGTGAATCGACCCGAACTTGAAGCTTTCCTTGTTCAAGGGAGGTAATTTCCAAATCTTCCGGTCGAATGACAATCTCCACCAGCTCGTTTTTATTAAAGCCGCCGTCAACACAGTCAAATTCCTTGCCGACAAATTCGACTAAAAAGTCCTGCTTCATTTTTCCACTAACAATATTGGATTCGCCAATAAAATCTGCTACAAAACGGTTAATCGGTTCATCATAAATATCAATTGGGGTACCGCTTTGCTGGATTTTGCCCTCATGGATGACAAAGATCTCATCTGACATCGCCAAAGCCTCTTCCTGATCGTGGGTGACAAAAATAAACGTTATCCCCAAACGGCGCTGAAGCTCACGCAATTCATACTGCATTTCTGTACGTAGCTTTAAATCTAGCGCGGATAATGGTTCATCAAGCAGAATGACTTCAGGCTCGTTGACGATGGCTCTTGCAATCGCGACCCGCTGGCGTTGACCGCCTGACATTTCACGAATTTCTCTCTGCTCAAATCCTTTTAAATTTACAAAGCTGAGTGCTTCCTTTACTTTTGAATCAATTTCACTATTTTTTAATTTTTTAATGCGCAATCCGAACGCAACATTTTCGTATACGTTTAGATGCGGAAACAGGGCATAATCCTGAAAAACCGTATTAACTTGCCGTTTATTCGCCGGAATATCATTAAACTTTTTCTCGTTAAAAAAAATGTCACCGGTAGTTGGCTCGGTAAATCCGGCAATTAATCGTAATATGGTCGTCTTACCACAGCCTGAAGGACCCAGTAAGGTATAAAATTTCCCTCTTTCAATCTCGAAACTGACATGATCTAGGACTAGTGAATCCTGATCAAATTGTTTGGTGACATTTTTAAATTGAATGATTGTGTTATTTGCCATTTCAAACCTCCCCTGTGAAATTTTTTCTATAATTCTATTTGATTCGGAGACAATTATACAGGATGGTGACAAAATTTCAATAATTCCTTCTTTTTACACAATAAACCATGTGATAACATAAAAAAAAGAGTCTCATTTTCCATCGAGACTCTTTCTTTATTATTAGGCACTTTGTTTTATTGTTTCCTTACCTTTTACACCAACAGTTTTGCGAATGAATGGGATCACCCAGTTATCAAGACCGATGCGTCCAGCATTAAATCCAGCAAATAGGATAATCACACCGATTAAAATATCCATTGGGTTAGAAGAAATTGTACCTGCGAATAGATAAGCGAAGTTCATCACAAGCCCGAAGAACATAGCTGCAGTTGTTAGGCAGCCAAGAATTAATCCTAAACCAACCAAAAATTCACCAATAGGAACAATTGTATTGAAAATATCAACGTTTGGTAAGGCGAAATGCTTTAAGAAATCAACGTACCAACCAAATTGAACGGCTCCATCTGGACCTTTTACCGGATTTGCAATGGCACCTTTTAAAAATCCTGCAGCATCAAAACCACCGCTAGAAAGTTTATGCCAGCCAGCTGTCAACCATGCATACCCGATATATAAGCGTAGAACTGTTAATAGTCCAGACGCTATTTTATTTTGTCTTAACCAATTTGCAACCATTTGTAACACTCCTTCGTTTGATATGATTTAAATTATGAATATAGTGTTAATATAACAGGTTTAACTTGAATGAAGTTTGAATTATTTGCTATTTCACATTTCTGTAAAAATGATATGAACAATTTGTTACATGGTCATAGTGGAAAAGTTAAAAAAGAAAGAGTCTCATTTTCCAACGAGACTCTTTCTTTTTTATTAGGCACTTTGTTTTATTGTTTCCTTACCTTTTATACCAACAGTTTTGCGAATGAATGGAATCACCCAGTTATCAAGACCGAAGCGACCAGCGTTAAATCCAGCAAATAGGATAATCACGCCGATTAAGATATCCATTGGGTTAGAAGAAATTGTACCTGCGAATAGATAAGCGAAGTTCATCACAAGCCCGAAGAACATAGCTGCGGTTGTTAAGCAACCAAGGATTAATCCTAAACCAACCAAAAATTCACCAATAGGAACAATTGTATTGAAAATATCAACGTTTGGTAAGGCGAAATGCTTTAAGAAATCAACGTACCAACCAAATTGAACGGCTCCATCTGGGCCTTTTACAGGATTCGCAATGGCACCTTTTAAAAATCCTGCAGCATCAAAACCACCGCTAGAAAGTTTATGCCAGCCTGCTGTCAACCAAGCATACCCGATATATAAGCGTAGAACTGTTAAAAGTCCAGATGCTATTTTATTTTGTCTTAACCAATTTGCAACCATTTGTAACACTCCTTTGTTTAATATGATTTAAATTATGATTACATTGTTAATATAGCATAATTATCTCGAATTGAGAGTAATTTGTTCAACGGTTCACATTTCTGTAAAAATGATATGAACAATTTGTTACATGGAGATAGTTGAAACTCTTTTTAATAAAATAGGGGGAAATGCTTGATAAAACTAATATCATTAGTTAAAATAAAACTAATGATATTAGCTTTAAGGGGATGGTTAATGATGAGAATCACGAAAAATAAATTTTTATATCAGGTGACGTTTATGCCAAAAGTGTTTCCGGTTAATTGTTATTTAGTAGTGGAGGAGAGCGGATTGACACTGATTGATGCAGCAATGGGCTTTAGTACAAAAGGGATATTACAGGCAGCTGAACAGATTGGAAAGCCGATAAATAAGATTGTATTGACGCATGCACATGGCGATCATGTTGGTGCCCTAGATTCACTGAAAGAAGTCCTTCCTGATGTACCGGTCTATATTTCTGTTAGAGACAACAGGTTAATGAACAGAGATCTGACACTGGATCCTAGTGAGGACCAAACACCGATAAAGGGGGGAGTCCCGAAAAATTTAAAAACAAAAGCATCTATATTATTAAAGGAAGGAGATAGGATTGGTTCATTAATTGCA
The DNA here is from genome assembly GCF_051233465.1 of Neobacillus solisequens. Lineage (NCBI taxonomy): Bacteria > Bacillati > Bacillota > Bacilli > Caryophanales > Bacillaceae > Neobacillus > Neobacillus solisequens. The sequence goes on along the minus strand of NZ_JBKFGJ010000011.1, from coordinate 338,834 downwards.
ATCGAAACTCCGGGGCACACACCTGGCTCAATGTCATTTCTTGATTCTAGAACAAATGCAGTGATTGCGGGAGATGCTTATCAGACAAGAGGAGGAATGGCGGTTGCTGGAGATGTGAAGCCTTTCTTTCCATTCCCGGCTTTTGGAACTTGGAGCAAAAAAACGGCATTACGAAGTGCTAAAAAACTAGCAGGGCTCAAGCCCAGTTTATTGGCAATCGGCCATGGGGAAATGATTGAAAGCCCTACGGCTCAAATGAATAAGGCAATTCACCATTTTGAACAAAAGATAAAGGAGAACGACCATGTCACCACGGCCTAAATTTGCACTCGAATTAACAAAAATACTTGAAGCAGCGGGGGAATTGGCGGATAAGCAAGGGATGCAGGAGGTTACCTTGGCTAATTTAGCTAAGAAGCTGAACATCCGCCCTCCTTCTTTATATAATCATTTCGATGGTTTACCGGGATTACGAAAGCAACTTGCAATACATGGAATTAATAAGCTATATGAAGAATTGACCCAATCAGCAATCGGTGTGTCAGGCACCGAAGCGATTTTAACTTTAAGCAGGGCATATGTTAATTTTGCACGGAACCACCCCGGTTTATATGAGGCAACGCTTATGGCACCTGACCCTGAGGATTGGGATGTTCAGCAGGCGGGGGCTAAAATCGTAGAGCTTTCTGTTAAAGTATTACAGGCCTTTCAGTTGGAGGGTGATCTTGCCCTGCACGCTGTTAGAGGACTGCGCAGTATTTTACATGGTTTTTCTGCTTTGGAGCAGCGTGGGGGATTTAAAATGGCGCTTGATTTAGATGAGAGTTTGTCCATCATCATGAGGGCTTTTATTGCAGGTTTGGAAAAATAATTAGGCATATTTTCCAGATAGGAGGATGGACATGAATTTGGTATAATGAAGGAAACTTTCGGATTAAAAGGATGATATTGATGGGAATACAGGAACGTGTTGGTCTGATTCTGGATGTTGAAACAACTGGTTTGGGCCCGACCACCGATGAGGTAATTGAACTGGCAATGAAGTTATTTTCTTATCGTGAGGATACTGGGGAAATTATGGGAATTATTGAAGAAGATTCTTTTTTACGCGAACCGCTCTCGAGCTCTGCCAAAAGAAACTATCCGAAGGCCTTCCGGGTTCATGGGATTCCATATGAAAAGGTTAAGGGAAAGAGTTTTTTAGACGTACAGATAAAATCGTATTTTGATCGGGCAGATTCTGTTTTCGCCCATAATGCTTCGTTTGACCGAAGTTTTCTGTACTACATGTACCCTGAAGTCAATGAATTAAAATGGTACTGCTCAATGAGAAATGTAACGTGGAAACAGTATGGTTTCCCCAACAGCAAATTGTTAACTTTATTAGAAGCTCATGAAATTACGAATCATCAAACACATAGAGCGATGGATGATATTACATATTTGATGGAACTGCTTAAGAAAAAAAGTCCGAATGGAAATCTTTATTTGCAGGAAGTCCTGGATTATGGACCAATGAGGAAATATCAACCTGCAGCCGCAAAATCGAAAATGGGATGAAAAGAATCAGCTGCTTGGTTGATTCTTTTTTGTATAATAAAAAGGTTCCAAAGAATCCTTGGAACCTTGGAACTATTTTAATGCTGTTTTCCTTCGGTGAAAATTTGGAAAGAAACGCCAAATTTATCGGTCAAATTGCCATATGCAGGGCTGAAAAATGTTTCTTGAAGCGGCATAGAAACTTGACCGCCATCTTGTAAGGCATTAAACATTCTTTTTGCTTCCTCGATATCATCTGTAGAAATACAGATTGTTACTTGGTTTCCACTATGATGCGGCTGACCAGGAAAGGTATCAGACAGCATAACTTCTGTTTCTCCTACTTTAAATGTTGCATGGCTGACATAGTCCTTGGCTTCAGCGGGTAAAGGAAATTCCGGATTTTCTGGCATTTCTCCAAAGGATTGTAAAAATAAAACTTGCGCACCTAATGCTTTTTCATAAAATTGAATCGCTTCTCTGCCATTTCCATTCATCACCAAGTAAGGAATTAAACGAGTAGTCAAAAAAATCATCTCCCTAACAAAAATAGTTAACCATCACAAAGCCATCGACAACATAAGCAAATCCAATCATGTTATTTTCTCAAGCCCTACCTATTATTGCCAACAATTAAATTATAATATACAAGAACATTTGTTCGCAACTATATTTTTCACATTTATATAATTGTTGGTGTCTGTTACCTTAACGAACCTTCTCCATGAAAAAAGAGCAACGATGAAACACGCATCAATTGCTCTGTAGATATAGTATTTATTTGATATTTGGCAGGTATTTTTCAGTTATGATGTTACGATGGTGAATTTCGTGACCTGCAAGGATGTAAGCGACTGCTCGAGCTGTCACTGGCAGATTGTTAGCGTTGCCTACATTTTCCCAGACAGATTTGGGCATGTTTTCGATTAGTGAAATGGTAGCAGTTCTAACCGAGATGAATTCGTTTAGAATCGATTTAATTGGAAAATCGTTCACCTGTGAGCCGTTGACAAAGTATTCTTCATTAAAACCAGCTAATGGTGTTTGGTCACCGCGGCCAATGCGAAGTAACCGGTAGCTCATTACTCTCTCCGTATCCGACATGTGACCCAGAACTTCTTTAATACTCCATTTACCTTGTGCATAGCGATATTGTCCGTCTTCGTCGGAAAGACTATGGAAAAGCTCAGATACCTGTGAGCGATTTTCTTTTAAAATGGTGATCAGGTCACCATCTCTTACTAAGTTAACATAGGGAACATAATATTCCGGATACTCGTTTTCATTTGGACGCTGCAGCATGTAAAAATCTCCCCCTCAAGTGGCAATATATTCAAAAGCTAATTTAATTATATTTCCATTTTTTAAATAATATCAACAATAAGGTGCGCTGATTGGCAGTTTCTCCCAAAGAACCTCTACCCATTAACAGTAGATATGAGGGGCAGCAGTTTTTTCTGTATAGAACTTAAATTTTAAATCCGTTTGTTAATTCTTTTAAACGTTTCGCCATATCTGATAGCTGATTTGTTGTTTTTTCCATTTCGTTCATGGTCAGAACTTGTCCATTGATACTTTTACTAATATGTTCCGTTCCGGCTGCGATCTCACTGGAGGCGTCCGCCAAATTGGCTACTGCCTGTCTCATTTCTTTTGATGAATTCGCCTGCTGTGTATTCATTTTGTCAATTTGCTCTACTTGATTTACGATACCTTGAATATGGTTCATGATATTTTGAATAGATTCGCCAACCTCGTCGGCATTTTTAACACCTTCCGTTACTCTTTCTTCCACTAAATGAACGGATCGTACAGCTGAGATGGATTTTGCTTGATTATCTTTTACAAGTTCAGAAATTTCAATGGCCGCCTTGTTGCTCTGATCAGCCAGTTTACGAATTTCCTCAGCAACGACACTAAAGCCTTTTCCCGCCTCTCCTGCACGTGCTGCTTCAATAGCAGCATTTAAGGCAAGCAGGTTAGTTTGGGTAGAAATTCCTGAGATAATTTGAATAATTTCCCCGATTTTTTTTGATGATTCATTTAGATCATTGATGATTACCGTAACATCTTTTGAAGAAGCAGCCATATTGGTAATGGAATCAACCACTTTAGAAATTTTTCCGGCACCTTCTTCTGCAGCTTGTTTTGCCTTTAGAGTATTGTCATTCGTTTGCCTCGTCGCCATAGCGGTAGATTCTGAAAAATTGACAGCTTCTATCAGATTTGAGGTCGTCTGCTCAGCAAATGCCGCTCCCTGAGAAGTACCTGAAGCAATCTCTCCAATGGTTTTTGAAATCATCTCCAAGGATTGAACGGTCACACCCGTCGCTTCGTTTAATTGTCCACTTGATGTCGAAATCGTTTCAGATGAAGCCGCCACCTCTTTGATAATGTCCCATAATTTTCCAATGAACAGATCAAAGCTTCGGCTCAGTTCACCCATTTCATCCTTGCTGTTATAACCAATTCTCTGGGTCAAATCACCATTGCTTTGTGAAATTTCATTTAACTTTGATGTGACACCTTTAACAGGTATCACAATCGATCTAGTAATAAATACCGATAAAAGTAAGGTAAAGATAGCACTAGCTGCCAATACAGAAATAATAATTAATAGAGTGGTTTTGTAAACCGATTTGCTGTCATCGTATGTTTTTTGGGCATTTTTGACTTGGTTGTCAATTAACTTGTCCAGTGCATTAATGGCTTCCTTCCGGGTTGAGTCCATTTTCACCATACCCTGAGGCGGACCTGCAGTTGCCCCTTGCTGTATAGTAGTATCCACCGTTTGTTGTGCCTCGTTTGAGTGCACAAACGATTCAGAAGCAGTAAGGAAGGCGTTCACCTTTTTTACCATGGTTCTGAATTCTGAATTATTTTTGTATGCCGTTAACTGTTTCTTTACAGTAGCTTCTCGAGTTGCTACATCCTTCTGAATAGCTGACATTTCTTCAGCATCATCACGTGCATCCATAATGGAAGTAGATTGTGTCTTTATGTATTCGATATTTGATTTTAGATCCTCGAGTTGGACAATGGGTACAAGACGTGAATCATTCAATTCTTTTACCTTTGAATGTAAATCGGAAATTTGATTGAATGAAACGTAGCCAATGATAGCAAGAAATAAGAAAAAACTTGCAGTTAAAACGCTAATTTTTTGAGCAAACCTAAAGTTCTTAAAAAAATTCATAATGATGCCAGCCTCCTGATGATAAATTACATATGAGGACATTTAAGCATATGTTCCTTAAGTTTTCCTTAAGCAAAAGGCTATGTTGTAGAATACTGTTGATTTTGTCCTGCTAAGAATATTACGAAGTGTCACCTAATATATAATTCATTTTATAAAACTGAATGTTTGCTTTACTGTATTTGAAAAATAACCGGAAAAATTCCACTAAATTTGGGAAATACCCATATTTTCTTGAAAATAAGCGGAATTTTCCCCTTATTTGATCTAAAACTTTGAGTTTTAGCCTATTTAGATTAGTTAAGCGGATTTCTCCGCTTATATCTGCTTCTTTTGCTTACTCTTCATCTATTAGCCGGATTTCTCCGCCTATCAATTCCTTTACCTCACGAAACCAACAATCAATATTAATAGAGTCAAGCAAAAAAAAGAGCTACTGTCTGGTCAAACGATCAGACAATAGCTCTAAATATTTATACGATTTTATCAAAGTGTACACGTTTATTAATGAAATACATAATCGGCATTCCCACGGCCATCACGACTAATTCTCCAGCAGCAGTAGTTAACCATGTAAACAAGAAGGGCAGTTTAATGGCTAGGTGTAATTCAATGGCAATGAGGAACATTGTAAAAGTAAAGACAATCGTATTCACGATCATTCGTGTCCATATGCATTTAATAAACTTTGCACATAAAATCGTGATTAACAAGGCGATTAATGATTGACCCACGCCAAATATAAGGTCGGCCTTCATTGGTGAAAAGAACAGATTAGTAAGAAAAACGCCAAGAATAATGCCATAAAGATATTTTTTGTTAAATACAACCAGATGGTTAAACATTTCTGATACGCGGAACTGTACTTGTGTGAATCCAAATGGCTGGATTAGAGCTGAAACAGCAATGTACAAGGCAGCAACAATTCCGTTGACTGCAATTTCTTTGATTCTACTTTGTGATTTGTCCGGTTGATAATGAACACCGAACGCTTCATTTGTTTTCTCCATATTCATTTCTCCTTAGTTTTTTTAAGTGGGAGGTTCTCGAACCACTAGTTAGTTACCTGCAAACTAGTATAATAATATAGAACGTACAAACAGTCAATGACACTTTTTTAAACTTGTTATAAACTAGGTAAGAATGATAACAGAATGAGGGAATGCACATGAGCTTAGTTGAAATTATTGTATTAAACAAAGAGGATGCCATAATGGCAGAGGCAAATGGAGCAGATCGATTAGAATTAGTATCTGCCATAGGAGAAGGTGGATTAACCCCCAGTTACGGAATTATCAAAACAGTGGTAAACAGTGTTGATATCCCAGTAATGGTCATGGTGCGTCCGCATAGCTGCTCCTTTACCTATCTAAAAAATGAATGGTCCGCCATGAAGGATGATATAAAAATGATCAAGGAACTAGGTGCGGCAGGGATTGTTTTTGGTGCGCTTACGGAGCACGGGACTTTGGATTTTGAGTTTCTATCAATGGTATTGGAAGAATGCAAAGGTCTCTCGGTTACGTTTCACCGGGCAATCGACGAAACCAACCCCCTTGGACTTTATCAATCGCTCATTGGCAGTTCCTTTCATGTGGACCGCATTTTAACTTCTGGAGGAAATCCGACGGCAATTGAAGGAATCAGCACATTAAAAGAGATGATCCAACAATCGAAACAATCTGCGCATTATCCAATCATCATGCCCGGTTCTGGACTGTCCTTAGATAATATAGAATTTGTTCACAAAGAGCTTCGTGCCAGTGAATATCATTTTGGCTCTGCGGTCAGGATGGGAGGAAGCTTCCAGAATCAAATTGAAGGAAACAAGATCAAACAATTAAAAGAATTGCTTACGTAAATGAAAACACCCAAATATGCCTTTGGGTTGTTTTCGTTTAGGACATAGCCCGTAATCCGATTACCCCAATCATGATTAAGCCCACACTAATAAACCGCCCGATATTTTTGGATTCACCAAAAAGGTACATGTTAATTAAAACGGCTCCAGCAGTGCCAATCCCCGTCCAGACTGTATAGGCTATACTTAACTGTATATAATGGAATGATGTATACAAAAATACAAAGGAAAGTCCAAACCCGCCAATATAAAGAAGTCCATTTCGGATCGATTTTTTTTGGCTATATAATTTTAAACCTGCAGCCCCGATTACCTCACTGGCAGCAGCCAATATTAAAAACAACCAGCCCATTGTCAGGCGACCTCCTTCCTAACCTCTTTATGTTCTTCACGATGATCAGCAAGATTCAAGCCAATCACTCCGATTACAATGAATGCCATAAACAGTAATTTAAGAGTGTTCATGCTTCCACCAAACAGAAATATATCCATTAAGACCGTCCCTATTGTACCAACACCAGCAAAAACCGAGTAAACGGTACCCGTTGGCAAACTTTCACAAGCCTTAGGCAAGATGTGGAAGTCAGTAAAAATGATGGCGATAACCATACCCCATTCCCACCAAGTGACGGCTGTGTTAAATCCATATACCCACATTAACTCAAAGATGCAGGTCATTCCTACATACATCCAGGCTTTGTTCATTTTTATCACCTCGTGTTGCACCCTAATTTTGAATTAAGTCATTATTTTAGAATACCATAAATACAAGAAAAGATGTTTAATCTGATAAAGTACTGTAAGGAAATGTTCATCATTTACTGAAAGTGTGATTTATATCACGAAATAACTTTATTCACCTTATTATAATTAGAAATACAGGGAAAAAATGTTAGGAGGATGGTGAGTAAATTTGGAAATTCCATTTAGATCACTTTATACCGAAATTGGTGGGCAGGAAACGATTAATAAACTGGTTGAGGCCTTTTACCCTCGTGTTTATGACGATCCAGATTTGGCACCATTATTCGAAGGGGATATGGAAGAAATTAAAAGGAAGCAGAGGATGTTTTTACCTCAATTTTTAGGGGGGCCAGCCCTCTACAGTGCGGAATTTGGTCCTCCTGCTATGAGAGAACGTCACCTGCCATTCGAAGTAACGCCAAAAAGAGCAAAAGCTTGGCTCGGCTGTATGAAGGAAGCATTTCATGAAATTGGTCTTGATGAAAACCCGGCAGGACTAGCTTTTTATGACCGCTTAACACAAGTAGCTGGTATCATGGTGAATAGTTCTGATTAGTTTATAAAAATCCTCATCCATTGATGGGGATTTTTTTGTTCTTAATATAGTAGGTTTTGACTTAGAGAATTGTCTAGCTCCAGTGCCCTAGCGGCTAGTGTCCTTCGCTCTCCGCCCTACGATAAGTCAACATCGAATCACCTCCTGCTCCTGCGCCAAAGCATAATCGATGAAGTGGCTGTTCAGCTCGTCGCAAAGCCGCAGGATGATCTCGCAGGAAGTAACTTGGCTCTTCGTGTTTCCTTTATCTCAGTTGGAGAGACTCCACAATGAAGGCTCCGGCAGCATGGGCATCGCACGAAGGAAAAGCGTTAAGCTTTTTCGAGGAGGTCATACGCCGATGACTAGGGCACTTACACTTTTCTTTTTTTTCTGGTATAGTTTGGATGTTTAGATAAAGGAGGGGAAAGTTACGTGAAAAAAGATGACAAATGGTGGAAAAAAAGTGTTGTATATCAAATTTATCCACGCAGTTTTAATGATTCAAACGGAGATGGAGTTGGTGATATTTCAGGTATTATTGAAAAATTAGATTACCTGAAATTATTAGGTGTGGACGTAATTTGGCTCAGCCCTGTATATGATTCACCTAACGATGACAATGGTTATGATATCCGTCACTATCAAGAGATTATGAAGGAACTTGGTACCATGGAGGACTTTGACCAACTGCTTGCCGAACTCCACAAACGTGATATGAAGCTCGTGATGGATCTTGTAGTCAATCATACCTCTGATGAACATGAATGGTTTGTGCAGTCAAAACAATCAAAGGAAAACCCTTACCACGATTATTACATTTGGAGGGAAGGGAAGAACGGCAAGGAACCGAATAATTGGGGCTCTTTTTTCAGCGGCCCGGCATGGGATTACAATGAGGCAACCGATGAATATTATCTACATTTATTTTCAAAAAAACAGCCTGACCTTAATTGGGAAAATCCAAAGGTGCGCGAAGAAGTCTATCGGATGATGAAGTTCTGGCTCGATAAGGGTGTAGATGGTTTCAGAATGGATGTTATCAACTTGATTTCAAAAGAACCAGGTCTGCCTGACGGTCCACAGCAGGATGGACAGTTATACGGAGACGGCACCTCGTACTGTATGAATGGTCCAAGAATTCATGAATTTTTACAGGAGATAAACCGGGAAGTTCTCGCCAAATATCCGGTGATGACAGTGGGAGAAATGCCGGGAACAACTCCTGATGATGCTATTGCTTACACAAATCCAGAGCGTCACGAAGTGAATATGATTTTTACATTTGAACATATGGATTTGGACAGTGCACCTGGCGGGAAATGGAATCTAAAGCCGTTAAACTTGGTCGATTTAAAGGATAACTTAACCAAATGGCAAACCGGGTTACATAATAAAGGCTGGAACAGTCTATATTGGAATAACCATGATCAGCCGCGGATTGTTTCTCGCTTTGGCAATGACCAAGAGTATCGCGTAGAGTCGGCAAAAATGCTGGCGACCTGTCTCCATTTCATGCAAGGAACCCCGTACATTTATCAAGGTGAAGAAATCGGTATGACAAATGTAAAATGGGAGTCCCTTGACGATTACCGGGATATTGAAACAATTAATATGTACCACGAGCGTAAAGAACTGGGCTATTCTCATGAGGAGATTATGACTTCGATTTATGAAAAAGGGAGGGATAATGCCAGAACTCCAATGCAATGGGACGATACAGAGCATGCAGGTTTTACAAACGGTACACCATGGATCAAAGTGAATCCACGTTATAACGAGATTAATGTTAAAAGTACCTTAGAGGACCCACAGTCGATTTTCTATTATTATCAGAAATTAATCTCACTTCGTAAGGAACTGGAAATTATAACGGAGGGCGACTTTCATTTATTGATGCGAGATCATCCTTCATTGTTTGCTTATGAGAGGAACTGGAAAGAGGAGAGCTTGATCGTCTTATGTAATTTTAGTGGGGAAGAAATAGTCTTGGATGACAGCAACTTATTGAGCCGAATTTCAGATTACAGAACTCTCATTGCGAACTATGAACAGCGGGAAATGAAAAAACTGCGCCCCTACGAAGCGATTGTTTTGAAAAAATAGGGCAGTTTGTCATTTTTATAAGATGAAGGACAAATGTATATAAGGAAATTTAGACATTTTTCTATCATTTTGATCTTGAAGGCCAAAGGGAAGGATACTTATTTGGGATTTGTCTTTCACAAGGGGAATGAAAGACAATACACATTAAGGGATCGTGTGAAATCGACTTTCATCAGCGGTATGAAAGACAAAATGCATGAAAAGTCCGTGGGATTTGTCTTTCACAAGGGGTATGAAAGACAAAACGCAAGAAGAGAACGTGTGAATCGTCTTTCATCAGCGGTATGAAAGACAAAACGATAGAGGAAATTATTTAAATCGTCTTTCACAAGGGCTATGAAGGACAAAATGCATGAAAAGGATATGTTAATAGTCTTTCATCAAGAAAATGAAAGACAAATCACTATTAAATTCACTGCGACTGCCAATCGGCCACTAAATGAAAGACACTTTCAAAACACAAAAAAGTGTCTTTCGTTTTGAAAAAACGTTTGCACAAAAAATATAAAAGTGATACTATGAAATTACCGATTAGTGCAACCGTTTTCACTAATTCGTATATAGCATATAGAAAGATAGGGGGGAATAGTAGAGATAACCGTTTAAAGGAATATTGCTATATTAATATGCAACAATTTTAGTACGGTTTTTCTGCTTTTTTGCGCAATCGATTTCACAACTTAATAGTTTGAGGGTTTTTTAAGCTTTTATTAATAGTTTCTAGTTGAAATCAAGGTATGTTCTATTGTGCAAACGATTTCCCAAATAGAAACAAATAGAATGTCTTTGACAAACCAATGCAAACTAAAAGCAACCATGAATTTATAGTTTGCGCATAGAAATGTAGCAAATGATCACTATTGATGTGGAGGTAAATCATGAACAAGAAAAAATTATTTTCCGGAATTGGAGCAGGTGTTCTTTCATTAAGTCTTCTTTTAACAGGCTGCGGCAATGCGGACAAAAGCGATTCAAAGGAAAGTTCAAAAGACAATGTAACTATTGATGTGTTCCAATTCAAAGTGGAATTTAAAAAGCAATTCCAAGATGTAGCCAAAAAATATGAGCAGGAGCATAAGGGAGTAAACATCAACATCACCACTGTTGGTGGCGGTGAAGATTACGGTGCAGCCTTAAGATCAAAATTTGCTTCCGGTAAAGAGCCTGCCATCTATAACATTGGTGGACCTCAGGACGTTCAAGATTGGCAGAAGAAATTAGCTGACCTTTCTGACACTGATGCAGCAAAAGCTGCTTTAAAAGGCACTCTTGATGGAGTTACAAAAGATGGAAAAGTACTTGGATTGCCTTACAACCAAGAAGGTTATGGATTTATCTATAATAAGAATGTATTTAAAAAGGCAGGAATTGATCCAGAATCAATTAAAACCTATGCAGATTTGGAAAAGGCTGTAAAAACGTTAGACTCTAAGAAAAGTGAACTTGGCTTAAAAGCAGTTTTTGCTTTACCAGCAAAAGAAACTTGGGTAACTGGATTACATTTATCCAACGCTTTCATTGCACCTGAATTTGATAACAACGTATTAAAAGCTTTCAACTCTAAAAAAGTTGACTTCAAATACGGTGATGCATTCAAAAAAGTCCTTGATATGCAAAACAAATATTCTGTTCAACCTACTGTAAGCCTTGATTACTCACAACAAGTTGAAGAATTATTCTCTACTCAAAAAGTAGCGATGATTCAACAAGGTAACTGGGTATATGGTTCAATCGCTGGTATCGATCAAGAGTTTGCAGACAACGGCATTGGAATTTTACCAATTCCAGTTGAAGGCTATAAAGAAGATGCGATCCCAGTTGGAATTCCAATGTATTGGGGCGTAAACAGCAACAAAGACAAGAAAACACAAACTGAAGCTAAGAAATTCATTGACTGGTTATACACATCTGATGAAGGTAAAAAAGCTGTAATCAATGACTTCAAGTTTATCCCTGCTTATGAGGGCTATGATGCATCACAAATCAAAGATCCACTATCTAAGCAAATATATCAATATGCACAAGATGGCAAGACAATCGGCTGGACATTCATGGGTTACCCAACAGGTTGGGGACAAGATGAGCTTGGTGTACAAATTCAAAAATATTTAAGCAATCAAACAAGCTGGAATGATCTTGTAAAAGAAGTACAAAAATCATGGGAAACGAAACGAAATAAATAAGTTCTCTTGAAAAAAATAATAATGGGTCCCCCTCAAATAGGAGGGCCCATTGTTATTCACTTTCCGCTTTTCTTATGAGAGACAAGGGCCTGGTTCATAAGGGGATGGTTCTTTATCAATCAGCCCCTTTTCTTTCCAAATTAAGTCTCACTTTACACTTGGAGGTTTTTATATATGTTACGCACAAAGGATTTATCCTACTGGTTATTTTTGGCTCCAGTGCTGCTGGCTTTATCTTTGGTTGTCATTTTACCTCTAGTTTTTGGGATCTACTATTCCTTTACCGATTGGAATGGAATCGATGTTGGAGGATTTGTTGGATTTGATAACTATATTGCCGTTTTTAAGGATCAGGAGTTTTTGGATTCATTATGGTTTACCGTTAAATTCTCCGTTGTTTCTATTATTTTAATCAATTTTATCGGTCTTTCTTTAGCACTTATTGTTACTTCAAAAATTAAAACAAATAAATTTTTAAGAACCATCTTTTTTATGCCAAACTTAATTGGTGGACTGATCCTGGGATTTATCTGGCAGTTTATTTTTATAAAAGTGTTTTCTAGTTTGGGCGAAATTCTAGGAATGGAGAGTCTACAAGGTTGGTTATCCACCACTCAAACAGGTTTTTGGGCACTGGTAATTTTGATGAGTTGGCAAATGTCCGGTTACATCATGGTCATTTACATTTCTTATCTAGAGGGTGTGCCTTTTGAATTGCTAGAAGCATCTGAAATTGATGGTGCAAATCCTTTTCAACGCTTCCGCTACATTATTTTCCCTTTGGTAGCACCAGCTTTCACTGTAAGTATGTTCCTTACCTTGTCAAATACCTTTAAGCTTTATGATCAAAACCTTTCTTTAACAGCAGGCGGTCCGTTTAATTCCACCCAAATGCTGGCGATGGAGATTTTTAAAACAGCCTATACGGATAACCTATTAGCTTTTGCACAAGCCAAGGCCGTGATTTTCTTCATTATCGTAGCAGTTATTTCCTTGACCCAAGTATACTACAATAAGAAAAAGGAGGTTGAAATGTAATGCGTAAAAATAAATGGACACTAGAAATTTTAGGCGTACTTTTAGGCCTGTTATGGCTATCTCCTTTTTACTTAATGATTGTAAATTCGTTCAAAACAAAAAGAGAAATTTTTTCAGATACATTAAAACTTCCAGAAACCTTTACATTTGATAACTACGTTGAAGCATTTACTGAGTTAGATTTCCTAAAAACGTTTTTAAATTCCGTTATTATTACGGTAGTCAGTGTATTAGTAATCGTTATTTTTTCTTCGATGGCAGCTTATGCCCTATCAAGAAACAAGGGTAAAGTTAGTACCGTCGTCTTCTTTATCTTTGTTGCTGCCATGCTGATCCCGTTTCAATCCGTTATGATCCCGCTTGTCACTATTTTTGGGAAGATGGAAATGCTGAACCGCCCAGGGATTATATTCATGTACTTAGGATTTGGAGCAAGCTTATCCATATTCTTATATCATGGAACCTTAAATGGAATTTCAAAATCGTTGGATGAAGCAGCGACGATTGATGGTGCCAACAAGTTTCAAATTTTCTGGTACATTATCTTTCCAATGTTAAAACCAATTACTGTAACAGTTGCCATTCTTAATACGATTTGGATTTGGAATGACTACTTATTACCATCACTTGTCATTAACCAAGAGGGCATGGAGACGATTCCATTAAAGATGTTCTTCTTCTTTGGAGAATATACAAAGCAATGGCACCTTGCATTAGCGGGACTTTCCATTGCTATCATACCGGTTATTATCGCGTACTTCTTTGCCCAGCGTGAAATTATTAAAGGGATTTCCGACGGTGCGGTTAAGTAAAGAGATCAATTATTTTTGAAAAAAATGCAATTTGTATTAGGAGGAAGTCATGGTGGTAACGATTAAAGACGTGGCGAAGGCAGCAAATGTATCACCTTCCACTGTTTCAAGGGTGATTGCCAATAATCCAAGAATCAGTGAACAAACAAAACGAAGAGTTAAAGAAGTGATGGAGGAATTAGGTTATTATCCAAATCTTCAGGCGAGGAGCCTTGCTGCCAAAAGTACACAAACCATTGGGGTTATCATGCCCAATTCTGCCTACCATGCCTTCCGAAATCCCTTTTTTCCGGAGGTTTTAAGGGGAATTAGTATGAACGCCAATGAAAGCAAATACGGAATCTACCTGTCTACCGGAGCAACGGAGGAAGAAATTCATGAAGAAGTGCTTTCGATGGTGATGGGAAGACGCGTTGATGGAATCGTTCTATTGTATTCCAGGATAAATGACCGCACGATGCAATTCCTTGAAGAGGCCGGATTTCCTTTCACGGTTGTTGGTCGACCAAGTGTAAATGAAGAACGGATCACATATGTTGATAATGATAATGTCGCGATTTCAAAACAAATTACTAACTATTTAATCAAACATGGTCATAAACGCATTGCTTATATTGGGATCAACTATGAGTTTGTCGTAACATTTGACCGGATTAATGGATATAAAGCCGCATTGAAAGAAGCGGGAATTCCTTTGAATGAGGAATATATCATTCATGAGAGCTATATTATTGAAAAAGGCAAAGACTCCATTCGTACGTTAATGGAGTTACAAACACCCCCAACAGCTTTGGTCACCCAGGATGATTTAATGGCTTATGAAATTATCAGTTATCTGGAAACACTTAATATAAAAGTACCAAATGATATTTCGGTAGTAGGATTTAATAATCTTTCCTTGTCTGAACACTCAAGACCACCATTGACATCAGTTGATATCGGTACTTTTCAGTTGGGCTATGAAGCAACCAAGTATTTAATTGAAAAAATAGAACAACCTGACTCTTTGCCAAAGCGGATCACCATTCCCACTAAATTAATTGAACGTAAATCAGTGGCAACTATTAATTAAACATTCACATGATGAAATGGGTAATGCTACCCGAACAAAAAAATGTATACAGTCAGAGAGGATTTCATATGGATAAACAATGGTGGAAAGAAGCAGTTGCCTATCAGATCTATCCCCGCAGCTTCATGGATTCAAACGGGGATGGAATAGGTGATATTCAAGGAATTATCTCAAAGCTAGATTACTTAAAAGATTTAGGAATTGATGTCATTTGGGTTAGTCCAATGTATCAATCACCAAATGATGATAATGGCTATGATATTAGCAACTACCAAGAAATTTTGGGTGAATTTGGAACGATGGCTGATTTTGATCAGCTGCTACAGGAAACACATAATCGAGGTATGAAGCTTATCTTAGATTTAGTCATAAATCATACGAGCGATGAACATCCATGGTTCATTGAATCCCGCTCATCAAAGGACAATCCAAAAAGGGATTGGTATATTTGGAGGGATGGCAAGGAGGGCAAAGAGCCGAATAACTGGGAAAGCATTTTCTCGGGACCAGCCTGGGAGTATGATGAAAAATCTAACCAATATTTCATGCATCTTTTTTCAAAAAAACAACCCGATCTGAACTGGGAAAATCCAGAAGTACGGAATGCTTTGTATGACATGGTAAACTGGTGGCTTGATAAAGGGATTGATGGTTTCAGGGTGGATGCGATCAGCCATATCAAAAAAGAACCCGGTCTTAAAGATATGCCAAATCCAACTGGCCTTAAATATGTTCCATGTTTTGGAAAAATGATGAATGTTGAAGGGATCCATACCTTTTTAAAGGAATTAAAAGAAGAGACCTTCGCAAAATATGACATCATGACCGTTGGTGAAGCAAACGGGGTAACCGCTGATGATGTCAAAGATGTAGAGCTTTGGGTTGGCGAAAATCAAGGAAAATTTAATATGATTTTTCAATTTGAGCATCTTGAACTTTGGGATGCCGAGGTCAAAAAAGAGCTTGATATCGTTGAATTTAAAGAAGTACTTTCACGTTGGCAAAAAGGACTTGAAGGCAAGGGCTGGAATGCGTTGTTTATTGAAAACCATGATAAAGCTCGTGTGGTTTCTACCTGGGGAAATGACCAAGAGTACTTGAGAGAAAGTGCTACAGCGTTTGCGGCTGTTTATTTCCTAATGCAGGGGACACCCTTTATTTATCAAGGCCAAGAAATCGGCATGACTAATGTTCAGTTTGATTCGATTGATGATTATGATGATGTATCGGCGAAAAATATGTATCGCTTGAAGCGTGAAGAAGGAATTCCGCATGAGAACATAATGGAAGTGATCTGGGCTTCTGGGCGCGATAATTCACGGACACCGATGCAGTGGTCCGATGCAGAGAACGGTGGATTTACATCAGGGAATCCATGGTTAAAAGTCAATCCGAATTACAAGAAGATTAATGTGGCAGCGCAACAGCAAGATGCTCAATCTGTCTTACATTTTTATAAAAAATTGATTCGCTTAAAGAAGGCGAATGAAGTATTTACGTACGGTACTTATGACTTGATATTAAAGGATGATCTGCAAATTTTTGCTTACACCCGGACATTAGGCGATGAAAAAATCATCGTCATGGCCAACTTATCGGTTGCATCGGCAACTGTCACTGGAGTAAAGGTTGACTACGATCAACTGTTATTAAATAACTATGAGGTTCCAAAGCATCAGCCACAAACAGAAATAATGCTAAAACCTTATGAGACAAGAGTGTATCGATTGAACTAAGAAGAGACGATTCGGGAGGAGAACCGAATCGTCTTTTTCCTATCATGATTCTGAGAGAATCCTTCATGAGTTTTCTCACCCATTTGAGATACCATTACCTGTTAACCAAATGAGGGCGTTTACTTAAAAGAATAAGATATATTAAGGTGGATTCATTTATAAAGTCCACTTTTTTGCAGGGATCATTGTCCCCATTTCAAATTAATAGTTAAGGTGCAACAATTGCCGAAGGTAGTTTGGCTGCCTTTTGCGGTCAGCATAAGTTCTACCCCTGATGGAGTGAATTTGGTTGTAACCGGGACCTTAAGGCCGGTGGATTGAATCAGTTGATCGACCTCAGCCTTTTTCCCTTGCTGTGCAAACGTCATGATTTTGTGAGCAAAACTAACATTGCTTAATCGGTCTAACAATAAACTTCCTTGTTCCATTAACAAACGAAAGGATTTTATAGAGCTTTCAAATATTTTAGTATCCACAGGTGGATACGTACGAGGGAATTGGACATTGATCATATACCCCGGTTGAGCTGTTAACACGGGGTGCATGAGGTAGTAAGGGAAGTACATAGAAACGCTCCTTTCATGATCAAAACACAAGGCATTATACGGTATGTTTGCGGGAGGGGTTTGGAAACTTGGTTTTCTTAGCAAAAAAAGCCTGGATTATTCATCCAAGCGCTTCGTTAAAATATATGGATATTACCGCTTGAAACATCAAGCTGAATCAGGTGTTTGCCTGAACCATGTCTTCCGTTTATGCTACCTTTGTTAATTTCTTTGGATTTCAGCGGGAAGTTGCAGGAAATATTGCCGCTGCTTACATCACCCTTCATGGTGAAATCAGCACTTTTTGGTAAATCAAGTTTGATATTTCCGGAGCTGAGATCTAATTGGATAGAATCGGTTAATTGATCCATTTGAATATCTAGCTCACCGGAGGCGACATCAGCCTTTATTGCTCCTACATAGTGTTGGATATCAACATTGCCTGAGCCTAAGTCAAAGGAACTTCTTTCGGCTTTTAGAGAATTAACATTTACATTTCCTGAGGCCCCATCATGTTCAAATTGTTTTACTTCCAAGTTTTTCAATTTCATATTTCCAGAGCCGATATCAATGGATAATTCATTTAATTTCATGGGATTTGTTCTGGACTCTCCTGAAAAGTTAACATTTCCAGAACCTAAATCAATTTTCATGTTCTGATCATAATTTTCCGGAATATAAATGATTAGCTTGTTCTTTTCAGAGAATGACAGCCAATTAAACCAGTGAAACCATTTGCCTTTTACAGAAACTTTAATGGCATCACCGTTTTCTTTTACAGACAGCTTTTGCTTGCCATTGTAGACAGCCTTCAGATTAGGCCGATCTTCCGGGATAATCGTGGTACTGACATTGGCGACGTCCACACTAATCACTTCCGTTTGCTTGGTAATTGCGGCTATACCATCTGTTTTAGATGCTTGCATCACAGGAAAGTGAAACGATCGATTAAAGACTAAATATAACCCGACAATTACTATTAGTAAAAAGAATATTCTTTTCATGTTTATTCATCCCCTTTATCCTTACTGCTTCTATAAATAGAATACAATTTCCTTTATTGAATGGCGATGCACCAGGGAATTATTTTTAACTAAGACTAGAGGAGTATTTACGATATTTCGAATAACGAAGTAAATTCTATACCTTTAACAGGAATTTTGTTATTCTTTAATAATGGAGAAATCGATATAGATAAAAGTGAGGTTTCAAAAATGAGCGATTTAACGAAAAAGGGGAACGGATTACTCTCTGGAGTACAAGGTATACAATGGGCTGTTTTTATGCTGACAAACATTGTGGCTGTCCCAGTGGTTGTTGGGGCTGCTTTTCATATGTCTCCTGCAGAAATATCATCCTTTATGCAGCGCATGCTATTTGTGGGAGGAGCTGCCACACTAATTCAACTATTCTTCGGTCATCGGCTCCAAGTTATCGAAGGGGCTGCCGGCATGTGGTGGGCCATTTTTATTTTACTAGGTACTACAAGTGCTGCGGCTGAACAAGGCCATTTGTTAAAGCAACTGGAACTGGGTTTGATTGTTTCAGGGGGATTCATGGCAGTTCTAAGCTTTTTGCCTATTATTGAAAAAGTGAGGAATTTGTTTACGCCAATTGTCACAGGTGTTTATTTAATTTTACTCGTCAGCCAGCTGAGCGGATCGTTTTTTAAAAGTATGCTTGGAATAGTTGAAACTGGGCATTTTGACGCGACTATTGCGTTTATTTGTTTGCTGGAAATTATCCTGATATTAACTATTTCTCTGAAGGCAACAGGAATTTTAAAAAGCTTGGGACCACTGATTGGGATCGTGGCCGGCTGGCTGCTGTTTCGTTGGTTGGGACCGGTTCATACAGGCAAAGCCTATGAACCTAGCAGTTGGTTTGCTGTTCCAGAGCTATTCAGCTGGGGGATGCCGGAGTTCGATGCTGGAATTGTCTTAACTTCGATCATTACCTCGATTGTGCTGCTCTCGAATGTGATTGCAAGTATTTTAGTGGTGGGGCTCTCGCTTCAAAAAGAAATTAAACCGGTTCAGTACCAAAAAGGGATATTTGGAAATGGAGTAAACTTGATTTTATCCGGGCTGTTTTCTGTAGTTGGTGTGGTTCCGTTGTCGGTAGCTGCAGGCTTTATCACGACCACAGGGATTAAAGCAAAGCGGCCGATGATCATCGGTGCCGTTATCATTTTGGTTACGGGATTTTTACCCTATATCGGAGGATTTTTATCCACATTGCCGTTAGAGGTAGCTTATGCTTCACTGTTTATTCCATTTTCACAAATGCTAGGGTTCGGGATTCGTGACTTAATGGGCCAGGAGCCGTCGGCTAGGAATTTACTTGTCATTGGAATTTCGCTTATGACGGGAATTGGAATCATGTTTTTACCCCCTGAAAGCTATGAAACTGTGGCGCCATGGCTAAGAAACATCGTTTCCAACGGGTTAATTATGGGCTTGGTTTTATGTTTATTTTTAGAA
This sequence comes from Neobacillus solisequens, assembly GCF_051233465.1. Taxonomy (NCBI): domain Bacteria; kingdom Bacillati; phylum Bacillota; class Bacilli; order Caryophanales; family Bacillaceae; genus Neobacillus; species Neobacillus solisequens. The sequence goes on along the minus strand of NZ_JBKFGJ010000011.1, from coordinate 318,984 downwards.
CATGCTATTTTTAGAGTTAAGAAAACGGAAGAAGCCAAAAATTAAATTATTAGGTTCCCCTTGCCTAGATGGCGAGGGGGTTTTTGGTTTGGTTGGTTTCATTTTGTTATAATGGAGAAAAAAGTGGGAACGAGTGAAGATCATGGAAAAACTATTTGTTGATCAATCGGTAGAAATTAATGCCCCGGCGTCCAAAGTTTGGGATGCCATTACAAAGAGCGAAAGTACTGACAGATGGGCTCTGGAATTTTCAAGCGGAGGACCTGAGTTTCATATTGAATCTGATTGGCAATTAGGGAGCCCGGTTTATTGGAAGGGGCAGGATGGGACGGTAATAGTGGAGGGGAATGTAACAGCCCTTGAACCCGGCCAGCTCTTACGGTTCATGGTCTTTGATGTACGAATGAAGGTAAGACCAAAGGTTACCGATGAGGATGGAATTACCTTCAAATTGACAGAGGAACCTGGAAAAACAATTCTCCGGATTTTGCAGGGGGATTTTTCAGCAATGGAGAACGGGAAGTTTTATCGTGATGCCAGTGCGGAAATTTGGGATCGGGTACTTCCTAAAATAAAAGCGTATGCTGAGAATAACTAAGGGAGTTAGAGAGCATGAATATCATTGATTTACATTGTGATGCCTTGATGAAGCTTGCGGATGCAAAGGGGGCCCTAAGTTTTTCGAATGCCCCAGAGCTGGAGACGAATAAGGCGCGTCTGCAGCAAGGGAACGTTAAAACTCAGTGCTTTGCTATTTTTCTTGAACCGGACATTCCTTCCGACCAAAAGTTTCAAGCGGCATTGGAGCAGGTTCATTATTTTTACCAAGAGGTATTGGGGAAAAATCCTGACATGGTCCATATCAAAGAGTGGGCTGATTTTGATGCGTTAAAAATTGGTCAAATCGGTGCGATGTTGACGCTTGAGGGCGTTGATGCGATCGGCAATGATTTGATGAAACTGGAGACCCTTTATCGCTTGGGTGTTCGGTCTGTTGGTCTGACATGGAATAATGCGAATTTGGCGGCAGATGGGGCAGGAGAGCCGCGTGGTGCAGGACTCACCTTGTTTGGCAAGGAGATTGTCCAGTTAAATAATAGGAATCAGGTTCTGACTGATGTATCTCATCTATGTGAAAAAGCCTTTTGGGATGTAATGGAAATTGCGGAATTTCCGATTGCCAGCCATTCCAATGCCAAGGCGCTTTGCAATCATCCACGTAACTTAACCGACGAGCAGGCTAAGGCGATGTTTGATAAAGGCGGGCTGATTCATGTAGTCTATAATCCACCGTTTATCAACGAGTCTGACAAGGCGACGATTCATGATTTGATTAAGCATATTGACCATTTTTGCTCCTTAGGCGGAGTGAAGCAAATCGGACTGGGTTCTGATTTTGATGGCATATCTCAATTTGTTATGGGGCTGGAGAACGCGGGAAAAAGTCAAACACTTATAAATGAACTATTAAAATATTACTCTGAAGAGGAAGTAAGGGGTTTTGCCTCACAGAACTTTTTAGATCATCGGCCAGGGCTTCAAAGGAAGGGCTAGCACAATAGCCTTCATTGCCCGATTGTTGACTTACTGTACTAAATAGAAAACAGAAAGAAGGACGTACAATGTACCTGACCATTCAAGAAGCAGCAGAATACCTATCTGTTCCGGAACAAACCGTCAAAACACTCATCCAACAAAACAAAATCCGCGCACTGTTTGACGGAGATCAGTATCTGATCAACAAAGAACAATTCAACACCCACCTGCGCCAACTCGACAAATACAAACAACTCGTCGAAGAAATCCTGAGCGAACCTATCCCCGAAGACCCTGACATCAAAGACGAGGACTAATGGCGATGCAGTGGTGCAGTGTTACAAGGTGGTGCCTGTCACCCTTCGTGTACAAATGTCCGTGTGAAGTGGACGAATAGAATGAAAAATAAAGTGTCCATCCCAGGTGGACAAAATAGGTGGTTTTGTGTTTTTGTGGTGCCTGTTACCATGGATTGTGAGGTGAGTTTATGTTGATATTGAAAAGGGTTTATGAGCCGTTTGATGAGTTAGATGGAAGCCGGATTTTGGTTGATCGGTTGTGGCCGCGGGGGATTTCGAAGGAGAGTGCGCGGTTGTCGCATTGGTATAAGGAGATTGCTCCGAGCAGCGAGCTTCGGAAGTGGTTCTGTCATAAGCCGGAGCTTTTTGAAGAGTTTCGGATAAGATATCTTGATGAGCTTCGAACGGATGTGCAGAAGGTGCAGTTGATTCAGCAATTACGTGAGATGGCTAAAAGGGGAACGGTTACGCTGCTTTATGGGGCAAAGGATGCTGTTTATAACCATGCGGTGGTTTTGTATGAAGAAATGAAGAGGATAACTGAAGAGTAAGCCCCTAATAAAAAAGAAGCTTAGCGCACTTTAACCACCGTTGCCTAAGCTTCTTTTTGTTAATTTGCTAGTCTCTACGAAAACGTCCCATTACCTCTAATGTTTGTGTAATGTTAACAAAGGCTTTGGGATCCATCTTTTTTATCGTGTGTTTAGTTTCGTTCAATTCGAATTTTGTAATCACCGTCGTTAATACCTTCTTGGGTTTATGGGTATAAGCCCCTTCAGCATCCGTGATGGTAACTCCTCGAGAATGAAGTTTGATTAATGCATCACTTAATTCACTGTATTTTTCTGTCACAATGGTTAAGGTTAATTTATTTTGTGTTGTGTAGACCATATCAACGGCACGCCCTGCTACATAGATGGCAATAATGGTATATAAAGTGATATTCCAGCCAAAAATTAAACCAGAAATGCCCACCACTAAAAAGTTCATACACATATTTAAAAAGCCAACCTGCAAATTTCTCTTTTTAGCCATAATCAGGCTTACGATATCAGTGCCCCCAGTTGACCCGCCATAACGGATTAAAATCCCAACAGCAATTCCATATAGCGCTCCTCCAATAATGGATGAAAGCAAAATATCCGGACTTATAGCATGGATCGGAATAAATTTCATACTAAAAGATAAAACCGTTACAGCATAAATGGTAAGAAGGACAAATTTCTTTCCCAAATATTTAAGCCCGAAAATAAATAATGGAATATTAATTAGCAAAATAATCCAACCGGTATTAATATGGGTAAAATGGTGAATAAAAAAGGCTATGCCTGTGACACCGCCCGATGTCAACTGATGTGGGATCAGAAACGTATTAAAAGCAAAACCGAATAACATAGAACAAAAACCAATGATGACAATCTGTAAAATTAGCCGCAGCAAAAAAAACACCTCTATCATTTTTTCAACCTTTTTATTAAAACTCTCCTTTTAGTTTGAGTCAATATTAAAAAAGTTAATGATAGGAAATTGTCATATTTAAAACAAAATAAACGCCCCATAAGTTGAGGCGCTTCATTAAGAAAAAGTTCTATATAACATACAAAAATACACTTAAAAAATGAGCCAGGCTGCCAAGCAAGATAAAAATATGAAAGATCTCATGAAAACCTAAATGCTTAAACTCCAAGAACTTTGGCTTTGCCCCGTAGATGACTCCACCAATGGTATAGAAAATCCCGCCTAACACTAACAAAAACAAGCCAACTGGATTCATACTGCCTGAAAGCGGTGAAAAAACAAATACAATCATCCAGCCCATCACGATATAGAGTGCCGTTGAAATCCAGCGCGGGCATTGAAACCAAACCATCTTAAACACAACCCCGCTAATCGCCACTCCGGCAATAATCGAAAACAGAATTGCACCCGTTTTTCCACTTAAACTAATAAAGCAGAAAGGGGTATAGGTTCCTGCAATTAACACAAAGATCATCGAGTGGTCGAGTCGTCGTAAAAAAGCAATGACCCTATCACGTGCAATCACCATATGGTAGGTGGCTGAGGCAGAATATAATAGAATCATACTAATTCCAAAAATAATCACGGCTGTGATTGCCATTGGTGTAGGTGTTGTGATAGCAGCTTTGATAACCATTGCCAGCAGTCCAACAAAAGACAAAATCGCTCCTGCTAAATGTGTTAAACCATTGATAGGTTCCCGAATATAACTATTCATAAAATTTGCCTCCTGACACACTATGTAGTTTTAATAACTACATATAATAATACATGTATTTCCTTATCTAGTCAATTGCTAAGTCTTTCTGTATAATAAAAATATCATGGAATTGAACGGAGTTTATTTATGGAAGATATCAAAAGAATCTTGAATGAGCTGGACTTGGAAGCAAATCTAACATTGGAGGATATGCCAAATATAGATTTATATATGGACCAAATCATTCAGTTATTTGAAAACAAGTTTTCTGGATCGAAACGGAACGAGGATGAAAAGGTCTTTACGAAAACGATGATTAATAACTATGCGAAGGGGAAATTACTTTTCCCAATTAAAAATAAAAAATATTCAAAGGAGCATCTGATCCTTATTAGTTTGATCTACCAGTTAAAGGGAGCTTTATCAATCAATGATATTAAAACAACTCTTGACGGCATAAATAAATGGGTCATCCATGACGAACTGGAATTAGATCCTTTTTATAATAGTTATTTAAATTTGACCCAAAAAAATGTAAAGAAATTTAATGAGGATCTCCCTCAACGAGTTCAAGAGGTAGAGGCAGAAATTTCTACCGGGATTGAAGGCAAATCACCCTATCTTGAGCAGGTCCTGATGATTTCCTCCCTTGTTCACATGAGTAATCTTTATCGAAAAGTTGCGGAAAAATTAGTAGACAGTATCGTGATCGAAAAAGAAACAAAGCGCCAAAAATAATGTAAGAGTTATAAATTATACTGCAAGGGAATGATTCTACATGGCAGATATTTTTGAAAAAATCAAAGGGAAACTAATAGTGTCATGTCAGGCACTTCCTGAAGAGCCGTTGCACAGTCCTTTTATTATGGGGAGAATGGCCTTTGCGGCAATGCTTGGAGGAGCAGGCGGCATCCGTGCCAATAGTGTAGAAGATATTCGGGAAATAAAGAAGATGGTTAAATTACCAATTATAGGAATAATCAAACGAGAATATGATGGTTCTAATGTGTACATTACACCTACTCTCGTGGAAATTAATGACCTATATCTGGAGGGTGTTGATATAATAGCTTTGGATGCAACTAAACGAGTCAGACCGGATGGAAGAACGATTGATGAGGTATTTCCAATGATAAGGGAGAAATATCGGGATCAAATTTTTATGGCAGATTGTTCAACCTATGAAGAAGCCATCAATGCCCATAACCTAGGTTTTGATTGTGTAGGCACCACCTTAAGCGGCTATACCGAATATACCAAAGGCAAGAGTCAGCCCGATTTTGAGATGATATCAAAATTAACAAAGGAAATGGAAATTCCGGTTATTGCCGAAGGAGGTATCTGGTGTCCCGAGGACCTAAAAAAGGTGTTTGATCTCGGCGCTTATACTGCGGTTGTAGGCTCAGCAATTACAAGACCCATGGAGATTACAAGGAAATTCCTAAATGCCATTCAATAAAACTATAATTAAGGATAGGACATATGCCCATTCATACTACGTCCATTTCCTATCTCTATTAAGGGAGAGCAACCGAAAACGGAATGCTCTCCTTTAGTTTGCCACATGTTTTGAACTATTTCGCGTGTTCCTCTTGTGAGCATTGTATATGAATCCTTTCATTTCCCGTCCCTATATCAATCATCTTTTGCAGGGATTGGTCAGATTTTATATTTATTATTTGGATTGATTCTGCCTTATTCTCCCCGCCAAATACCTTAATGCCAACACTTGCTCTATGGAAATTCGAAATCGAAACATTACTCAAAACGACATCTCTCGCCCGATATTGGATGGTAGCTATTGGATTGCCTTTGAAGTCATAATGAGAATCACCAATCATGCTCAAATGGTTTATTACAACGTTTTTGTAGGCGGAAACGACCAAACTGCGGGGCGTGGATTCCTGATAAAGATCTGTAAAAACAGGAGCAATCGATACCAGATTCATCGCCATAATGTTAAAGGCCGATTTTGATTCCTGGTCCGTGCTTTTATGGTGACCAATGTGGCGAAAGTTAAAGGAACGGTTATCCTTCACAGAAATATGCCCAATAATTATCACATTGGAGGCGGCGGAGGAATTTTCATGGGCCTTTATTTCAACCCCGCCAAAGCACCTAGCAGACGAATTATTAACAAGCATAACGTTTCTAGAACCATCATCGATTTCTATCCCGTTGGAGTTAGAAAAGCCTTTTCGGTGGGCTCGACCGCTAGGGTCACACATGTGAGAATTGGTAATGAAGATGTAATCACTATGGTGAGTGGTAATGCCATCATCGCCAAAACCATATCCCGTTAACTGATCGAACCAGACATATTTACTGCTGCCCCGGGCTCGAAAGCCATCACCTGCATAATTGTACTGCGTCGATGAAATATCAAAGCAGTGCAGCCCCGGATTAATTGCTTCAACGTCCTTAACCCAGCCATACGTTACATTAGCAAAGGTTAAGCAGCTCGAATGGTTTCCAAAAGTGCTGGTTTTTTTTACGTTTCCAAGCCGCTCAACATTCCAATCCAAACTAAGACTATGAATGAAGATATGGTGATTACCCTTCCAATGGTGGGCATTGGTGACTAATCTTTGGGATTTTGCTGCATCCTCATGCAGTTTAATCGTAGTAAGGCCTTTACCAGCTCCAGAAAGAATGGACCAAGAAGGCATTTGAATCCCTTTCGTCACAAAGACCCCTTCAGGAACCAAAACTTTCACTCTGCCATTGCCAAGTGCATTTTTAAAAGCCGCTGTACAATCGGTTCTTCCGTCACCCACAGCCCCATAGTCCGTCAGATGGACCTCAGGCAAGCAAATTTCTGTTAGCCGAATGAATTCCTGATCGAGCACGACCTTCCAATCGGGGCAGGGGTTTCCCGCTGTATCAAAAACAATCCGTGTCGGTTTTAACACATGAGAATGTTTCGAAAATAGGCGAAATACACTTTCCGTGATTGTATGGGGAGTCGATTTTCCCTTACCATTTGGAGGAGCTATTTTACAGTATTTTTGAAAAAGCTCTTCCGTTTCTTCGATTATCTCGCTGATATTCAGACATTCTCCCCTAATTGTGTTCACTAGCTCAGCATTTTTTCGAGGGTCATGGTTCTTGTCCAGTTTGATCATTCGATTCACCCCAAGAAATTCCTATTAGAGATATTATAGCCTGAACTCCCCTTGAAAAAGAGAAATATAGTTATTTTTTCAAGGGAAGTTTTCTGGATAAAAAGGAAAAGCGTGAGGAACTTAAATAATAGTTGTTTCACCAAAAATGAATTGATATTCAAATTAAAAAAAGCCTTTCCGCTGGAAGCTGAAGGGCTTATTGTTCAGTTATTCACATTTTTTTGAATGAAGTATTTAGATCATGAATCCGGTGATAAGTAGGGCCAATGGGAATAGGGCTGTAAAGAGAAGCCGTGATGTGCTGACTTGGCCGTATAGGACGACGGTGCCGAGTTGTTTGTCCCAGGTAGAAAATCCGTGCTTTTTAAGGTCTGTGTAAGAGAATAGAAAGCAGATAAAATTAATGATAGGGACTCCAAATCCCATGCCGGCAGCAGTGACAAAAATACTTCTCTTCAAAGCGATTAAGAAATCCATCGGTTCACCATTTACCGTTTTTACTTTGGCGTTTAAAAGTGACTTACCCAATGTGTTTCCGAAAATGGATAAAATGACTGCCTCAACCAAAATATAAAGAACCAAGCTAAGCATAAAAATAAAAATGGCTGATGAATGGAATACAAAGGCAGGTGAAAAAATGGAAACAAACGTAATCAGGATGAATGAAAATAATGATAGATCAAATAACCGCGCTAGATAGCGAACTAATGGCTGAGCTGTGGGATATGTATCCTTTTCTGTTTCCTTCCAGTCATTAGTTAAATTATTTGGAATTTTCTGTCCATAATCCGTAAAAATAGACTCATTTAATACATCCACGGTTTTCGCCATTTGCCAGCATTCCATATCTTTATGCCAAACATAGCTGTCCCTAGTTAAAATTTGTTGCTCAAACAATTTTTTTAATTCAAATAAGCCAACAGGGCCTTGTTGTTGATGGTCTTTGACGAAAAACCAAACAATTCCTTCCGCTGGTTCCATAGTAATTCCCCCAATCAGCTAAATTATAGCATGATGAAAAGGTACTATTTTTCGAATTTTTTTTGAACATTTTCTTACAATTCCTAAATAAAGGATATTTAGTCTTGAAAAAATAAATACTAACTAACAAATGTTCGGAGGTGGTAACCGTGGAACAACAGGATTTTAAAGATATTTACGAACAATACAAGCAGCAAGGGGAGCAACAGGCTAAAATGGAGTCCACCCATGAGAGTAATGATGGAAGAGAAGAGTTTGTCGCAGTCAAGAAAAATGACGATGGTGATATTATTGCCTTTAAAACAAACACTGGAAGGGAACTGGATTATATTACGGCACTGAATGAAGCAAAAGCAGGGAAGATTGCCCATATTGATGTCTTCCACAAATATGGGAGAGACATCATCCGCAGTGAGCCGGATGGGATTAAAGATAATAACTTGGATCAATTGCCGGAGTTTTAATCAACAAAAATGAGCTTGGTGCCTTCCAAGCTCATTTTTCCATTTTATTGATGTGACAATTCATATTGCTTAATTTGTTCTTCGTACTTTAATGTAACCCCAATTTCATCCCAACCATTTAACAGCATTTCTTTCGGATAGGGGGCAATGTCGAAGTGAACTTCAAACCCATCATTGTCAAACACCCGCTGTTCCTCAAGATTGACTGTTAGCGAATATCCTTCTAATGCAGCCTTTTTCATGATTGTTTGAACGGCTTCCTCACTGGCTTGAATCGCAAGAATCCCATTTTTAACGCAATTATTTTTAAAAATATCAGCGTAACTAGGAGCAATGATGACCTTGAATCCAAAATCCTGAACGGCCCATGGAGCATGCTCACGAGATGAACCGCAGCCGAAGTTCTCTCCAGCTACCAAAATGGAGGCACCCTTGTATTGTGGTTGGTTTAACGGAAAATCAGGACGCAGATTTCCGTTGTCATCGAAACGCCAGTTATAAAATAAAAATTGTCCAAAGCCACTCCGCTCAATTCGTTTTAAAAATTGCTTTGGAATGATTTGGTCAGTATCAATATTGGTACGATTGATCGGGCAAACCACACCTTGATGAATACGTAACGGTTCCATGATTACCTTACCTCCTGCGCAGTGAATTGACGAACATCAACAAAGTGCCCCATAACCGCAGCGGCTGCCGCCATTTCTGGGCTGACTAAATGGGTACGTGCGCCTTTTCCTTGACGTCCTTCAAAATTTCGATTGGATGTAGAAGCACAGCGTTCCCCGGAAGGAATAATATCGTCATTCATTCCTAGACACATACTGCAACCCGCATCGCGCCATTCAAAGCCAGCTTCCGTAAAGACTTGATCCAAACCTTCTTTTTCAGCCGCCAATTTGACGCTAAAGGAACCAGGGACAACAATGGCTGTCACGGATGGGTTCACCTTACGACCCCGGATTACCTCAGCTGCTTTTCGTAAATCGCTTAAGCGGGAATTGGTACAGGAACCAATAAATACATGGTCAATTTTTACACTTGAGATAGGCTGTCCAGCTTCAAGACCCATATATTCAAGAGCCCGTTGAATTTCTTCCTGTTCGCTTTGTTTTTCCACATCTCCAGGGCTTGGAACATTTGCCGTAACAGTGATACACATACCAGGATTAGTTCCCCAGGTAACCTGAGGCTCCACCTCGGCAGCATCAATTTCAAGCACGGTGTCGTAAGCAGCTCCATCATCTGTTGCTAGAGCCTTCCAGCGGGAAACAGCAGCTTCGAACTCTTCACCAGTTGGTACATAGCGCCTTCCTTTTAAATAAGTGAAGGTGGTTTCATCAGGAGAAATTAATCCTGCTCTTGCACCGCCCTCAATGGACATATTGCAGACTGTCATCCGTTCTTCCATAGACAAAGCACGAATCGCTTCACCAGTGTATTCAATAACATAACCAGTGCCGAACTTAACCCCGTATTTCCCGATAATGGCAAGAATTAAATCCTTTGCGGTAACTCCAGTACCAAGATGCCCATTTACCTTCACATTTAAAGTTTTGGGAGGGGCTTGCCAAAGAGTTTGTGTCGCAAGAACATGTTCTACTTCGCTCGTTCCGATTCCGAAGGCTAAAGCTCCAAATGCCCCATGTGTTGAGGTATGGCTATCACCGCAGACGATGGTTTTACCCGGTTGGGTAAGTCCAAGCTCCGGCCCGATAACATGGACAATTCCGTTGTCAGGATGGTTAATGTCAGCAAGAGTGACGCCAAATTCCTGACAGTTTTGTTTTAATGTATCCATTTGGATTTTGGAAATAGGGTCTTTGATAATATGACGTTCGCGGGTAGGGACATTATGGTCCATCGTTGCATAAGTCAGATCTGGTCGGCGGACGCGGCGACCATTAATCCGTAATCCCTCAAAGGCTTGAGGAGAGGTTACTTCATGAACAAGATGAAGATCAATATAAAGCAAATCGGGTTTACCTTGTTCCTGATGAACAACATGCTGTTCCCAAATTTTTTGAACGATATTTTTTGGAGTTTGCATAGCTACCTTCCTCACTTCTAAAAATTTTTTGATAAAAGTAGGGGTAAACCGCCATAACCGGGACAGTTTACCCATTAAGAAATATTAAAAATAACAACTGGCGATGCACTTAGAAGCATTTTGTGTTCGGATAAAATCGATAATCAATTGAGTCATTTCTGCTGTTCCAACAGGGCGTCCGTTAGGGATTTGAAGGTCAGCTGTACAATAGCCGCCATCTAATACAGCCTGCACGGCGTCCTCAATGATTTTCGCTTCATCTTCCAATTGGAAGGAATACCGTAGCATCATTGCTGTTGATAAAATCATGGCAACTGGGTTGGCAATGCCTTTTCCGGCAATATCAGGTGCGGAACCATGAACAGGTTCGTATAAACCGACCCCAGATTCATTTAAACTGGCAGAAGGGAGCATGCCTAAAGAGCCAGTTAAAACGGATGCTTCGTCACTTAAAATATCACCAAACATATTCTCTGTTACAATAACGTCAAAGTGAGAAGGATTCGTAATCAACTTCATGGCAGCTGCATCTACTAGCACATGCTCAACGGCAACATCCGGATATTGGGCCTTTTTCTCCTCAACAACTTCACGCCATACCTTACTTGATTCAAGCACGTTGGCTTTATCAACGGAGGTCAGACGGCCACGTCGGCCTTTGGCAGCTTCGAAAGCCTTATCCACAATTCTTTCAATCTCTTTTCTTGTGTAAGCAAGAGTGTCGACAACCACTTGACCGTTATCGCGGCGTTCACTAGGTTGACCGAAATAAAGTCCACCAGTTAGTTCACGAACAATAAGGAGGTCGCTGCCCTTCACGATTTCTTCTTTAAGAGGCGATGCGTGGAGCAAGTTCTTGAAGCCTTTAATCGGTCTTAGGTTTGCATATAGATCTAGCGCCTTTCTGATTCCAAGGAGCCCCCGCTCAGGACGAAGATGGGATGGATTTTGATCCCATTTTGTTCCACCAACAGCTCCTAGTAAGACGGCATCGGCTTGCTTACAGGCATCCACTGTCGTTTCCGGCAGAGGAGTGCCGTGAGCATCAATGGCTGCTCCTCCGATATCATGGGTCTCAAAGCTAAAGGTGTGATTATACTCTTCAGCAATTGCTTTTAATACTTCCTTAGCTGAATTCATAACTTCCTTGCCGATACCATCGCCGGGAAGTAAAACAATACGTTTTTTCATGAGAGCAACCTCCTTATTATTTTGAAAAAATAGAGTGGGTGACAAGGGAGCGTGCTATGCTCCCTTGTCATTTAGAGACTTATAGAGTAGCAGCAGCAACTGCTTTTTGATTGAAAAATACTCGGTTGACAGCATTGATAAAGGCTTTTGCTGATGCTTCAAGAACATCTTGTGCAGAGCCACGGCCACTAACATTAACCCCATTTACATTCATTTTCACATGAACCTCGGCAAGGGCATCCCGGCCTCGGCCAACAGAACTTAAATTAAAATCGGATAGATGAATTTCTTCTTTAACAAGGGCTTCTAATGTGTTATATAAAGCTTCAACACTACCGCCTCCAGTACGAGCTGTTTCTACACGCACACCCTCTGGCGTCGTTAGAGCCACTGTTGCAGTAGGCAAGTTTGCTGAACCATATTGGACCTGGAAGGCCACTAATTCATATTTTTTCACATCGATGGATGCGGTTTGAATATCGGTTAAAATCGTGAATAAATCCTCGTCGGTGACTTCTTTTTTGCGATCAGTTAATTGTTTAAAAGATTGGAAGGCTTCATTAAGTTTTTCAGATGAAAGCGAGAAGCCCATTTGCTCGATTTTATCCTTGAAGGCATGGCGTCCAGAATGTTTTCCCAAGACAAGGTCATTTGAATTGACGCCGACTAATTCAGGTGTAATGATTTCATAGGTTAAGGCATTTTTTAATACGCCATCCTGATGAATTCCTGATTCGTGGGCGAAGGCATTCTTTCCGACTACTGCCTTATTCGGAGGAACTTTCATACCTGTAAAGCGGCTGACTAAATCACTGGTCCGTTTGATTTCTTTTAAGACAAGGTTAGTCGTGTATGGATACTTATCTTTACGAATATTTAAGGCGACAGCAATTTCCTCTAATGAGGCGTTACCTGCACGCTCACCAATTCCGTTTATTGTTCCTTCCACTTGGGTAACTCCATTCTCAATTGCTGCAAGAGAGTTGGCAACAGCCATCCCCAAGTCATCATGACAGTGACAGGAGAGAGCGGCTTTATGGATATTCGGAACATTTTCACGAATATAGCGGAACATTTTTCCATATTCTTCAGGGGTCGTGTAACCGACTGTATCAGGAAGATTGATGACGGTTGCTCCAGCATCAATCACTTTTGTAATGATTTGCACCAGAAAATCGAGATCAGAACGGGAAGCATCTTCTGCTGACCATTCAATATGAGGAAATCTCTTTTTCGCGTAAGACACCATATCTACTGCTGTCTGCATGACTTCCTCAGGTGTTTTCATCAATTTGTATTGCATATGAATAGGGGAGGTGGCGATAAATACATGCAATCTTGGTTCAGCTGCATCTTTTAATGCATCCCACGCAATGTCTATGTCAGATTTCGTTGCACGTGCCAGACCTGTCACGGAAGAGTGCTTGATTGCTCGGGCAATCGCTCTTACTGCTTCAAAATCTCCTTGAGAGGAAGCCGGGAAGCCGGCCTCCATGATGTCAACGCCAAACCGTTCGAGCTGCTTGGCTATTTCCATTTTTTCAAGCTGGTTTAAATTTACACCAGGGGATTGCTCGCCATCGCGTAAGGTTGTATCAAAGATGTTAATTTGAACCATGAACCACCACTTCCTTCTTCTTGTTAACTGGGTTTTTAATAAACGGCATTAATGCACGAAGCTCGCGGCCTACTTGTTCAATCAAATGCTCATTTTCACTGCGGTTGATTGCGTTAAATTGTGGGCGATTTGCTTGGTTTTCTAAAATCCAGCCTTTAGCAAATGCACCAGTTTGAATATCTTTTAATACTTCTTTCATGCGCGCTTTTGTATCTTCGTTTACAACGCGTGGTCCGGAAACGAAATCGCCCCATTGTGCTGTATCAGAGATGGAGTAGCGCATGTTAGCCAAGCCTCCTTCGTATAGAAGGTCAACGATTAATTTCAATTCATGTAAACACTCGAAATAAGCAACTTCAGGCTGATAACCGGCTTCCACAAGAGTTTCGAAACCTGCTTTGATAAGTGCTGTAGCACCACCACAAAGAACGGCTTGCTCTCCGAAAAGATCGGTTTCAGTTTCTTCTTGGAACGTTGTTTCCAATACACCAGCGCGTGCAGATCCGATTCCTTTTGCATAGGCTAATGCCAATTCACGTGCCTGACCTGTGTAATCTTGATAAACGGCATATAGAGCAGGAACCCCAGCACCCTCTGTATAAGTACGGCGAACTAGATGTCCTGGTCCTTTTGGCGCAACAAGGAATACGTCAACATCAGCTGGAGGAACAATTTGGGTAAAATGAACGTTAAAGCCATGGGCGAAAACTAGAGCATTACCGGGCTGTAAATTTGGTTTAATGCTTTCTTCGTAAACTTTTGGTTGCATTTCATCCGGAAGAAGGACCATTACGACGTCAGCTGCAGCAGTTGCTTCTGCAACGGAACGTACATCTACGCCATCTTCTACTGCTTTATCCCATGATTTACCGCCACGAAGACCAACAACTACATCAAAGCCGCTTTCTTTAAGGTTTAGTGCATGAGCATGACCTTGTGAACCGTATCCAATGACTGCAATCTTCTTACCTTGTAAAACCTCTTCTTGAATATCTCCGTTATAAAGTACTTTTACCATTATGAATCATCCTTTCAGAATAAATAGTTATTTTAGTAGAGTATAAGTTGCTAAATCACTAACTTGAGGCTGATGACCCCGTAGAAAAGCTGTTAATCCTGTTCGGGCAATTTCCTTGATTCCATATGGTCGAAGAAGCTCAATTAGGGCATCGATTTTATCAGGACGGCCGGTAATTTGAACAGCCATGCTGTCTTTACTTACATCGATGATGAGAGCTCTGAATGGATCAATGATCCCGTTAATCTCACTGCGAAGCTGAGAGCCGCTGGCCACTTTAATCAGTGCTAATTCTCTGGCAACAATGGCTTTGTCGGTGATATCGGAAACCTTCAACACATCAATTTGCTTGTTTAATTGTTTGGTAACCTGTTCAAGCCGCTGTTCATCCTCCACCTCAACGACAAGAGTCATTTTCGAAATTCCTTCTGTTTCCGTTTGCCCGACTGAGATGCTGGCAATATTGAATTGCCGCCGTTGCAGGAGACCGGTAACCCGATTAAGGACACCGCTTCGGTCTTGAACGGTTAAAGATATGATTCGTTTCATATTGGTTTCACCCCAATCATTTCATGAAGCCCTTTACCGGGGGCAATCATCGGAAATACTTTTTCCTGCTGAAGAACTCGGCAATCCATCAATACAGGGCCATCATAGGCAAATACCTCAGGAAGTTTCGTAATCAGTTCTTCCTGTGTTTCGATTTTGTAGCCGCGAATTGAATAACTTTCGGCAAGCTTTACAAAATCAGGATGTGAATGCAGGATAGACTGGGATATCCGATTTCCGTGTAACAATTCCTGCCACTGTCTTACCATTCCTAGAGCCCCATTATTGACAATGATGATCTTAACAGGAAGGTTTCGTTCATAAATGACCGATAATTCCTGCAGCGTCATTTGGAAGCCAGCATCACCGACAACGGCGACAACCGTGCTTTCGGGAGAAGCCATTTGCGCACCGATAGCAGCAGGGAAGCCAAAGCCCATCGTTCCAAGTCCGCCGGAGGTAACCCAGCGATGCGGTTTGTTTAAGGTATAATACTGAGCCGTCCACATCTGATGTTGGCCGACATCAGTTGTAACAATGGCGTCACCTTTTGTTACCTTATGAATGGCCTCGATTAACCATTGTGGACTCATTCCCTTTGGATCGTGTTGATACCAAAGCGGATATTCTTGCTTGTATTGATTGAGTTTTGCCAACCAATCCTCGTTACTGTCAGATTCAGAAGTCAGATCAATCAACTCAACTAGAGCCTCTTTTGCATCACCGACAATTGGAATTTGGGTTGGTACATTTTTTCCAATCTCAGCTGGGTCGACATCGATATGAGCGACTTTTGCAGTAGGGGCAAAATGCTTCAGATTACCCGTTAATCGGTCATCAAAGCGTGCACCAAAATTGATGAGTAAATCACTTTCATACAAGGCCATATTTGCTGCGTAAGTTCCGTGCATACCGCCCATTCCCAATGAAAGAGGGTTGTCGCCAGGGAAGGCACCAAGGCCAAGTAGGGTAGTGACTACCGGAATCTTATGTTTTTCAGCAAATGCGGTTAATTCGGCAGATGCTTTGGCGTGAAGTACACCAGCTCCGGCTAGAATAACTGGTCTTATTGCTGCTCGTAATGAATCCGCCAATTTTTTAATTTGCATAGGATTTGGTTTAATTGTAGGCTGATAGCCAGGCAAATCGATTTCTGCTTCCTCAGGATTTTCAGTCAAGTGGCCTGCAGAAATATCTTTTGGGATATCCACTAAGACCGGACCTGGACGACCAGTAGAAGCAATGTGAAATGCTTCCTTTACGATTCTTGGCAAGTCGGAAATGGATTGCACTTGATAATTATGTTTCGTAATCGGAGTTGTAATCGCCATTACATCTGCTTCTTGGAAAGCATCTGTTCCAATCACTGTTCGTGCAACCTGCCCAGTAAATACCACGAGAGGTAAGGAATCCATCATGGCATCTGTAATTCCAGTAACCAGGTTCGTGGCACCTGGTCCTGAAGTCGCAATAACTACTCCAGGCTTACCTGTAATTCGGGCGTATCCTTCTGCCGCATGAATCATGCCTTGCTCATGACGGAAGAGGACGTGGTCAATGGAGCCTTGTGCCCGATAAATCGCATCATAAATTGGCAGGACGGCACCTCCGGGATACCCGAATAATGTCTCAACGCCTTCTTTGATCAATAATTCAATCAGAAGGTCAGCACCGGTTTTTGGTGCGGTACTGGTTTGGAATTCCAGCTTTGCTTCTACTTTCACGTTTTTTTCCCTCCTTATGGGTTATCGGTATTTGAGTAAAGAAAAATTTCAACTTTGTTATTTCTGTCTTTAAAAAAAATGAAAAGACCTATCCCTCCTCGAATAACCTGCAGTCAAGAACATCAAGAGCAGAATAATTCGGGGAGAAAAAGGTCTTTATTTTTTCTCGGTACCACCCGTATTTACAGTATCCTCACGAATACTGCCTTATGAAGCGAAAGATAAATCTAAAAAAACGCTTCTTTTTGTAACAGGTGGCACTTTTACCACCCGGTTATGCCTACTGAGCTAACGCCGTTCAGCATAACACTCGGGGATGATGTCAGAATAGGTTGTATTACTGGGCTTCCAGCAACCCCAGCTCTCTGAAAA
Organism: Neobacillus solisequens; assembly: GCF_051233465.1. NCBI lineage: Bacteria > Bacillati > Bacillota > Bacilli > Caryophanales > Bacillaceae > Neobacillus > Neobacillus solisequens. The sequence continues at coordinate 301,839 of NZ_JBKFGJ010000011.1, read as the reverse complement.
TACAAATTCCTATTCCTTTATTCCCGTCATCGATTTGGAATATTATTTTTTCAATGATGCCATACTCCTGTTTAGTACCTTAACTTCTTTTGAAGGGGAGGGGTACTAATGAGATCCCTTAATGGTTTCAAGTTCAGCGATTGGAGACCCACCGCTGATTTTATATTTTCATAATTCCACCAGTATTGGCAGAGGTAACAAGCTTAGCGTATTTGGCTAAATAGCCGGTTTTGATTTTGGGCTCAGGTTTCACCCAATTGCGGTGACGTTCGGCAAGAACCTCATCATCTACGAGCAACTCAATGGAGCGACCTTGTAAATCGATAACTATATCATCACCGTTTTCAACGAAAGCAATGGGTCCGCCTTCAGCAGCTTCCGGTGAGATATGCCCAATTGAAATTCCACGGCTGGCTCCGGAGAAGCGTCCATCAGTGATCAGTGCAACTTCTTTATCTAAGCCGCGACCGGCAATGGCAGAAGTAGGAGCGAGCATTTCAGGCATTCCCGGTCCGCCTTTTGGACCTTCATAGCGAATGACTACAACATGACCTGCTTGAACAGTGCCATTATTGATATTTTCTTGTGCCTCTTCCTGTGAATCAAAGACAATCGCTTTTCCAACGAATGTTTTAATGGAAGGATCAACGGCCCCAACCTTGATGACACCGCCATCGGGAGCGAGGTTTCCATATAAAATGGATAAGCCGCCAACTGGGCTGTATGGGTTATCTTTCGGGCGAATAACCAATTCATCCTGAATTGTTGCTTCCTTCACATTCTCAGCTAATGTTTTACCTGTAATGGTGATGCAATCTTTATGGAGAGCACCCTCAACCTTACAAAGTTCGTTCAGAATTGCGCTAACTCCACCAGCACGGTGAACATCCTGCATGGAATAATCAGATGCCGGCATTATTTTTGCAAGGTAAGGAACTTTTTCAGCAATATTATTAATTTCGCGTAAATCGTAGTCAATTCCAGCCTCGTGAGCAATGGCTAAAGTATGTAGAACGGTATTGGTAGAACCACCCATAGCCATATCTAACGCAAAAGCGTTATCGAATGCTTCTCTGGTCATAATGTCACGCGGACGAATATCATTTTTTACTAATTCCATTAAATGTCGTGCAGCCTGCTTAATTAGGTCATATCTTTCTTCAGACGTTGCAACGATTGTTCCATTGCCTGGGACAGTCATTCCCAATACTTCCATAAGACAGTTCATGGAATTTGCGGTAAACATACCGGAACAAGAACCGCATGTCGGACATGCCTGTGTTTCAATTTCCAGTAGCTGTTGCCCGCTAAGTGTTCCTTTGTGATAAGCACCAACTCCCTCAAACACAGAAGTCAGGGAAAGGTTTTTACCAGTTGAAGAGACACCTGCTTCCATTGGTCCGCCTGAAACAAATACTGATGGAACATTGGTTCTTGCTGCTGCCATTAACATCCCTGGAGTGATTTTGTCACAGTTTGGGATATAAAAAACACCATCGAACCAGTGTGCATTTATTACAGTTTCAGCACTGTCAGCAATAATTTCGCGACTTGGCAGTGAGTAACGCATACCGATATGCCCCATTGCAATACCATCGTCAACACCTATGGTATTAAACTCGAAAGGAATGCCACCAGCTTCACGAATTGCTTGTTTTACAATTTCGCCGAAATGATTAAGGTGTTTATGACCAGGGATTATATCAATATAAGAGTTACAGACACCGATAAATGGTTTTTCCAGATCACTCGTTTTAACCCCGGTTGCGTATAATAAGCTCCGGTGGGGAGCACGGTCAATCCCCTTTTTAATCATGTCGCTTCGCATTTCTCAATCTCCTAACTGACGATTGTTGGTTTGTTGCTTAGGGATAACAAGCCACTCCGTCTGTTGTTACCATTTTCCCAATCGATCAAAAAAATGAATTATTTCTTATTGACGACTATCATACAACCAATTGAAGACATGGTCAACACAAAAATCTGACAATTCAAACTAATCGAAAATATTGATAGCGTTTACAATATTGGCATATTAAGGTTAGCGATGGAATAAAAAAATTATGAAAATTTTTTAAAGGGGGAAAATTTCCTCAAAAGGCGAGGAAAAATAGGGGAGTAAAGGTGAGAGATAACCTTGTTGAGTAGTCTATTAAAACATATGCAAGCCATCTTAACCTATTTTGGAAAGATGTTCATATACCGCACGTAAATTTACAAATCCTTTCATTTCTGCCTCTTTTAAATAGTAACTCCAAACCTTTGCTGTCATGATTGCATCACCAAGGGCGTGATGACGATCTTTTATGTCTATCATGCAATTCCTGCATACTTCTTCAAGCTCTAATGAAAAAAGTGAAGGATTTGAAAGTCTAATTAGGAAGGATGTATCAATAATTCTGTGTTCAAATCTAGTTTTTATCAGCTCTTTGGTTAATTTTTTCATGAAAGCTTGTTCGTGTTTAGAATGATGAGCAATCAATATTTGATTTCCTACAAATTTAAAAAATTGGATTAACACATCTTTTCCCTCGGGTGCTGATTGCAAATGTTCCTCCCTGATATTTGTTAGGGAAGAAATCTCAGGCGATAGAAGTTGATCTGTTCTAATTAAAGAATAAAAGGTGTCAGATGATAAAATGCTTGAACCTGACATTTTAACGGCACCAATTGACAGAACCTGATCTCCTTGCTCAGGATAAAAGCCTGTAGTTTCTATATCAAAAACCACAGCTTTTAATTCCTGGAGGGGGGTATCCAGGTATAGATTTTTTTGCATTTCTCTTTGTAAATGCCTGATATAAGAAATATGCTGGGGGGTGTTTTGTCCTTGTACTCCTGCATAGATTTGCTTAAAGAATTGAATCATTTGGTTCATTATGAAACAACCACCTTTGTTACGTATTGAAGAAATGCAGCCCCTGTTTTAATGATGTCTTTTAATTCTAGTTTTTGTTCTCTTAAAAGATTGTTAATAGGAAGATAATGGCCGGATTCGTAATCAGTTTGTATAGTGTAAGTTAAACGATAGCTTAGTAGTTTGATAAAATGATGAATGATTCCATCTATATTTGGAATTTGATAAAGCATTTTCAATCTGGATAAAGTCGAGGTTTCTGCTACATTTTCTTTTAATGCCAAAAGCCGTGCTGAATTCACATAGGGAAAGAAGCAGATTTCTTTCATATTCAGTTGACCTGAAAATGGGCCATGTGTTTCAGTTAGAAATTGTCCAAAAACCCCAATTCCTTTTTTATGGTACTGGGTATTATAAGTAAGCCGCGGCAAAAGGTTTCCATTGATTATCCGTTCATTTAATAAATTTTTTAAAGAGGTAAGCAGACTGCTTTTGCCATACAGTGGACGTCCATCTGTAAATATAAGCAAATTTCTAATTGATTCCCAAGAGGAATTCTGCGACCACTCCAACAATTGTATCTCCCATTGCGAAATGGATTTGCACCATAACGTGTTACTGGCCATGACTTTCCCATCGCAGAATGGGTATCCCACTTCATTGAGTCCGATGGAGATCTGCTTACCTAGAGTTAAAAAATAATTTTCCTCCAGGTCTCCATCCTTCTGATAGATCATTCCATGGTCCTGATCACTCCATACAGACTGCTCCTTTCGCCCGGCACTGCCCATGACAAAGAAAGAGAAGGGGCAAGGAGGGGGACCATATACTTCTTCGACTTGCTTTTCTGCAAGAGAAATGACCCGAGAGTAGACTTCATCATGGAATTGGTTTAAGAGAAAGTGATTTGTGGTAATAGTAATGATATGGGTATCCCGCCATTTTCTTATATCTGTGAAACTCTTATCTGACATGTACTCACCACCAATAAAAGGACATTTCCATCCCAGGCATCACCCCAGAATGGAAGGGAATTCTTTATCTGTTAAGCATTAAGTTTGGGTTCAGTGCTTACAAAATTTTGTTCTTTCTTAAGCAATTCAGGGTACCCGTAGCTGCCATGCTCACTCATATCAAGGCCGATGATTTCTTCCTCTTCGGTTACCCTAAGACCATTCATAACAGCCTTCATTATCGATAGAAGAATAAAAGAGACGATAAAGGCAAAAGCTCCGCATGTTAGAACCCCGATTGCCTGCACTCCAAGTTGATGCAAGCCACCTCCGTAAAATAATCCTGGTTGACCAACAGTAGCCAATTCTTTCGTAGCAAAAAATCCAGTTGATAATGTCCCCCATACTCCTGCTGTTCCATGGACTGATAATGCAGCAATAGGGTCATCAATTTTTTTGTTTTCAAAGAACCGAATACTGTAGAATACGAGAATTCCGGCAATAAAACCAATCACAATGGCCGCCCAGGTCTCTACAAAGGCGCAAGAGGCGGTTATCGCTACCAGGCCGGCTAAGGCTCCATTTAACATCATTGGAACATCGGCTTTCCCTAAAACCATCCAAGAAATGATCATTGCTGCGACTGTTCCAGCTGCGGCAGCGAGGTTCGTATTGATGGCTACGAAACCAAAGAATCCTTTATCGGCGGATAAGGTGCTTCCTGCATTGAACCCAAACCATCCAACCCATAATAGCAAAACACTTAAAGCGGTAAATACTTGGTTATGTCCTGCCAAATTATTGGCCGTTCCATTTTTATTATATTTTCCGATCCGTGGCTTTAGGATGATCGTTGCAGCTAAGGAAGCCATCGCACCCGTTAAGTGAACGACGGTAGAACCGGCAAAGTCTTGTTTCCCATGCTCCGCCAGCCATCCTCCCCCCCAAATCCAATGAGCAATCGGAGGATATACAATCGCGGAAAACAGTACTGCAAATACAAGGTATGCACTCAGTTTTGCCCGTTCAGCAAAGCCTCCGAAGGCGATGGTTAAGGAAATGCCGGCAAAGGCTAATTGGAATAAAAAGAATACTGCACCAGATAAAGCCATTCCTTTTATGTCATAGCCAGAATAAAAGAAGTCGGAAAAACCAATGAGTGAATTTCCTTTTCCAAAAATCAAGCCATACCCGACAGCCCAAAACACAATCGATCCAATCCCGAAAGTAAGAATGGTTTTACCGGCAATATGACCAGCATTTTTCATTCTGGTTGACCCTGTTTCCAGTAGAATAAAACCGCCAATCATCAAAATGACGAGTACAGCACTTAACATGACCCATATACTGTTTAATAAGAATTCAGTACTCATTGTTTTTCCTCCTTTAAGTATGTTAATTTTTGTAACAAAACCTTATAAATGCATTTTTACATAGATGGCAGATTTATTTCTATAATGATGTAAGAAATACTAACATTGTTTTTAATGAAATTAATGTATTCTCATGGAAAAAGGCCCTTCTTTGTTAGGTTGAAGGGCCTTTTCTCATTCCAAACTGGGCATTTAATTGTCCTTGAATCATTTTTCTTCTGATTTCTTCCTGGTTTTGTTTCTTCTGGGCCCGCAGCATTTCCTTTCGAATTTCGTGAGTTTGGACGCCATCTTCGATTTTATTGGCGATCTCCACTAATTCCTCTACATCCGTAAAGGAGTATTTCCTGCTCCCGCCTGGTGTTCTTTCCGGAAATATGAGTTTTCGTTGTTCATAATAACGGATTTGTCTTTCTGAAAGACCTGTTAGCTCTCTGACGATTCCAATGGTAATGACCTTCTTGTCTTTATAGGATGATTCATTTCCCATTTCTTAAAATTCACCACACTTTAGAATATCTTATGTTAGATTTTCTCACATAGATACTGATTTTGGTAAAAAATATGCTCTTTCTTTTGAAAAAAATGGTTTAGGGGCTTTTAGAATGGGGGTAAGCCTTTTTATATAGATAGGCTAATTCACTGACTGTAAGGCAATTTAGTTCTAGTTGTGAATAATCAGGTAAAGGTGATAATTTTTTTAGATAATACTCTCTTAGCACGTCCAGGCCACTTTTTAAGTAGTGGGACATACCGAACCACCCCTTTAATGATTTTGTAGTTTCCTTAAAAGCTCTGTTGCTTTGGAGCCTAGCCCTTTTAACAATTCCTCATATAATTCGTCTCGTAATTGATCTAACTCAAGAATTCTCATTGCTAATTTAATATCACGTTTTTGATACATGAACATCTTTCCTTTCGAGGATTATATAGAAAAATTTACCTTAATGAATTTGAACTGTCAGTGATCTTGTAAGATTATGTAACAAATTATTTATTTTCGTTGTTAGATTTTACTGAGGGAGTTCAACGAAAATGAGTGAGTGAAAAGATCGGTGCCCAGAAGTGATTAAAATTTTTCAGCGAATACAGTAAAGATGAATATGCAATCTGTTTACTGCGGTACACCTGCTAAAATCAAGAAAAAAGCCCCGTCTAAAATAATTAGACGGGACGTTTTTATACATTTTTTCGATTAGTGTCCGTGTAATCCAACCTGTCACTGGAAAGCGACCAACCTGTTTTTAGACCAATAATAAACCATGTCAATGCAAGACCGCCTAAGGAAAAAATCGTATCGCCAATTATACGAAGCCAGACAAAAGTGCTCACGATGTCACGAGACATAAAGGTTGCAGATCGTGCATACCACATTCCATGCTGGACGCTGGCCCAGGTCTGCATAAGGCCAATTGGAATCAAACTTAACAGTACCATCAAAATCAATCCGATATTAATAGCCCAGAAGGCAAACTTCAATAATCCTGTTTTCCATTCTTTTTTCACAGTTAATCCGCGTAAACTAAAGAGCATTAATCCAATTCCGAGCATACCGTAAACACCAAACAAAGCAGTATGTCCGTGCACAGGGGTTGTGTTTAGTCCCTGCATGTAATAAAGGGCAATTGGAGGATTAATAAAGAACCCGAATAAACCGGCTCCTACTAAATTCCAGACGGCTACTGATATAAAGAAGTAAATGGGCCATTTATAGGCAGATACCCATGGTTTAGCACGGCTACGGGTAAGGTTTTCATAAGCTTCAAAGCCGATTAATACAAGCGGCACAACCTCAAGGGCACTAAAAGATGCCCCAAATGCTAAAACGCCTACCGGTGTTCCACTAAAATATAAATGGTGGAACGTGCCAATAATTCCTCCAAATAAGAAAATAACAGTCGAAAACAGAACTGAAACGGTCGCTGTTCTAAGTCCAAGCAAACCCATTCTTGTAAAAAGAAACGCCATAACTACTGTTGCAAAGACTTCAAAGAAGCCCTCTACCCAGAGATGGACCACCCACCAGCGCCAATATTCGGCAATCGCGAGATTTGTATGCTGCCCCCATAAAAGAGCAGGGATATAGAATACTGGAATGGCGGTGGAAGCAATTAAAAATAGGGCTAGCAAATGTCTGCTTTCCTTTAAATTTTTAAAAGCAGGCCACATCGCACGTACCATCAGAAATAGCCAGAGGAACAAACCTACCGTTAAAAATAGTTGCCAAAATCTTCCTGTATCGGTATACTCGTACCCTTGGTGGCCAAACCAGAAGTTTGCTTTATGTCCTAATTTTTGCTGAACAGCCAGCCATTGTCCGTACATAGAACCAGCAACAATAATCAGCAGGCAAACAAATAAGAAATTTACCCCAAATCGTTGGAATTTAGGTTCATGACCAGAAACAGCAGGTGCAATAAACAATCCTGTTGCCAGCCATGCAGTAGCAATCCAAAGAATTCCCATTTGCGTATGCCATGACCTTGTAAGTGAATATGGAATCCATTTATCAATCGGGATTCCATAAAAACCGCTGCCTTCAACCTGATAATGTCCAGTAATGGCCCCGAGTAACACCTGTACAAGCCATAATAAAGCTACGACCCAAAAATATTTCTGGGTAGCTTTCATTGAAGGAGTTGGATTCATGGCCAGTAATGGGTCCTTTTCCGGATAGGTCTCTTCTCCTTCATGGTGTTTCTGAGTTGCATAATACCAAGATAATGCTCCGATTCCGGCGAGCAAAAGAACAAAGCTGACAACAGACCAGACCACCATTTCCCCAGTCGGTCGATTATCAATCAAATTCTCGTTAGGCCAGTTGTTTGTATAAGTTACATGATCTCCTGGCCTGTTTGTTTCAGTTGCCCAGGTGGTCCACCAAATGTAGCTGATAAAAGCTGCAAGGCGGCCTTCATCTTTAATAACATTCTTCGGCATGGCATAGTCTTCACGTAATTGATCCAATTTCGGATCATCAGTAAATAAAGAAGCGTAATGTTTGCTTACATTCCGTATAGCTTCTGCACGAACAGGTGATAAAGTAATTTCTTTTGTTTCTTTATTATACGTATTCGGTCTAATTTCCTTTTTTAGACGCGCCTGTAAGGCAGCTTTCTTTTCTTCATCAAGAACTGAATACCTTTTACCATAATCCACCTTTGCCCAATGGTTTAATAACCACATGGATTCACGATGGAGCCAGTCCGCATTCCAATCGGGTGCTACATATGCCCCGTGCCCCCAAATACTGCCGAGCTCTTGCCCCCCGATCGATTGCCATACATTTTGCCCTGTTTGTATGTCATTTTTTGAAAACAAAACAGTCCCATCGGTAAGAACGACTCGATCGGGGATGGGAGGCATTGTATGGTAAAGCCGCCCTCCATAATAGCCAAGTATGGCAAAAGAAATAATAAAGACTAGTGCAAAGCTAATCCATAACCGTGTATAACGCATGGTACACCTCCGCTAGGTAATTTTTAAACGAGTTTACAAATTGAGGAAGCCTAACCAATATGTTCCCCATGGAATAAAAAAACATACCGAATTTCATTATTTTGGAAAATAGAAAAGTGGATAATTTATTTGACATGTATAGAAAAGAGGCGGCGTATGATGAAGGAGGTTCCCAATTTATTAAAATACTATACCTATAGTAGTAAACTAGCGTTTTACTATAGTAGCTAACAAAAGTATTGAATATAGAATCAAAAAAGTTTATAATCATTTATAATTCTGAATATTATTAATGTTTAAACAAAATGTTATTATAAAAAAATATTAGGAGGTCCAAAAATGAAGAAATTTAAAGTTTTTTCCATGATGTTGACTGCTACGTTACTTATTATGCTGTCGGCATGTGGGACAAGTAAAACCAGCGGAGGCGATAGTGAAAACAAGACTTTGCGGGTTGTAACAGATGCCGCCTATGCCCCATTTGAATATCAAGATAAAGGGGATGTCGTTGGTTTTGACATTGATTTCATCAAAGCGGTAGCAAAAGAAGCAGGCTATAAAGTGAATATTGAACATGTAGGCTGGGACCCAGTATTTGTAGAAATTAAAGAAAAAACAGCCGATATTGGCATTTCCTCCATCACGATTAACGATAAGCGTAAACAAACCTATGATTTCTCCGTTCCATACTTCTTATCCAAAAACGAAATCTTAGTTCCAAAGGACAGCCCAATTAAGAGTGCAAAGGATTTAAAGGATAAGGTGATTGCCGTTCAAAATGGAACAACTGGTCAAGAGGCCGCTGCTGCCATTCTAGGTGAAAATAGCGATAAACTAAAAAAGTTTGAAAACAACAATCTAGCCATACTGGAATTAAAGAGTGGTGGGGCAGATGCCGTTGTCGCTGATAATACAGTTGTTGAAACTTATGTAAAAAATAATCCAAGCGACAATTTTGTCGTTATTGAAGATGACTCCGCCTTTGAAAAAGAATTCTATGGATTGCTGTTTGCTAAAAATAACAAGCTAAAAGCTGAGTTTGACAAAGCGATTAACAAGGTTATTGATAGTGGGGAGTATGCGAAAATTTATAAGAAATGGTTTGATATCGAGCCAGATACAAAAGTCTTAAAAGACCAACAATAGATTGATAGAGTTGCGTAACTTCATATTTTGCAGTTACGCAATTTTCATTACAAAGGTGGGACAAGTTTGGGGGGTTGATAGATGGATATTAGATGGGATCTTTTAGCAGAATATGCTCCGTTTTTTCTAAAAGGAACGCTGCTAACGATTGGACTTTCAATCGCAAGTATAATATTAGGGACGATTTTGGGACTGTTTATAGGTTTAGGAAAAATGATGCAAAATAAATGGCTCGCCTTACCATTTGTTTGGTATATTAACTTTTTTCGCGGTACGCCGTTAATGGTGCAAATCCTGCTCATTCACTTTGCTGTTATTCCGCTGTTTTTAGGTACAACCAATGCGATTGTTGCCTCCATCACAGCTTTATCATTGAATTCAGCAGCTTACGTTGCGGAAATTTTCCGAGGTGGGATTCAATCCATTGACAAAGGACAAATGGAAGCCGCCCGTTCATTAGGGATGACTCATGTACAAGCTATGAAAAATGTCATTTTGCCTCAGGCATTTAAACGGATGATTCCACCGCTTGGCAATGAATTCGTCGTGTTAATCAAGGATTCCTCTCTAGCAGCCTTAATTGCTGCCCCAGAAATTATGTATTGGGGTCGGGCAATGCAAGGACAATATTACAGACCATGGGAGCCGTACATAACTGCAGCAGCTATTTATCTTGTACTGACGCTTTCCCTAAGCTTCTTGCTATCACGTCTTGAGAGGAGACTGGCAACAGAATGATTACGGTGAAAAATCTTAAAAAGACCTTTGGCACAAATGAAGTGTTGAAGGATATTAATGTAACGGTTAAACCACAGGAAGTTGTGGTAGTAATTGGCCCATCAGGATCCGGGAAATCTACTTTTCTTCGTTGTATCAATTTGCTTGAAACGATTACGGGTGGTCATATCCTAATTGAAGGAATCGATATTACTGATAAAAAGACGGACATTAATAAAATCAGAACCGAAGTGGGGATGGTGTTCCAACAATTTAATCTGTTTCCACATAAATCCGTTATCGAGAATATCATGCTTGCTCCAGTGAAAGTTAGGAAAGTTTCATCGGAACAAGCCAGAGAAAAAGGGCTGGAACTACTTCGCAAAGTAGGTTTGGAAGATAAAGCAAATGCTTACCCTGATTCTTTATCAGGCGGACAAAAGCAGCGGGTGGCTATAGCAAGAGCACTTGCGATGGAACCGAAGATTATGCTGTTTGATGAGCCTACCTCGGCTTTGGACCCGGAAATGGTCGGGGAAGTACTGGAAGTAATGAAGCAATTGGCAAAGGAAGGCATGACCATGATCGTTGTAACCCATGAAATGGGCTTTGCCAAAGAAGTCGGAGACCGCGTTATTTTCATGGATGGCGGTGTGATCGTCGAAGAAAATGCCCCAGAGGAACTGTTCAATCATCCAAAAGAAGAACGGACACAGGCATTTTTAAGTAAAGTACTTTAAATATATTTTATTAAAAGGAGGCTTACAGGCCTTCTTTTGTCTTTAAATTGAAATCTAATTGTCATCTAAAGAAAAAACTCCTTTGCTAAAATCGGTGAAATGGAGACTTAAATTCATGACATTCGTCGAATAGTATAAGGAATAATTATGCCTCTTTTCCATATGAATGACATAGAGTGTTTAATTGGAGGGGAAAGAAATGGTTTTAGAGGAGCAATTAAAAAACAAGACCTATTATACAATGTTCATTAATGAACATGACTCAGTACATCCGATCCAGGCCCTCGGAGAAGCTTTCTTGGAAGAAGCTCAAAAAGATTTACCGGATTTATCAAATATACGCTTTGCTCAAGGAGAAGTATATTTTCATCATAAAGATTATGAAGCGGCGATTTTTAAATGGGAGAACATTCAAAACGAACTGGGGTCTTGGGCCAAGAAAAATATCGCAGATGCCTATTATGAACTAGGAATCCTGCCGAATGCAGAAGATCTCTATACGGCTATTAAAACCACAGATTCGACATTAACAACAGAAGTGGCCTTAAAGCTATTTTCTTTATATATCGAACGTGACAAAATGGAAGCGGCTGTCTCAGTTATCAAAAAAACCATTGCAGACAACCCGGATTATCCCAATGTAACGGACATTGCCCGAGCATTTTTCGAAGAGCGATTGGATTGGGGCAATGCAGTTGAGCTTGCTGTAAATGAAGCGAAACGAACAGAAAATATCAAATGGTTTGACATCCTTCATTCCTATGTTGACAAGGGAATGACCAACAGTTTTGCACCAAGCTATTTTTCCCATGCACTATTTATATTGTTTCATTCAGATCAACAAAGGTTTGAAAGTCTTGTCGCCTCTATATGGAATAGTTATCAAGAGGATGCTTCCTTCACATGGATGAAGGAAGTAAATCACCTATTATTAAATCTGGACCTGGAGCGAACTCAAAACTGGGTCATTCTATCAGATTTACATAGAGAGACTTTTTATCAACTAATTAATGGAGACTATTTCATTAAGGACCTGCAGGAATACATTCCTGACTTGCTCACAAACTGGCTGCGTTTGGCAGACTCCAAAAATCAAGCCATGTCTTCGGCAGCTGTTCTAACCTGGGATGAATTATTTCCTAACACCATCAGTAGTACGATTGTAAAAGAAGCTGAAAATCTGATTCGTATAGCGAAAGCGGATCTGAATGAATTTGAGGAATCTCTTACATTACTTCATTCTATTACTCAATGGGCACGGGCAAATGAGATGGAAGAAGACGAACGTGTATCATGGCTCGTTGATCAGTTGTTTGATTTTGATACGCAGCACCTGCTAGTGGTGGGAATGGGAGGAAGCGGAAAATCTACGTTTATTAATACGATCCTCGGAGAACCCTTACAGGATAGTCCAACACCATCTACTGTCATGTTTAGACATAGTGAGGAATTGGATATTAAAGAGATTACCGTTGAAGAGAGAATGAAGTTGGCAGGATTTTCTGAGTTTCAGGAAAGAATGGATCGATTAAGAAACGCACAAGAATCGATCATCGAATATCGATTGCCTAGCCAGCTATTACAGGAACAAGCTTTCGCACTAATTGATACACCGGCATTAAAAGGAAATGATGAAGACCGGTATGGGGTGCTTAAAACTCTGCAGGTGGCGGATATCATTCTTTTTGTTCTTGATGCGAATGCTCCTTTAATTGCGAAGGAGCGTACCATTTTAACGCAAATTCAACAATTGGCCCCAGATATCCCGATTCATTTTGTTCTTAGTAAAATGGATACAATTCCAAATGAGCAGGATGCCATTCGGATATTAGATGAGATTAGTTTAGAGCTTCATGCTGAATTTTCCGATTCAAAGGTATTTGCTTTTTCCTCCCAATACGATCGCAGCCAACAGTTGTCAGATTTGAAGATTTTCATCGAATCTATTAAAATGACTAGACATCTTAAGGATAAGCGGTTGGCTAAGGTATTATATTTTATTCGGGCGACCATTGCCAGCCTGCTCCAAAAACGAATCGATTTGGAAAATCGCTTAGTGGAAGCTGTCCGATGGAATGAAGATATGTATTTGAAATTAAATGGCTCAGTCAATCAACTGGATGACACTATTACCCAAAAAATTAAAGAGGTATCCAGTGCCTTTTTTGCCGTAAAAGAACCAATTAAGCAGGAAATTAATGAATCGGTACCCAATATTTTGCGTGAATGCGGGTCATTAATAAATGAGGAAAGTGATTTTGGTACCATTCTTAATGAGGTTAATCAGGAGATGAACCTGAGACTTCAGGCCTTTTTAGAGCAGCTCCTGCCGAAATATTATTCTTCTCTGCAGGAATGGATTAAAACGTGTGAGGAGGGGTTTGTGCTAAGTCAGCAATATTTAGATGAGTTAAGTGATGGATTTAACCGTATGTATGGAGAAGAACGGTTGAAACTAAATTGTGATTTTAAAGTAGTGGAGGATTGGCATCGTGATACCGATCGGATGACAAGCCGCTTCCAGCTCGACCCTCTTAATATTGTTCTGAAACGAACCCCATCCCAATTTTTATTAAAAAGTGCAGGGAAATTGTTTGGGGCGTTTTCTCAAAATAAGACAGTGGTTTACAACAAGTATAAAGCCTTTATTGAAAATGAAGATTATTCCGAAATAGCAGCAGTAGTCAGCAAACAATTTTTCCAAGCATTTGAGCTATTTGAAAAATCGTTTGAGCGAGATGTGAATCTATTCTTTAAGAACCCGATGAATGTATTAACTTCAACTGTAGAAGCAACACGATCCGAGATAGAAACAAATAAAGATATATTGGAAAAAATGAATGAGAAGCCAGAACTGTTCCGCGATCCATTAACCTTATTTGAATTGCGCCTTCGCCAATTTGAGTGGATGACGGTGGCCGGTAATGGGATACAGACTGTATATTAGCTATGATGGAAGCTGCCCGTTTTTTGGTGGGCAGCTTCTATTTTTTAATATCCCTTCCGATAATCCACCACATTAACCTTGGGGCCTTCTCCGGCAAGATAATGTTTTAAATTCGGAATTAATATATCCTCGACGACCCGCTTATTATAGTGCTCCGTGGATCCGGAGGTGTGAGGAGTAATAATCACATTTTCCATCTCCCATAAAGGACTATCTCCATCAAGGGGCTCTTTTTCAAAAACATCAAGCCCAGCACCGGCGATGAGGCCATCCTGCAATGCCTTAATCAATTCTTTCTCAACCACGATCTCACCGCGGCCAATGTTGATAAAAAAGGCTGAATCTTTCATTATGTTAAATTGTTCCCTTCCAAATAAGTGATAGGTTTCCTTTGTAAGCGGCAAGGTAACAACAACATAATCACATTTCGGTAAAAGAAGCGGTAATTGATCAGTGGTATACATTTCGTCCACAAATTCAGACGGCTGTCCTGAGTGCCTGACACCAGCGACTTTCATTCCAAATGCTTTCGCAATTTTTGCTGTTTCCTTTCCGATGGTACCAACACCAATAATACCGATGGTCTTCTCGTGGATTTCCTGCTTCATATGGGCATGATGCCATGTTTTGGCCTGTTGATTTTTTACATATGTATGAATTTTTCGTGTTAACCCCAGTATCAAGGCAAAGATGGTTTCTGAGATAGGGTAGGCGTGGACACCATTTGCACTTGTTAATATAATTTCTTTCTTCTCAAGTTCCTCCAGCGGCAACGAATTGACGCCGGCACTCCATGTTTGGAGCCATTTTAGTTTCGATTCGGGAGCAAGACAATATTCTTCTAAGCCTTTTTTCCAACCGGCAATAATTTCTGCCCCTGTGATGTGCTCCTGCCAGCTATTTTTGCCGGCAATCACTTCCCAATCAGGGATGACTTTTTTCACCTTCTCAAGCAAAGGGACTTCAAGATTATGGGTTATAACTAACTTACGACGCTGCATCCATCCAACCTCCGTTTAAGAGTAATCTCATTTTCATCATAACATTTTAAAGAAACATTCAACTGTCCAATTATAAATCATTATTAAAAAATACTGTCCAAAATATGGACATTTAACGTGATGCACCAATTGACTTGAAAGGGATCTTCCACTGGCATATTACTTGCAAAATATAATTGTAGGAATATGAGAGGGGAGAATGAATTATGCAGATTCAATATACCAAGGCAATCGTAACAGGAGGAGCTTCCGGGTTGGGAGAAGCTACCGTAAGAAATATCATTAAAAAAGGTGGAAGGGCGGTTATTTTCGATCAGTCTGCAGAACGCGGCCTGCAGCTTCAAACGGAATTAGGAGAGGCGGTCTTATTTTTAAAAACAGATGTAACGGAAGAAGCGGCTATTCAAAAAGCCGTACAAAAAGCAGTTGAGTTTTTAGGCGAAGTCAACACAGTTGTTAATTGTGCCGGAATTGGAATAGCCGAAAAAGTACTAGGACGTAAAGGTGTCCATGATCTTTCCTTATTTTCAAGGGTAATCAATATTAATCTAATCGGAAGTTTTAATGTTATCAGACTTGCTGCCGAAGCCATGGTCAAGAATGATGCTAACGAACAAAATGAAAGAGGAGTCATTATTAATACGGCTTCAGTGGCCGCATTCGAAGGTCAGATCGGCCAAGCAGCCTATAGTGCCTCCAAAGGTGGGATTGTTGGAATGACACTGCCGATTGCAAGGGAACTCTCCCGCTACGGCATCCGCGTGATGACCATTGCTCCAGGACTCTTTCATACACCAATGTTTGATACCCTGCCAGAGGAAGCAAGGGATGCATTGGGAAAAATGGTTCCGTTCCCGCCAAGGCTTGGATTCCCAAATGAATATGCTCAGCTTGTCCAAAGTATCATCGAAAACCCTATGCTGAATGGAGAAACCATCCGGCTTGATGGAGCCATTCGGATGCAGCCAAAATAATAATTGTTTTTTGAATTGGAATGATAAAATGGTATGGTCATTTTCATATCAGAGAAGAGGGAAACCATGAAACTCACAGGAAATACCATCCTCATCACAGGCGGAGCATCCGGTATAGGATTTGCTTTTGCCGAGCGATTTGTTAAGGCAGGAAATAAGGTGATTGTTTGTGGAAGAAGGGAAGCTAAGCTCCAAGAAGCTCAGGAAAAGCTTCCGGGAATTATAACGCGAACATGTGATGTAACAAGCGTGGAGGATCGAATTGCTTTATTCGATTGGGTTACTGACGTTTATCCTGAAGTGAACGTACTCGTCAATAACGCAGGAATACAGCAGCGTTACCATGTATTAAAATCAGAGGCAAAAGATAAATGGAGCTACTATAACCAGGAAATCACCTCCAATATTGAGGCACCTTTCCATCTGACTATGCTATTTTCACCGTTTTTCGCGAAGAAGAAAGATGCGGCAATCATCAATGTCACATCTGGTTTAGCCTATACTCCAATGGCAATCGCTCCGATTTACTCGGCAACAAAGGCGGCGCTTCATTCCTTCACTATGAGCTTGAGGGAACAACTTGAACATACATCTATTGAGGTAATTGAGGTGGCTCCACCAGCTGTCAATACCGACTTGGGGGGTGTTGGTCTCCACACTTTTGGAGCTGATGTGAATGCTTTCGCTGACTCCATTTTTCAAGGATTAACTGAAGGAAAAGTAGAGATTGGTTATGGCAGGTCAGAGGAAGCCATGCGAATGTCTCCTGAAGAAGTGAAAAATACGGTGAAAAATATGTATTCAGGTATGAAGACTATCATTGAATAAGGTATAAGGGGCTGCTCATAATGAACAGCCCTGTTTCGTTAGTCATGTTCAGAAAATCCCGACTTAGGAGGGTTCACGTATTTGCCGTTCATTTTTACCCCAACCCCTTGGTCATAAACCATCTTTCCTCCAAAATAGCCTACTGAAAGGATTGCTGCAGAGGAAACGAGAGAAAATAATAAATAGACTACTAAGATCGTTTTGATCAATTCCTTCTTTTTAAAAATAAAGTAGGACCGAAATGCTACAACAAGAAAAGTAAGAATCGTCGCTATATCTGCAAGCCGTTCATGGTATTCAAAAACATTGGTATTCCCTCTGGCATCATTCTCTGGACCAGTACCTACTGCAATCCAAGCAGTGATAAAGGCAAAAGCCCACAGCCAAAATCCTTGCTTTGGTGATATTCGTTTATTTTTAAAAAGTAAAAAAAAGTCATAACATGTTGCAATAATAATCAGGGCAATCGGAAAATGGACCGCAATCGGATGGATATGCGAAAATACCTCTTTAAACATACTTTTTCCTCCTTTTGGTAAAAAAAACATTCATCTAAAGTGTACAACTTAATACTGAAAAATAAATGAAAAATATCTAAAACTTCCATATTAGTTTTAAATATTTATTAAAAAATTCAAAAAATTATTTATTTTTGTTACAATATTGGTATTGAATCTGTAAGGAGTGATAAAATGCTCCAATTAAAAAGTATCATTACACCATACAGTTGCCTCATAACAGAAGAAACAACGCTTCAAGAAGCTATTGACCTAATGTGCAGAAAGAAGTGGAATCTGCTTCCAGTGACAGACGCTAATCATACATTAGTAGGTGTATTTACTAGAAGCAGTTTACATCAAATGATATCGAAGGAACGCCCACTTAACACTCCGATTAAATCATTCATAAAGAAGCAGGTCGAGACAGTCAGGCTTGATACTCCATACGAAAAAATTCAACAACTTGTAAAAACCAGCAAAGTTGGTACCGGTGTCGTCATTGATGAAAAAAATAGAGTTGTCGGTATTCTGACGAAAACAGATGTCGTGATATCGTTACAGCACCAATTGGATAAAGTAGCTAATCTGATAAAAAAACTGGAGCATACCGAAAATAAAGCTAGTTTCTTCCAACACCGATACCAAAAATCTGAAACTGCCCAATTTACTTGGGATCTTATTCTAAGCATGGACTCCCGCATGGAAAAATTAAAACATAGTGGTGCAAAGGCAGCTAGAGGGAGGTCGACGGTACTTATTTGTGGAGAAAGCGGCACAGGAAAGGAACTGTTTGCCCATGCCATTCACAATGGAAGTCCCAGGAGCAAGGGGAAGTTCGTCGTGGTGAATTGTGCCGCGATTCCAGAAAGTCTACTAGAATCAGAGTTTTTTGGTTATGAAGAGGGGGCTTTTACAGGTGCAAAAAATAAAGGAAAACAGGGTAAGTTTGATTTAGCTGATGGAGGAACTTTGTTTCTTGATGAAATTGGAGATATGTCCTTACCCCTTCAAGCCAAACTGCTTCGTGTTCTTCAAGAACGGGAATTTTATCGCGTGGGTGGAATGAAAAGAATTAAAGTGGATGTCAGAATAATTGCTGCAACCAACCGAAATCTGGAGGAAATGATGAAAGAAGGCACATTTAGAGAAGATCTCTATTATCGGCTAAATGTAATCTCTTTGCAGATTCCTCCCCTTCGTGAGCGGATATATGATGTGGATTTTCTTATAAATGAATTCATACATGAATTTAATCATGTCATTGGAACGAAGATTACAGGAATTGAGGAGCGAGCGAGAAAAGTGTTGCTTGCCTATGATTGGCCAGGAAATGTCCGGGAATTACGCAATGTGTTGGAAAGAGCCGTAACATTCGCTGAAAATAGAAAAATTAAATGGGAGGATCTTCCTGATTATGTGACAAAGCAAATTTCCTTAAAGGAACCGACAGAGAGGATATCGATGGTTGAACATGCAGAGCTTGAAGCCATCAAGAAGGCACTTGTCCAGATGAAAGGAAATAAAGTGAAGGCAGCAAAATTGCTCGGGATCAGCCGCTCAGGATTATATGAGAAACTAAAAAAATACAATGTACCTATATAAAAGACAGGAAGTGTCCATTTATTGGACAAATTTATGTATCTAGTAAAGGAAGTTAGTCGCAAAAAGTCACCAAATGCCCTTTTTAAGAATATTGGAACGATAATTGCATATGTAAGTGGTAGTGATGATCCTGATAAAACCGAAAAGAAGTTGATAAGTGAAGAATTTGCGTTGATAAAAATAGAAAAGGTGTTGATAGCCAGAGAATTTGCGTTGATAAAAATAGAAAAGGTGTTGATAGCCAGAGAATTTGCGTTGATAAAACAAGAAAAGTTGTTGATAGCTAGAGAATTTGCGTCGATAAACCGGAAAAGTCGTTGTGAAGCAAGAAGATCTATGCAGAAATTTTCAATTAGGTTATTAAAAATAAGGGCATCAAAAATACACATAAACGGAAGAGTTCACAAAAGGAGGACTAACGAATGAAACATCCATACCTAAACGAAGATCACGAAATTTTTCGGCAATCCCTGCGAAAGTTTTTAGAAAAAGAAGCATATCCCTTTTATGAACAATGGGAAGAGGAGCGGATGATTCCTCGTTCCTTTTGGAAAAAGATGGGGGAGCAGGGCTATCTTTGCCCAGACATCGATGAAAAATACGGCGGCAGTGAAGTTGATTGGGGCTTTTCAGTTGTAATCAATGAAGAACTTGAAAAAGTCGGCACAGGGCTAATCGGTATCGGACTCCACAATGATATCGTGGTACCTTATATTACCGCCTATGGTAGTGAGGAACAAAAGCAACGCTGGCTGCCACAGTGTGTGACTGGGGAGATTATCACCGCCATTGCGATGACGGAACCAGGCACAGGATCAGACCTGGCTAACATCAAAACAACTGCCAAGCTCCAAGGTGACCATTATGTGGTAAACGGACAAAAAACATTTATCACGAACGGCATCCAATCAGACCTAATTGTCGTTGCTGTCAAAACGGACACGAACGCAGTACCTAAGCACAAAGGGGTCAGCCTGTTGGTGATCGAGCGGGACACACCTGGTTTTTCAAGAGGGAGAAAACTGAATAAACTCGGCCTCCATAGTCAAGACACCGCAGAATTAATCTTTGAAGATTGTCTTGTTCCAAAGGATAATCTTCTTGGCGAAGAAGGCAAGGGATTCCTTTATTTGATGGAAAAACTCCAGCAAGAACGTCTACTCACTGCAATTGGTGCACAGACTGCTGCAGAAGTGATATTGAAAATGACCATTGATTATGTAAAAAGCCGTGAAGCCTTCGGGAAGAAGATCAGTCAATTTCAAAACACCCAGTTTAAGATTGTTGAAATGGCGACAGATATCCAGATGAGTCGCGCCTTTCTCGATCAATTAATCGCTGAGCATATCGAAGGACAAAATGTGGTGACAAAGGTATCGATGGCGAAATGGAAGCTGACCGAGAATGCAAAAAAAGTTGCTGCCGAATGTTTGCAGCTGCACGGTGGCTACGGCTATATGGAAGAATACGAGATTGCGAGAAGGTATCGCGATATCCCAGTCTCGAGTATCTATGCCGGAACCAATGAAATAATGAAAACGATTATTGCGAAAAACTTAGGGCTATAAATTACAGTACGCTGGCGGGAATAACGCGGAAACAGGCGGGAATAACGCGGAAACAGGCGGGAATAACGCGGAAACAGGCGGGAAAACCGAGGAAGCCGGCGGGAATATCGCGGAAACAGGCGGGAAAACCGAGGAAGCCGGCGGGAATATCACGGAACCCCGCGGGAATATCGCAAAAACTCGCGGAATCCCACCACCCCCAAAAAACCAACCAATAGGAGGCGTATAAAATGACCACAACAATCGGAAAAGTATTCGAATTAACCGTAAAACGAAACCCTAACAAGGAAGCAATCTACGATGTTCGTAAAAACGTCCGTTACACATACAAAGAGTGGAACGAGCAGGTTAACCGGTTGGCTAATGCCCTTTTAAAAGAAGGGGTAAAAAAAGGCGATCGGGTTTCCACCTTGATGTTCAACACAGAAGAGTTGGGGACTGCCTTTTTTGCCTGTGCCAAAATCGGTGCCGTGTTTAATCCGATCAACTTCCGACTCATGTCAGAGGAAGTGGCCTTTATTTTATCAGATGCCGCCCCAAAGGTTGTGCTGTTTGAAAAGACATTAGAACCAGTCATTTCTGCCATTGCCAACCGCTTCGATCAAATCTCGTTCTGGTACATTGACGAGGACAAACCGGAATATGCAGCAAGTTATGAAGAAAAAGTTGCCACTGCCTCTACCGATGACATTACGATCGAAGTCAAGGAAGATGATGTGTATGCCTTCATCTACACCAGTGGAACAACCGGACGTCCAAAGGGGGTCATGCACATTCACCGCAGCATGATTGACCAAAGTTTACTCTGCATCGCAGCAGGGAAATTAGAAGCGGACGACGTTGGGCTTGTTACAGCACCGATGTTCCACTGTGCAGAGCTTCATTGTGCCTTCCTTCCTAGAGTTCACGTTGGTGCGAAAAACGTTATCCTTCATCAGTTCAATCCCAAATCAATTCTTCCATTAATAGAAAAAGAAAAAATCACGAAACTGTTTGCTGCACCGACCATGTGGAACATGCTTCTACAGGAGGATTTAAGTCAATATGATCTATCCAGTTTAAAGCTGGGGTTATATGGGGCAGCCCCAATGGCACCATCTCTAGTGCATGCACTGCATGATCGTCTCGGCATTTCTCTTATCCAAGCCTATGGGATGACGGAAATGGGCCCGGCGATTACCTTCTTGTCGGAAGGCGAACAGCTAAGAAAAGCTGGCTCAGCAGGTCAGGCTGCAATAAATCATGACATTAGGATTGTCCGCACGAGAGAAGATGGACCGTCAGACCCGGATGATGTTGTACCAGCTGGAGAAACAGGAGAAATTATCGTTAAAGGACCATGTATGATGCTAGGTTACTATAATCGTCCCGAAGCGACCCACAATGCCATGAACAAAGGCTGGTACCATTCGGGTGATATCGGCTATATGGATGAAGAAGGCTATCTATACGTCAATGACCGTGTTGACGACATGATTATCAGCGGGGGGGAAAACATTTACCCGCGTGAGGTAGAGGATGTGCTTCATGGGCATCCGGGTGTACTCGATGTTGCAGTTGTCGGTCAGCCTGATGACCGTTGGGGTGAAACTGTTACGGCTTTCATTGTAAAAAAAGACCCGAAAATCACCGAAGAAGAATTGGATGAATTTTGTAAAAATAGTGACAAACTGGCAAATTATAAGCGCCCACGAAAATACCACTTTTGTGAAGCACTGCCCCGAAATGCTAGCGGGAAAATTCAAAAGTTTATCCTGCGCAAACAGCTTGAGGAACTATTTGCTCCCGATCAAGCAAGCAAGTAAGAAAGGACTTAAACTATGTTACATGGCATTAAAGTCATAGATTTTACTAATTACCTTCCTGGACCGTTTGCCACCTTAAGACTGGCAGAATTGGGGGTAGAAATTATCAAGGTGGAGTCACCGGAAGGGGATCCCGCCAGAAATACAGGATTTTTTAAGCAAAAGGAAGGGTTAGTTTTTCATGCCAACAACCGTCAGAAAAAGAGCATCACTCTTAATCTGAAAGAGGAAGAGGAAAGGCAAGTAGCGTTAAAAATAATTTCAAATGCTGACGTTCTCATCGAAAGTTTTAGACCAGGGGTGATGGAAAAACTGGGGCTTGGATATGAGACTGTTCAACAGATAAAGCCAGATATCGTCTATTGCTCCATTTCTGGATTTGGGCAGAACAGTTCATTGAGCAAACTGGGTAATCATGACATCAATTACATGGCTTTAAGCGGGGTGCTGGCTCAACTAAAGGATCAACAAGGCAGACCTGTGCATCCATCTATTACGCTTGCTGATTATGTAGGGGGATTTGCCGCAAACGAACGGATTTTAGCCGGCCTAGTTTCTAAATCACTTACTGGTAAGGGAAGCTATCATTCTATCTCAATCACGGATCAAATGGTTTCTATGCTGGGTAATCATGTCCTCGTTCAACAGGAAACGGGTCAAGGCACTGGAGTACCTGTCCTAAACGGTAGTGTGATCTCCTACGCGATTTATGAAACGATGGATGGTCGGTATATGAGTCTTGGTGCGCTGGAGCCGAAGTTTTGGCATAATTTTTGTTTGGCGCACGGTCGTGAGGACTGGATCAACAGCCATTTTTCAAAAAACAATCAGGAAAACCCTGTTTTCCATGAAATTACCGCCTTGTTTATGAGTAAATCCTTCTATGAGTGGATTGAATTCTCCCAGAAGGTTGATTGCTGCATGGCACCAGTTTTGGAAGTGGGGGAACTCACCGAAAATCCTTATTTTATAGAAAAAGAGCTGGTATTCAAATCTTCTTGGGGAGATTACCAGGTTAAAATGCATAGTGACCTGAAACTAGAATCGTTAACCCCTCCACCCAAAAAAGGAGAGCACCGGGAACAAATTTTGAAGAATATTTTAATGTGAATTTCTGAATCAATCTTTACTTAGTAACATTATTCTTTGAATGAAATGATTTACACAAAAAATGAAGAAACCCCTTCAGAAAGCTTTCTGAGGGGGCTTTAACATTAAAGCTGATATCCGTAGTTGAACTAATATTTAGGTGAATGGCAGTCAAAAGGAAAGGAATGGTATGGTGAGTAAATGGTATGAGATTCATATGTTGGATGATGTAAGAAAACTTAGATTCAAAGGTACGATGTTAATGTTTTTCATTTCCTTCTTAATGGTTATGATATTCGGCAATTTTACTCATTCATTTGATACTGCCTACATCATTAACTCTTGCCTTGGTTTCGCACTGGGATTTAAACGAAAAGCCTCTTTATCCAATCAATTAGTTTTTTCCATCTTTGTCATTGCATTATTTTACTATATTTGCTATCAAACAGAACCTGAACAAATGATCCATGTTTCTGCTGGACATCTATCCATGCTATTAGGGATTTTTGCAGGGGAAATTCAAGATCGATTAGAAAAGGAGAAACTAAATAAAAAGCAGCCTTAGTCTATATTTCATAGAGCTAAGACTGCATCTTAGAGTAGGCTTTATAAAATATGTTTACCCGCAAATTTTACTAAAGTTAAAATCAGCAAACGATTCAAAGCGAATGGTCTTTTCGTGAAAATTTAAAAACGAGGTGACCTGATTAGGGATGACCACACATTTCATCCCGGCGTCAATAGCAGCCATGGATCCATTCACCGAATCTTCGATGGCCACTGCCTCAGCTGGTTCAATTTGCAATTCCTCTAACGCCTTTTGATATAGGGCCGGGTCAGGTTTGACTCTTAAAACATCCTCTTTCGTCTTAATGACAGAGAAATAATCCATAAGTTCAAATTGAATAAGGAATCGCTCCACCCATTCCTTTGAAGAGCTGGAAGCAAGCCCAATTACATAGCCTAATTGTTTAATTTCCTCAAGTAACTCCCTTACTCCCTCACGAAGTTCCAGCTTGGTCAATTTTTCAGAAAATCGGTCTCTAACTGTTTGGCTTAGTTCTTGTGGGTTTACAGCCGTTCCCGTTTGAGATTCTATATACTGAAATAAAGTTTCATCCGTTGTCCCAACACACTTCGCAAAAATATCAAGCGGCAACTCGATTTGGAATCGCTCATCCAGCAATTCTTTAAACCCTTCAAACCACATCGACTCCGTATCAACAATCGTTCCATCAAAATCAAATATGACTGCTTTCATTGCCATGTTTACCTCCTGAAATGTCACTTATATACAAATTATATATTAATTTTAAAAATATGATATGCTATTTTAGAGATTGATAAGAAAGGAGAAATGAATTTGTTTGAAAAAGCTTTGCCTCTGTTACAAACTTATTTTGGCTATAATTCCTTCCGCATAGGTCAAGAGCAGGCAATTCGTTCTGTGCTGTCAGGGAATAATACGATTTGTGTGATGCCAACTGGTGGCGGCAAATCGATTTGCTATCAAATTCCTGCGATGATTCTTCCAGGTACCACAATCGTTATTTCCCCACTGATCTCCTTGATGAAAGATCAGGTTGATTCCCTCATTCAAAATGGTATTCCTGCAACATTTATTAACAGTTCTATCAGCTACAATGAAGCGAATGATCGAATTCAGGCTGCTAAGCAAGGAAAGGTTAAATTGCTTTACATCGCTCCTGAACGATTAGATTCTCCTGAATTTATTGCTGAGCTAAAAAGTATGGAGATTCCGATGGTAGCTGTGGACGAGGCTCACTGTATCTCACAATGGGGACATGATTTTCGTCCAAGCTATCGCCAAATTAGCAAAATGATCAACTGCCTCCACCAAAAGCCAATCGTGCTCGCCTTAACGGCAACCGCAACCCCAAAAGTGCGAGAGGATATCTGTGAACTGCTTGCTATTCAAGAGAACCACTCCATCATTACCGGTTTCGAACGTGTTAACTTATCCTTTTCGGTTATTAAGGGACAAGATCGCTGGAAGTACCTTTTGCAATACTTGAAAAAGAATGAAAAAGAAGCAGGAATCATCTATGCGGCGACGCGAAAAAATGTAGATACCCTATATGAACGGCTGCAAAAAGAAAACATTAATGCTGCCAGGTATCATGCAGGTATGAATGATCAAGAACGCAATGCGGAACAGGAACGCTTTTTAACCGACCAAGCCTCGGTTATGGTTGCCACCTCTGCCTTTGGGATGGGAATCGATAAAAGTAATATCCGTTTTGTGGTGCATCTTCAACTTCCAAAAAATATGGAGAGCTATTACCAGGAGGCAGGCCGTGCCGGACGAGACGGGCTGGATAGTGAATGTATCGTTCTGTATTCGCCACAGGATGTGCAGATCCAGCGCTTTCTGATTGAACAATCAACAGATAGAAACCGTATCACAAAAGAGCTGGAAAAGCTTCAGCAAATGGTTGATTACTGCCATACGGAAAGCTGCCTACAGGAGTTTATCTTAAAATACTTTGGTGAGACAGAAACTGAGCAATGTGGGCGGTGCGGAAACTGTACGGATTCGCGGTCAAGCGTTGATGTGACCAAAGAAGCACAAATGGTGTTATCCTGCGTGATTCGGATGGGGCAGCGATTTGGCAAAAACATAACAGCCCAGGTATTAACCGGTTCGAAAAATAAGAAAGTGACTGAAATGGGATTTGAAAAACTGTCTACCTATGGAATCATGAAGGATCAGAGTGCCAAGGACGTGGGAGATTTCATTGAATTTTTGATTTCTCAGGAGCTAATCGCCATTGAACAAGGGACCTATCCAACCATTTATGTTTCTCCTAAAGGAAAAGAGGTACTCCTTGGGAAAGAACAAGTATCTAGAAGAGAAACGGTGCAAGTCAAACAAGTATCCAAAACGGATCCTCTGTTTGAGATATTACGGGAGGTACGCAAACAGATCGCCGCATCAGAAAAAGTCCCGCCATTTGTCATTTTTTCCGATGCTACCCTTCAGGATATGTGTGCTAAACTGCCATTAACCAGTGAAGAATTTTTACAAGTCAGTGGGGTTGGTGAGCAAAAGCTGGAGAAATATGGACAGGAATTTATCAAGGCGATTCTCGAATTTTATGAAGAAAACCCCGACTATCAAAGTGAAAATAATCCAGTCCCGGTTGCTCCTAAAAGGTCTGCTAAAAAGGCAGTGGGGGACTCCCATTTAGAAACGTACCAAATGCATCAAAATCACCTCTCTATACAAGAAATCGCCAAGCAGCGTGAATTGGCGGTCAGCACGGTAGAAAATCATCTTCTCCAATGTGCCCAACAGGGGATGGAGGTAGATTTTTTAAGTCTCATACCTAGTGAATTTATACCACTCCTTGAACATGCAGTGGAAAAAGCCGGCCGAGAACGCCTCAAACCGATAAAGGAAATGCTACCCGAAGAAGTAAGTTATTTTATGATTAAGGTATATGTCTATTATTTAAGTAAGAAAAAATAAAGAAATGGCTGAACTGTGACAAATAAAGGTTCAGCCATTTTTTGTTATTAGGGCTTATGATAGAATTATAGGAAAATTATGTTAAAATTGAAATAAGTAACGTTAAGAGGGTGAGGACCATCGAAACAAATCAAGAAGTTGTGATTAGCATTAAGGAATTAAAGAAGAATTATGGATCAAAAAGTGTCTTAAAGGGAATTGATTTGTCCGTAAAACGTGGACAAATCATCGGATATATCGGGCCAAATGGTGCCGGAAAAAGTACCACCATCAAAATCTTGCTTGGTCTTGAAACTGACTTTACCGGAACTGTAGAAATACTGGGTGAGACCTTAAATGAAAAGAATATTGATTATAAGAGGAAAATCGGTTATGTCCCGGAAATTGCCGAACTGTATGATAATCTCACGGCAAGAGAGTACTTAACTTTTATTGGAGAACTTTACGGAATGGAGCTCGCCAAGGCAGATGAGAAGGCGCAAAAACTGATGAAGGTCTTTGGACTTGAAGGTGTATATGACTCGCGCATCGCTTCTTTTTCAAAAGGAATGCGGCAAAAGGTATTGATTATATCCAGTTTAATACATAATCCAGATTTATTATTTTTAGATGAGCCGCTTAGTGGACTTGATGCCAATAGTGTTATGGTTTTTAAAGAAATTCTGGCCATTCTGGCTGCCCAGGGAAAAACCATCTTTTATTCCTCCCATATCATGGATGTGGTTGAGAAAATAAGCAGTCGAATCATTTTAATTAATGATGGGATCATTGTGGCCGACGGCAGTTTCAACGATTTAAAGGAGCAAAATAAAGAAGGGTCTTTGGAGCAAATTTTTAACCAACTGACTGGTTTTAATGAACATCAGGAAATGGCAGAAGCATTTGTCTCCATTGTTCAAGAGGTGTAGAGACCGTGAAAGATTTCCGAACTTTAAAAATCTTGGATGCATTTAGCGGTTTTTTTGAAAGGCTTGGTGTAGATTATCCTATCATGAGAAAAATCCTAGTGGTTAAACTTACGATGGATGGTCGCAGGACACCAACCATTTTTAATCAACAGGGAAACAAAAAGAAAAAACCGGAAGAGAATGGATTTATTAAGTCGCTGTGGATCTATGTATTAATGAGCCTCATGCTGATACCTGTTGTCAATCTTGGAACAAGCTATCTTTATCAAATGAGTCTCTTTTATGGGATCGTCATGTTCCTCGTAATGACATCGATGATTTCTGACTTTTCCAATGTACTGCTTGACGTAAGAGACAAAGGGATTTTGCTGACCAAGCCGATCAACAAAAAAACCGTTAGTGCTGCTAAAACGGTTCATATCTCGATTTATTTATTTTTTCTTACTATAGCCATATCTGCTGTGCCTATGATTGTGGGAGCTTTTAGACATGGGCTGTTATTCTTTCTTTTATCCTTACTTGGACTCTTACTTCTAGATTTATTTATAGTTGTTTTAACAGCCATCATCTATTATTTTATTTTGCGCTTTTTTGATGGAGAAAAATTAAAGGATATTATTAATTATGTCCAAATAGGGTTATCAATCTCGATTGCAGTAGGCTATCAAATTTTGGTAAGGGCGTTTAGTATAGTAGATTTGAAAATTACCTTTACACCTAGTTGGTGGCAGTTCCTTGTTCCTCCCATTTGGTTCGGAGCTCCATTCGAATTAATTTTTGGGCATCTGGTCAATCAAACCCTTTATATTTATTCAGTGTTAGCACTGATTGTCCCGATTCTCGCAATTATGATCTATGCTCGGATGTTGCCTTCATTCGAGCAGAATTTACAAAAATTATCGAATAATAGTGGTGAGGGCAAACGAAAAGAGCGCAAATGGAAAAATATAGTGGTCAAATTGTTATGCAGGAATAATGAAGAGAAAATGTTTTTCCGATTTGCAGATCATATGATGCGGAATGAAAGGGAATTTCGTTTAAAGGTATATCCTTCACTCGGTATGTCATTAGTTTTTCCGTTTATATTCATGTTCAATGAGATTCAAATGAATTCTTATGCCCATTTAGTAGAAAGTAAATGGTATCTCACCATTTACATGTCCTGCACAATGATTCCCGGTGCAGTTACCATGTTGAAATACTCAGGGAAATATAAGGGGGCTTGGGTATTTAGAGCAGCACCCCTTCATAATTTAGCCCCATTGTTTAGTGGGGTATTAAAGGTATTTATCGTCAACCTCTTTTTTCCAGTTTATTTTATTTTATGTATTATTTTTATTGGAATCTTTGGATTTAAGGTGATTCCTGATCTAGTAGTAGTAATGGTTACAGCTGTTCTCTATACTGTCATTAGTACGATCTTTCTTAAAGGTACCTTGCCATTTTCAGAGTCCTTTCAGGATGTTAAGCAGAATGGGGGACTGCAAATGATCGGTGCTCTTCTTTTAATCGGCATTTTTATTGGCATCCATTTTGCGGTTACCTTTATTCCTTTCGGTGTGTTTATTTACCTGATTATTCTAAGCGTCATCACATTATTTTCTTGGAAACGAGCCTATAAAACCATTTGGTCTATCCGATAATACAAAGCTGCCATTGGTCTGAAGTGACTAATGACAGCTTTTTATTTGGTCATTCATTTTACTCTCTTTTTTTGTTGTTATTTCCTTGGAAATTTGTCGAAAACTAATCGTCAAGAAAGGGCTTGTTTACGTAGTAATACATAAATGCCATTAGGACACCGCCGCCAAATAAATTTCCTATCGTGACGGGAACAAGATTATGAATAACACCGCCCCATGAAATCGTTCCAGGATGATTGAGGACTAAGGCTATGGCGAAGGTACACATATTGGCAATGCTGTGCTCATAACCGGATATAAAGAAGCAAAACACAAACAGCATCATGGCAAACATTTTGGGGCCATCCCCTTTTAGTCCCATTGGTAAAAAGAAAGCTAAACAAACAAGCCAATTACAAAGAATCGCTCTGAAAAATAATTCAACGGTCGGCACATGCATTTTTTTATCCACCACACTAAGTAAAAAGCCATTTACCGTTGATTCGGCGAACAACCCGGTGGTAAAAATCATAAAGGCAAAGGCAGCAGCCCCTAAAATATTGCCAATATAACTGCAAACCCATAATCTTATTACCTCAGACCAGGAGAGCTTACGCCGAAATGCCGCGTATGTGTAATAAAAGGTATTTCCCGTAAATAGGTCACCGCCGCCATATGCGATTAATATAATGGCTGCACCAAAGGTTATGGCCGCCATCGGGTAGGTGAACGGTGAATGTTCCATGTAAAAATAATTTCCCGTTTTAAAGGCAACAATCACGCCAAATCCTATAAACATACTGGCAAGCATGGCCCGTAAAATGTAACGTAATAGACTTTGTCTAAATATTGTCACCTTTTTCAACGCTAATTTTTCGACTTCCCTTAAAGATTCCATTTCCATTGGGCTAACCACCAATCCATTTCCTAATTTATCCTTTATTTTGAACAGAAAAGGCCGGAATATGTGGCGGAATACTTTTCCATCTTTTTTCTATCCTTTATACTGGTTTTAGAAGTAAGTACATCGGGGGGGACTGGATGAGAATCTTAGTGGTTGGTGCAGGAGCTGTTGGTGGTTATTTTGGCGGTCGGTTACTTGAAAAAGGAGAGGACGTCACTTTTTTAGTAAGAGAGGGAAGAAGAAATAAGCTGAAAGACACTGGACTGGCTATTGAGAGTGTTCACGGCAATGCTATTCTTTTTCCAAATACAATGGTTGCCGGAGAGGATGCAGAGCCATTTAGTTTAATTATACTCTCAACAAAGGCCTATCATTTAAATGGGGCAATCGAGAGTATTCGGCGCTATGTAGGAAAGGATACCATGATATTGCCATTATTAAATGGACTCTTGCATTATGATAAACTGGCAGCGGAATTTGGCGCTGAGAAAGTGATCGGCGGACTTTGCTTTATAGAAAGTACTCTGGATAAAGAAGGAAGAGTGATTCAAACAAGCACCAAGCATGATATTGTATTCGGAGAGCTAAATGGCGTAAGGTCTGAACGAATCTCAAAAGTTGAGGCTGCTTTTAGCGGAACGAAAACAGGATATCGGTTAAGTGAAAACATTAGCCAGGATTTGTGGAATAAGTATTTGTTTATTGCGGTAATGTCAGGGATCACCACATTGATGAGAGCGCCAATAGGCCCAATTCGTGAGTTGCCTGAAGGTAAAACAACCATGGACCGATTGTTACAAGAAATTATTTCAGTTATGAAGTCGGCAGGTGCCCCGTTTACAGAAGATATTCAAAACAACATTGTCGAGCAAATAAATGGGCTAGGATTTGAGATGAAATCCTCCATGCAGAGGGATATGGAGAAAACACTGCCGGTAGAAGCAGATCATTTACAAGGGTATTTATTAGAAATGGCCCGCAAAGATCACCTACAGGTCCCGGTATTAGAAAGTGTCTATGCTAATTTAAAAATTTATGAAAAACAGTTGTTAGTATAATACGAACAGACAAACAAGCATCCGATTATTTTATCGGATGCTTGTTTTAATGTAGCCTTAAATTTTTTGTCCTGTTTTACAAATCTGAAAAAGTTTATTATTGACATTGTTTATATTAACAATGATAATATAAACATAAATAATATTGAGGTGTGATATACAATGAATATCCAAGATGTTATTCTCGGCTTTTTATATGATGAACAAATGAGTGGTTATGATATTAAGCAAATGATGGAGAATTCAGTTTCTTACTTTTTCGATGCATCATTTGGAGCTATTTACCCTGCATTACGGAAGATGGAAAAAGAAGGGCTGGTGGAAAAAAGGGTCATCCAGCAGGAAGGGAAACCGAATAAGAATTTATATGGTATTACCGAAAGTGGGAAAGAGCAGTTTCAGCAATATTTAAACAGTCCGATTAACCCAACAGTGACAAGATCGGATATCCTCATCCGCATCTTTTTTGGCCGATTTTCAACAAAGGATAAAATCCGTGAATGGCTGCTTGAGGAGCGTGATAAGAATCAGGATATGTTCGATAATCTGACAAGAATTGCTGATGCATGTGGAGAAGATATGGAACATCATAAACGATTTACGTTGGAGTTTGGGATTCGCCAGTCACAGATGATTATCGGAATGATTGATGAGGAATTAAAAAAATTACAAATTAAAGGAGAGTAGGATGAATGAAGGGTACGGGTGGAATGAAGGTTGTCCTATTAATGTGTTTAGGGGTATTTGTTTGTATGCTTGATTCAACAATCATGAATATTACTTTGCCGGCTATCCAAGACGGTTTGCATACGTCGTTGGAAACGAGCTCGTGGATGCTCAATGTTTACACGATGACCATTGCCGTTTTAGCGATACCACTTGCCAGGTTTGCTGAGATGTATGGTCGACATAAATTTTTTATCGCAGGCTTAATTATTTTTGGATTCGGATCAGCTTTATGCGGCTTGGCAACAAGGGGAGAGTTCCTGATTGGGGCTAGATTTGTGCAAAGCCTGGGTGCGGCCATACTCATTCCCTGTTCGATGGTCATTGGTATTGCAGCCATGCCGATTGAAAAACGTGTCCTTCCTTTAACGCTATTAGGTGCGACACAAGGATTATCAACAGCATTAGGACCGACTGTTGGTGGGATTATCACGGAGAAACTTAGCTGGCATTGGGTTTTTTATGTAAATGTACCCATTTGTATAGCCGCGATTATTGTTTCATTTCTTATATTAACGATTAAAGGTGAAAGACGTGTGAAATCAACAATCGATTGGTTGGGTCTCCTTTTCTCAGTTTCTGCGATCTTTTCGCTAAACCTCGTCTTAATCAAAGGGAATACCTGGGGCTGGGACAGCAGCACAGCGATTATTTGTTATCTAGTAACAGTTGTTTCCATTCTCCTATTTATTTTTGTAGAAAAAAGAGCGAAGTCGCCAATGATTAACTTACATCTTTTTAAAGATCGGGTTTTTACAGGCTCGGTTGTTATTGTCACTACAGGTTTTATTTTTCTTATCGGAGTAATGGTTCTACTCCCACAGTTTTTAACAAACTTCCAACATAAAACAGAGCTCCAGGCCGCCCTTCTCGTTACTCCAGTTTCAGCATCCATCTTTGTCTTTTCCAACTTTGCCGGCTTGCTTACTAAAAAAATTGGGTATACCATTCCCGTGATTGCGGGGTTCAGTATTATGGGGATCTCCTATTATTTATTACAACATCTAAATTTGTACAGCACAGCAAAAGAAATTATCCTATTATGCAGTTTATTGGGGCTGGGTTTTAGCTTTGTAATCTCATCTGCAACAATTGCCAGCACCTCTTCTTTTGAGGGAGAAATGCTAACTGCCTCTCAGAGTGTCTTTTCCATGCTGAGGCAAGTGGGCGTTGTATTGGCTGTGGCCATTTTTGTGGCGGGATTAACGAATAAGATCAGTGACAAAAAGCTGGAAGTCATCCATTATGCTGAGAATAAACTAGAAAAATTAGATGTCTCGGAGACGACAAAAAATAACATTTTAGCCGAAACAAAGAAATCAATGAAGGACGAACAAAGCTCTAAGGAAGGTTCAGCCCTCTTGATTTCTCGGGAGGAGCGCCAACAATTGATTGATAAAAATGTTCAAATTACGTTGGCTTCTATCCCTGAAGGTCAAAGAAATTCGGTAAAAGAACAGATTACTAAGGCAGTGGAAATACGGGTTGATCAGGAGATTGCCAAAAACAGTAAGAGAGTTAAGGCATATTCTCATCAGGTAGAGGATTTTGCTAAAAAAAGGATATCTACAAGCTTTGCTGAACTTTATAAAACAAGTATACCGTTTGTGCTGTTTTGCGCTTTTACCGGCTTTATCTTTTGGGAGCGAAAAAGGAAACCGGAAGGACCTGTTATAAAAGCACAAGCAGTTGAATAAATTAGTCGTTAGGAGGGGGGGCACTGTGGAGTTGGTTAAGTCTGTCAATTTAGGGGTGCGGTTCCTGTTAGAGATTCTGGCATTGCTCAGTTATAGCTATTGGGGATTCCGTATTTTCGGTGTTCTGTTAGGTCTTGGAGCGCCTATGCTGGTGGCTGTGTTATGGGGCTTGTTTGGCTCGCCAAAGGCAAACTTTTCCTTGCAAGGATTTCCACGGCTCCTATTTGAAATCGTCATATTTGGGGGGGCTGCTGCGGCACTTTATTTTTCAGGAAAACAATCACTTGGAATTTTATATAGTGTAGTAGCTGCAGTGAATTTAGTATTATTGAAGATTTGGGAGCAATAAAGCTTCCCCAAAAGAGTGCTATGGAAGTACTTATAAAATAAACAGCCTGCCACCAAAAAAATGGGTGCAGGCTGATCATTTTTATCTAGCAGCAGCGCGACACTTTGCCACCCTTGGCATTGTATCGTGCCTCCTGAGCCTCACAAAAGAATTCCTTACGCGATTTAACCGGATCATTCGGATGATGAGTTTGCATATGTGTTACATAAGTTTCATAGCTGGGAACTCCAACAAGCAAACTAATAAATTGCTTTCGTAAGGTTTTCAGTTCCTTTAATTTATTAAGCATACTTCTTCAAATCCTTCTCACTGCGTGGTACATATGGAGATTCATGCAACGGCAGTTTATGGTTGGTTAATACTTTGAACCAGATTCGTAAAGCCGAGATTAAGACCACTACGACAACAAGCATGAATATGGTAGTCAATGTAGCATCCACATAATCATTCACCAAAACCTGCTTCATTTGAGCGGCTGATGTAGCAGGAGCGAGAACTTTCCCACTATCATGGGCTTCTTTGAAAATTTTCGCGTGTGCCAAGAAACCAATCTTCGGATTATCATGGAAAAGCTTTTGCCATCCAGCTGTTAAAGTCACAATCAATAGCCATGTTGTTGGAAGTAAGGTTACCCAAACATATGCTTTTTTTCCCATCTTAAACAGGACAGTTGTCCCTAATAGCAAGGCTATTCCGGCTAACATCTGGTTTGCGATCCCAAATAGCGGCCACAACGTATTGATTCCTCCAAGTGGGTCAATAACACCTTGGTACAGGAAGTATCCCCAGGACGATACACAGAGAGCGGTAGCAATGATATTAGGTACTAATGCTTCGGTTTTAGCGAAAGGCTTATAGAAATTGCCTATTAAATCTTGAATCATGAATCGGCCAACTCGGGTACCAGCATCAATCGTTGTTAAAATAAATAGGGCTTCAAACAGAATTGCAAAATGATACCAGAATGCCATTAACGCTTTTCCGCCAATTACTTTTGAGAAAATAGTCGCCATCCCAATAGCAAGTGTAGGTGCTCCACCTGTTCTTGATAATATGGTTGATTCCCCAACATGTTTAGCAATGGTGCTTAAATCATTTGGAGATACGGTGAAGCCCATGTTGGTCACAGCTTTTGCTGCAGAAACAACATCGGTACCGATTAAAGCGGGCGGACTGTTAATCGCAAAATAAACCCCAGGATGAAGTACACATGCTGCAATCATTGCCATAACCGCAACAAAAGATTCTGTCAGCATCGCTCCATAACCAATTGGACGGGCATGTGATTCCGTTTCAATCATTTTAGGTGTTGTACCGGAGGAAACAAGAGCATGGAATCCAGATACAGAACCGCAGGCGATGGTAATAAATAAGAATGGGAATAAATTCCCTGCAAATACAGGTCCCGTACCATCAATGAATTTTGTTACGGCTGCCATCTCAAGATTAGGAGCCACTATGACAATTCCTAAAGCAAGTGCCAGAATGGTACCAACCTTTAAGAAAGTACTTAGATAATCACGTGGGGCCAGCAGCAGCCATACTGGTAATACAGAAGCAATAAAACCATAAATAATCATCATAATGGCAATGGTTTCGCCTTTAAATGTAAACATGTTTGCTAAAGTTGGATTTTCTGCAACAGTTTGTCCAAAAAATAATGCAAAAATTAAAAGAATAATTCCAATAATAGATGCCTCACCAACACGTCCCGGCCGAATATAACGCATATAAATTCCCATGAAAATCGCAATTGGAATCGTGGCTGCGATTGTGAACATGCCCCATGGACTGCCCACAAGTGCCTTAACAACAACCAGTGCTAAAACAGCTAATAAAATAATCATAATACCTAAAATACCAATCATGGAGATAATCCCGGTTACTTTGCCCATCTCGTCTTTAATCATTTCACCAAGGGATTTTCCATTTCGGCGCATGGAACCAAATAGAATGATAAAGTCTTGTACAGCACCGGCTAATACAACTCCGACTACAATCCAAAGAGTACCCGGTAAATAACCCATTTGTGCCGCAAGGATGGGGCCTACTAGTGGACCTGCACCGGCTATAGCTGCAAAGTGGTGGCCAAACAGGACCCATTTGTTGGTTGGAACATAATCTTTTCCGTCATTATGTAATTCTGCAGGTGTCTTTCGAGTGTCATCGAGCTGAAAAACTTTTTGTGCGATAAACTTGCTGTAAAAGCGGTAGGCAATGGCGTAAATACAGACGGCGGCCGTTAACAGCCAAATCGCATTGATGCTTTCTCCTCTGTTTAAAGCCATCATGGCAAAGCCTACAGCACCCAGAGCCGCAATTACGCCCCAGAGTATAATTGATTTAAACGCTTTCAAGATTTTTCCCACCTTTCCAAATATTATGACATTATTATAATATATTATTTTTTCAATTGAAAGACTTTTATGACAATTTCCGATAGTACGTACTACTTATATAAAGTAACAAACGTACATTGCTTCCTACCTAACTAATGAATTAAACTATAAAGACGAAAAAAATTGTATTGTGGTGAGGTATATGAAAAATCAAGCAGAACAAACCTATGAAATTATGGAGGTTTGCCTGCTGGCTGGAAAAATAATGCTGCAAAGCGGGGGAGAGACGTATCGGGTCGAGGATACTATGATGCGGATGGCTGCGTCGTTTGGAATTGAACGATCACATAGTTATGTCACCCCGACCGGAATTATTTTTTCGGCAGACGGGACGGAACCAACTAAAACTAAATTAATTAGAATCTCAGAGCGGTCAACCGATTTAGAAAAGGTGGCGCTTGTTAACAGTATTTCTCGAAGAATCAGCGAAGGTCAGATGACTCCCGAAGAGGCTATGGAGCAATTGAAAGAACTTGATGGATTAGATCTGAGCTTTCCATTTAAAGTGCAAATAGCGGCTGCATCATTGGCAAGTGGCTGTTTCATGATCATGTTTAATGGCGGCTGGAATGATTTTATTCCAGCGATGATTTCAGGTGGGATCGGGTATCTTAGCTTTGTGAGATTTCATCGTTTTGTGCCAATCAAGTTTTTCTCAGAATTTTTAGCCTCGTTTATTATTGGGCTCATTTCGTTTATTTTTATTAAAATCGGATTCGGACACCAGTTGGATAAAATTATTATTGGATCGGTTATGACCCTGGTACCGGGGCTTTTAGTGACTAATGCCATCAGGGATTTAATGGCGGGACACTTAATTGCCGGGCTTTCCAAGGGGGCGGAGGCTTTTCTAACTGCTTTCGCAATCGGAGCCGGAATTGCCTTTGTTGTATCATTTTTATAGGAGGAAGATCAGGTGGAGATTGTCGGACAGATGGTAACCAGCTTTATTGCAACAGGTGCCTTTGGCATCCTTTTTAATGCCCCCAAAAAAACATTAATCAAATGTGGATTAATTGGAATGGGGGGATGGGTTCTCTATTATATTCTTGAAGACTTTACGAATAATGCCGTTCTGGCGACCTTGGCAGCGACGATATTTATTGCAGTGCTAAGCCAACAGCTAGCCAAGTTTTATAAAACACCGGTCATCATTTTTAGTGTAGCGGGAATTATACCTTTGGTTCCAGGTGGCATGGCATATGATGCTATGAGGAACTTTGTGGAAAATGATTATAACGCGGCTATTGCATTAGCTGCAAAAGTGTTAATGTTGGCTGGGGTAATTGCCTTTGGGTTAGTTTTTTCTGAAGTGATTAATCAAGTCACAAAAAAACTTAGTACCAGACCTAATAAAGTGTAGAAATCCTAAAAACCTTTTGGCGATGCCAAAGGGTTTTTTTATCTTATGGAAAACATAAAAAAATAAAATATGATAGAATTGGAAAGATTTTGGCTAAATACAGTCATTTCTTATAAGGTAATATAGTAATATATTACTATGATTACTTTTTAAAGGATAGGAAGGCATAAATGAAAAAATTTATTATTGGATTTTTGATTATGGCAGTTTTGATCCTCTTACCGGGATCCATCCTGGATGATACTTTAATAGAATCTAAAGTTCAACAGATTAAAGAGGCAATACCTTTAATCAATCGTGAAGTGGCCCTTGAGCCAAAAGAGGCCCCCACCCTGCCTGATCAAATTATTTTGGACGTTCCATTGTTCAATCAAATGGATCAGCCTATGCTATACAATGGCTGTGAGGTGACAAGCCTGGCCATGCTCCTCAATTATAGTGGAGTGAATGTTACTAAAAATGAATTAGCTAATAACATTAAGACTGTTCCGTTTAACTACGGTAATGGTAAAAAGGGAAATCCCAATGAAGGATTTGTAGGTAACATGGCGACAGGTCCGGGATTGGGAGTTTATAATGGCCCGATTTTTGAACTGGCACAAAAATATGTTGGTGGGCGAGCAGTAAATCTAACGAATCAATCCTTTGATGAGGTACTAAAAATGGTGGGTCAGGGTTATCCTGTTTGGATTATCACCACGTCAAACTTCGCTCCGGTTTCTGTACTTCAAACATGGGACACTCCACAAGGTAAGATTGAGATAACCTTTAATGAGCATAGTGTCGTGATTACTGGCTATGATCAAAATTATATTTATATCAATGACCCCTATGGTACAAAAAATATGAAACTAAACAGAGGGACCTTTATTAAGGCTTGGGAACAAATGGGGAAGCAGGCAATTACGATAAAATAAACATAAGTCCAAGTGCAGTACTTGGGCTTTTTTGTTTTTTTAGTATGAATGCTCTTTACCAATTTTTTTTAATCTATTATATTAAAAGCAATGGAATTTCAAGAAAAAGGGAATAGGAATGTGAAGTTTTACAAATGCATGTTATAAGGGGAAGGGGTGGCATTATAACATGAAAGTAAGCAAGGGTATGATTCTCAAAGATGATATTTATTCCAAATCAGGTATATTACTGTTAAAAAAAGGAACGAAGTTGACAGCACATTATGCTGAATGGTTGGACAAGCATCAATCTCAAATTATCTACCGTTCTGAGCTTGAACAATTACAGTCAAAACAAAACTGGACATTGAATGAAACGATTTACAAAAATGTTTTTTCATCCATTCAGGATTTACAGCGAAATATTGGTAAAAAAAACACCCTTGAGGATCATGAAATTCATGAAATGATGACTGAATTTGATGCCCTTTATCAAGACTTTGTAGAGAAAGACATTGAAATCCTGGATATCATGGCAAACTTTTCACAGGATGAATACTTGTTTAAACACTCCATCAATGTCGGATTAGTTGCCAGTAAAATTGGAAGTATTCTCAACCTGCCAGAAACCGATCAACAAATGTTAGCCAGAATGGGACTATTTCATGATGTTGGTAAATTTAAAATTGATCCTTTCATTCTTAACAAACCCTCTAGACTAACAGATGAAGAGTTTGAATTAATAAAACAACATCCTACACTGGGTTATGACCTGCTTGTTTCGACTTCGTTAAGCCTAGATATTTTAGAAGGAGTTTTAAAGCATCACGAGCGTCTCGATGGCTCTGGGTACCCTAATCGATTCACAGGAGAACAACTTCCTTTATTTGTCCGGATTCTCTCTGTTGCCGATACATTTGATGCCATTTGTTCAGTACGTGTCTATAAGCAGCCGCGAACTATTTTTTTCGCAATTGAAGAATTAATAAAAGATGTCAATGCAAAGCGGCTAGATGAGAGTATTGTTTTACCATTTACGTATTACTTAATGTCTTTATCCAAAGGAATGCAAATTTCCTTGCGAAATGGGAAAATGGCTGAAATTATGGAGGTTGAACCTAATTATCCCAATCAGCCCATTTTAAGAATAGAAGGGTTTCAGCCGTTAAACCTGATCAAGGAGAACCTGACACTTCTTCAGGTTGCAAACCTTTAGGTGTAGAATTGGCGAAGGCAGAGGAATCATTGATCCCTCTGCCTTCTTTGCTTTCATTTAGAAACATATGATGTAACTTGATCGCTGCAAGTTAATGAACTATATCTTCATGTAAAAACTAAACAATGTTATTAAACAATCGTGCCGCGGTACATTTTTCCACCAGCAGGTTTTTAAACCTAAACGACGTAAGCCCTACCTCTCTTACATCCTTACGGCTCCGAGGCCGTTCCAGTGTGAATAAGTCTTTCCGAAAAACAATAGTGGAAAGCCAGTAATAATTCTTACATTGTGGTTTCTTCAATAAACTCAAGTTACAAATAATTGTAAGCACAAAATATAATATTACTCTTATAATGATGGATTGTCAATATCCATTTACATACTTGCATCCCTTTTTTTTACAAACAGCCAATAGGTGATCGCGATGACGGCCACCAGCCCAAGGCTAATGATCACACCCATTCTTTGAGTAGCATGCATAAATCCGCCAGCCACTGTTATAAGAATGAACAAAATACCGAGATAGGAGGTGTAAGGAGACCCAAACATTTTAAAAGTACCGGCTTTCATTTGCTTTCGCAACTTTACTTGTGTTGACAGGATTATGATCCAGTTTAAAATGAGCATGACCCCTGCAGCTGTCGTTATATACTCATATAATTTTCCAGGCAAAATAAATGACATGATAAGCGAAATGGCCAAAGCGGCCCCTGTTAAAAACAATGCTTTGAACGGCGTTCCTCTTTTGCTTTTATGGGCAAAGGTTTTTGGAGCATCCTGGTCCTTTGCCAAGGAAATCAGGATATTCGTAACGGAAAACAACGCTCCGACCATCGTCGAAAAGGCGGCACTAATAATGATGACGTTAAAAATTGAACCGATAAAGGGAATATTGAAATTCGCTAAGGATGTCACAAAGGGGCTTTCGGATTCATTGATTTTAGTCCAGGAAACGAAATATAGGATAAAGAAAATCGAAAGAATATAGACTCCTACCAAAGAAATCATCATGGCCGTGCCTGCTTTTGGTACTTCATGTTTATTTTTCAATTCTGAGGAGGCAACACCCATTACTTCAATACCTCCAAACGAGAAAAACACAAATATTAACGCAGACCACATGCCGCTGAAGCCTTTTGGAAAAAGCGGATTCACCACGTTTGAAACGTTTAATGGCTCTGGTTGTGGAGCAATCATATGAAATAAAATCAGTAAGCCAAAAAAGATAAAAATAACTAATGTAGAAAGCTTGATTATCCCAAACAGCGATTCAATTTTTCCAAAGTTACTCACACCTAACAAATTGATGGCAAAGGCAGCTACAACATAACCTACTGTAAACATCCATAATGGAACATGCGGAAGCCAATATTGTGTAAACGTGCCTAAAGCGACGGCCTCACTCGACATAATAAAAATTCCCGCAAGCCAGTAGATCCATCCAGAAAGGAAACCCATTGATCTCCCGTAAGCTTTTTTGGCGTAGGTACGAAATGATCCGGGCTGAGGGTCAGCTACTGTCATTTCAGCAATAGCACTAAAGACAAAATAGGCAGTGATTCCAGCAATCATATAGTTGATTAAGATTGCAGGTCCGGCCGTTTTGATGGATAATCCTGTTCCTAGAAAAAAGCCGGCGCCAATAACTGAACCAATACCAATTAAAGACAGCTGCCACCAAGCGAGATCGCCTTTTTCTCCTTTTTCCTCATTATCAGATTCCTTATGGCTTACCGTTTGCTTAAAGGTAAGATCTTGTTCCATTTAAGTATCTCCTTTCAAAACCCTATTTCCATTACTATTCCCACAAAATTTGGATTGATTTAAAGGAAAATTTGCCTCTGTAATAAACTGTCTTGGAAGAGTTGGAATGGAAGGATCTCTATCAACCAATAAATCGAGAGAACAAAATGGTAAATTTAAAAGAGATAAGGAAAAGGTTAATACTCTAAAAAATGAAGGATAATATCTAGGAGAAGATTTCTTGAGGTATTTCTTTTTTAAAAAATTAGGTTGTGTTAAAGAACAGTGTTGATTTTTTATACTCTGTTGATTGGAGCGGAAGGTGCGAAGACTCCTGTGGGAGTACGGTTCTGGAGAGACCCCGCAGGCGCAAGCGCCGAGGAGGCTCGCCGAAACGCCCGCGGAAAGCGAAGCACCTGAAGCGGAAATCAACAGACAATTTTAACAGTGCCAAAAATTAAGTAATTTTACCGAAATAATATTTAGTTTACCGAAATTCTTTTATTTTCTTTTAAAACAGTGGGATTATTTTCAAATAGATTAATTTCTCGAAAAATATTGATTTTTCACAAAAAAGATTATATTATTTCAATATGAAATTATTTATTATCTTTCTTTTCCGAAAATTTGATTATTATGCCAGGAGGTTCCTATATGGATTTATTTAGAAAAAAGTCAATTCAATCTCTTATTCAAGAGGTTGGAAAAAAAGACGTAACGTTAAAAAAGGATTTGGGAGCTTTTGATCTCTCCATGCTCGGGATCGGAGCTATTATAGGTACAGGAATTTTCGTCCTTACCGGAGTTGCTGCTGCAGAACATGCTGGACCGGCGCTTATACTTTCATTTGTATTATCTGGCCTAGCCTGTGTATTCGCAGCACTATGTTATG
This sequence comes from Neobacillus solisequens, assembly GCF_051233465.1. NCBI lineage: Bacteria > Bacillati > Bacillota > Bacilli > Caryophanales > Bacillaceae > Neobacillus > Neobacillus solisequens. The sequence continues at coordinate 259,011 of NZ_JBKFGJ010000011.1, read as the reverse complement.
CAGAATTTGCTTCAACTGTACCGGTCTCGGGGAGCGCATATACTTACAGTTATGCAACTTTCGGTGAATTAATTGCCTGGATTTTAGGATGGGATTTAATCCTTGAATATGGCTTTGCCAGTTCCGCTGTTGCCAGCGGATGGTCTGGATATGCACAAGGGCTACTTGCCGGATTTGGCATTCACCTGCCAAAAGCGATTACTAGTGCCTATGATCCTGCCAACGGAACTTATATTGATGTGCCAGCTGTCCTAATTGTCTTATTGATCACATTCCTTTTAACACAAGGCGTAAAAAAGTCAGCACGCTTCAACAGTATTATGGTTATCATTAAATTAGCGGTTGTAGTTTTGTTTATTGGGGTAGGTGTTTGGTATGTAAAACCAGCTAACTGGACACCATTCATGCCATTCGGTTTCTCCGGAGTTGCCACTGGAGCAGCTACCGTATTCTTTGCTTACATTGGCTTCGATGCAGTATCAACTGCAGCAGAGGAAGTAAAAAATCCGCAGCGCAACATGCCAATCGGGATTATTGCATCCTTACTTGTTTGTACAGTTTTATACATTGCAGTTTCCGCGATTTTAACAGGTATTGTACCTTATCAACATCTTGGAGTTAAAAACCCGGTTGCTTTCGCTCTTAACTACATCCATCAGGATTGGGTGGCAGGCTTTATTTCAATCGGGGCTATTGTTGGAATCACAACAGTATTATTGGTAATGATCTATGGACAAACGCGTTTATTCTATGCAATCAGCCGTGATGGCTTACTGCCAAAAGTATTTTCAAAAGTAGACAAGAAAAAGCAAACTCCACTGGTTAATACTTGGATCACAGCGTTAATTGTGTCAATCTTTTCTGGATTAATTCCGCTAGGAAAACTTGCGGAACTAACCAACATTGGAACCCTATTCGCCTTTATGACGGTATCAGTTGGTATTCTATACCTTCGGAAAAATGATCAAGCACCGAAGACCGGTTTCAAAGTTCCGTTCGTACCATATGTTCCAATACTTGCCTTCGTATTCTGCGGCTACCTGGCATTGCAATTACCGAAAGCAACTTGGATCGCCTTCGGAGTATGGCTTGTTATTGGATTGTTTATCTACTTCGGCTATGGCCGCAAGCACTCTACATTAAACGAAACGAAGGTACAAATGAAAAAAGTTGGATAGCAATGATTGGAAGGGAATCCCTAGATATTGGGGATTCTTTTTCTTTTTTATGGGGATTTTGTGATTCAGTCATTTACTTCTGTACTATTATCCAGTTATTAAAAAGTCGAAATATGTCGTATTATAGATTTTATTGTAAAAAATTCTCAATAAAGATGTTAGAATATAAGGAGAAATGATAATATAACTTTGCAAAGAATTGGAATTAAGGAGCATTTTTGATGAATGACTATAGCAACAGTCCCAAATTGGTTTTTGAAGAGAAGAAAGCCATTAAGTTTTTTATGTTCTTGTTTTACGTTATCTTTATTTTTTTTGACATAATCAGTTATTTTGTAATTCCGCATTTTTTACCAACATACCCTGTTGGGAAAATCAATGAGGGATTAGGATATTGGTTTTATATTTTAAACTTAGCTATTATACCAGTGGGGATCTTCTTTATTAAAAGGGATAATCCATATATTGTTAAATATATCATTCTTGTAGGTTATATCTTTTTGGATGTTACAGATAGTTTAATCCGGTATATGGGGACTAAAAATGAATATGCTGCAGGAAACATTGCAGAACTATTGTTTGTGATCTTCTCCCCCATCTTTTTAAATAAAAAATATTATTGGAGTGTCACACTAGGGTTGACAGGGAAATATTTTGTTTTGGCTGCAATTCTATTAACAACAAAAGCTATATTGCCTGCTTTTTCAATTGCCATTTTCTCAGGGATTACTTATATACTGTTAAATAGATTCGAATCATACTTGAAGTCCTTAACTGCAATTAACAATGAACTATACAAAAAAGAAAAGTTAGCGATCATTGGACAAATGGCAACAGCAATCGGTCATGAAATACGAAATCCTATTGCTTCGCTACGAGGTTTTATTCAATTACAAAAAGAACGCTATCCTGACACCAATGACCATTATCGAATCATGATTCAAGAAGTGGATCGTATAAATTCAATTGTCAATGATTTAATGTTTATTGGAAAGCCAAAGGTACCCCAGTTTGAGAAGGCTGATGTACAAGAAATAATTGATTATACTTTAAATGTGATGCATCAACAGGCGGAATGGAATAACGTAGACATTGAGTTAAAAGTAGAGGAGCAATTGCCGGAAATTGAATGCGATAAAAACCAGTTAAAACAGGTTTTTATTAATTTAATCAAAAATGCAATTGAGGCAATGCCGGATGGGGGCAATATTCATATATCAGTAATTCAATTAAATGATTCACAGATCTCTATTAAAATTGAAGATGAAGGCTGTGGGATTTCTCAAGAGGCAATTTCAAGCTTAGGAACTCCATTTTATTCGACCAAAAGGGACGGGACAGGCTTAGGGTTAATGGTGTCAAATCAGATTATTGAGGATCATAGTGGGGAGATGAAGATAGATAGTCAACAAGGAAAAGGGACAAACCTAATCATAAAATTGCCGATTAACAAAAATAAGTAAAGATCAATATAGAATACTTCGGCTAGAAGCATTCCCCTTTTTTTAAAACACATATAATACCTTTTTCCTAAGTTAATAGGTATTAAAATACGAATATTAATCAATTTTTTTGTAAAAAATATAGGGATAAATGGTAGAATGAGGGGGAATATGTCAGGTTTAAATCTTGTTAAGGGGTTTCTTAAATGAAAGATGGCAGCAATAATCCTAAATTGATTTTTGAAGAGAAAAAGGCTGTAAAACTATATTTATGGTTGTTTTACACATTTTTTATTGCATATGAGATATTATGGTATTTTATTTTACCAAATTTTACATCCTATCATAAAAAAGATTTTCCAGGCGCTGGTCTAGGATATTGGTACTATATACTTATCCTTTCTCTATTACCTATATCTTTATATTTTTTAAAAAAAGGGAATCCTTACATAGTGAAGTACATTCTGTTTATAGGTTTTTCTTTGATTGATGTTTTAAATAGTCTACTAAATTACATGGGAACTCCACAAAACTTTACTTCTGGAAATATAGTAGAACTATTATTTGTTTTCTTTACTCCTGTATTTATAAATAAAAGATTTTTCTGGACAGTTACCTTAGGTTCTATTGGAAAATATGCAATCATTGGAATAGTTTTACATCAATCGGATGTCTTATCACCAGTAGGTATATTTGTGGTTCTTGCAATAATTGCATCTATCTTATTAATTAGATTTAATTCATATATTCATACTCTGACTGATGTTTACGAGGAATTAAAACAAAAAGAAAAATTAGCGGTTATTGGACAAATGAATACTGCCATTGGTCATGAAATCCGGAATCCAATCTCCTCGCTTAGAGGATTTATTCAATTACAAAAAGAGAGTTATCCTAATAGCAATGATTACTATTCCATAATGATACAAGAAGTTGACCGGATTAATTTAATCCTCAATGATTTAATGTTTATTGGGAAACCACGGGCATTAAAAATAGAAAATGCCAATATTGATGAAATCATTTCCTATACAATTTCCATCACTAAGCAACAGGCTAAAATACATGGAATAACCATAGATAAAAATGTTCCGGAGACAATTCTAACTATTGCATGTGATGTAAATCAAATGAAACAAGTATTTATCAACCTTATAAAAAATGCAATAGAATCAATGTCCCATAGCGGTATCATAAAAATAATGTCAAAGAAAATGGATGATACCAAAATCATGGTTACGATTGAAGATGAAGGATGTGGAATAAGTTCCGACACATTATCGATTCTAGGTACACCATTTTATTCAACAAAAAAGGATGGGACAGGATTAGGTTTGATGATAACTAATCAAATTATTAAAGATCATAATGGAACACTTAAATTCGATAGTACTATCGGAAAAGGGACAAAAGTAGAGATTATGTTGCCGATTTATCAGTAATGACATATAAAACTATCAAATTTAATCGAAAAATGTAAAGAAAAATATTTCTTAAATCAACCTTGTTTTATCTATTTCTATTTTTATAAATGATTTATAATGTAATTATGTGGCGAAAATTGACTTTCTATAGACAAATTTCCACTTTAACCAGTGTGGGGTAAAAGACATGCAGAAACTATTAAATGATCAAAATCTATTATCGGTAGAACAACGAACAATAAAATGGTTTTTAGCTTCGTTTTATATTATTTCGTTATCTTTTGATTTATTTTCAGATTTTATTGCACCGAAATTTAAAACAGGTCTGGATAGTTCCTACCCTAATGTATTAGGATATTGGATCTATTTGTTTATGTTTGCTTTGATACCAGTTGCCGTTTATTTATATAAAAAAAAGCAACATGGTAAGATTAAATACATATATTTTATTGCCTATACTTTATTAATCCTAATAAATGACTGTATTTCCTATATGGGACATCCTGATTCATATAGAAGCGGGAATATAGTTGAAATGTTTTGGGTTTTGTTTTCTCCTATTTTTGTTAGTACTAAATACTATATTACTGTTATGTTGGGAATAGTTTTAAAATATATACTAGTTGGTTTAATTATCCAGACACCAAATGTACTTTTTGCTTTATTATTGATTACAATTGTATCAACTATTTCATATTTTATTTTAAATCGTTTTCAATCTTATGTTAAAGCTGTACAAACAACATATGAACAACAACTTATAGGCATAGTTAAGGGAGTAATAGCTACTTTAGAACTTAAAGATCCGTATACTAGAGGTCATAGTGAAAGAGTTGCAAATTATGCCTTAGTCCTTGCAACTGAAATTGGCAAATTTAATGCTGATGAGTTAAGAGCTTTTAATTATGCTTGTTTACTTCATGATATAGGGAAGATTAATATTCCAGATCAAATATTAATGAAGCCTTCAAGTTTGACGAAGGAAGAGTATGAAACTATTAAAATGCATACTGTTGTTGGAGCTGAAGCAGTTTCTAAAATTGCTGGATTAAATACAAGTATAGAAGTAATTCGATCGCATCATGAGAGATGGGATGGAAGAGGATATCCGGACGAGTTAAGTGGAGAAGATATTCCATTCCTTGCTAGGATTGCTGCAGTTGCAGATGCTTTTGACGCAATGACTTCTTCAAGATCATATAGATCTGCATTATCAGTAGATGAGGCATATAATCGGATTATACAAAGCAAAGGGACACAATTTGATCCATATTTGGTTGATGTGTTTACTAAAGTCTATCCTACTTGGGTAAAAATCCATAAAGAGGGTAACCAACAACAAGATAAAATTATCTTAGACTTTGAGAATTATATTTAAACAAGGAGGTGTGATATCAATGAAAATCAAGAAACTAAATAAAATAAAATTGACTGGATGTTGGTGGTGTCTTTTTTGGGGAAATTAATACATAAATGGGATACTTAACTGTATCCCATTTTTATTTTATTAAAAAGGGTGCTTTTATGAGTCTAAATTCCGCATCTTATTTAACACTTGAACCACATGAAATTCGTCCCGATAGGAAAAATTATATAGTAGAAGATAAAGTTTCTGGGGAATTCTATGAAATGCCTAAAGTATGTATAGATGCTATTAATTTAATCAATCTTGGGAAATCTCTTAATGAAGTTGAACGACAGTTAAAAAATAATTACCCTAATGAAGAAATTGACATACTTGAATTTGCAGTACAGCTTTTAGAATTCGGAATGATTAAGGAGATTGATGGAGTAAAAGTAATAAAAAGTAATATCAATGAAGATTCGAAGGGCTTTGGATGGGTTCCAATCTATTTAGGAAAATTCTTTTTTAATAAACTGTCATACATAGTTTATTTTGCATTACTAATAATGAATATTATTATTTTTCTTTCCCATCCATCTTTGATCCCTAATTATAAAGATATTTTTGTTTTTGATGTCATGGTTTTTAATATACTTTTATGGCAAGGTGTAACTTTTATTCTAGTTTTGTTTCATGAATTCGGGCATATTTTGGCCGTTAGAGCTCAAAATCAATTAACGAAATTAGGCATTGGTCATCGTCTTTTTTTTATTGTATTTGAAACGGATTTGTCATCTAGTTGGAAGGTTTCACCCAATGGGCGTAACGCTTTATTTTTATCAGGACTTTCTTTTGACATGATAACCCTTTTTTTCTCTTTAATAAGTAAATTGTTTTTCTTTCATGGATCAATCATTCTTCAGGGGATTTTTAACGTCATCATCTTAGATATTGTTATCCGCATCATCTACCAATGCTGCATATACATGAAAACAGACTTGTATTACGTTTTTGAAAATGTAACTGGTTGTTATAATTTAATGGAAAATGCGCAAATGATGCTTAGAAAGCGAATGCCGTTTCAAAAGCATATTGAATCTGATGAAGTTGTTTTTGTAGGAGAAAAACGGACGATTGCCATCTATGCCATTTTTTATGTGATTGGGATTATTTTAACTTTTTTATTATTATTCTATTTCTATATTCCACAATTATGGTATGCGATCAATACATTTCTCCCTGGGTTTTCCAAAGGGCCGAATTCCCTTCCGTTCTGGGATGCAACTGTATTTACGCTTCAATTAGTTATGGGTCTATTTCTGCTGGGATACTCATGGAAGAAGAAATACTTCCAAAAGTAATTGTGACAAAACTATGTCGAAAAGTCAATTTTTAAGGGTTTTTTCCCCCGAGGATGAGGGAGTTCCCCTATATAGATAACACTTCTGTTTTTCTTACAATAAGAGTAAGAAAACGGAAGTGTTATTTTTTTTGGAGGAGGATCTTGAAATGCAGTCTTCAACAATTTCAACGCATAAAAAGCAGGAACGCTCGATCAATGATGCGTTCGCATCTCATTTCGCTAAATCAATGTTTTTAACCATCACAGGGATTGCCATTTTAGTTTTTATCGGCACAAGAATGTTTACACATATTGACTTGAATCTTTACGGTTATATGGTCGGAACGATTACTTTTATCGGGGGATTTTTCTATCGCTTTATCGCTTGGGGTGAAAGACCGCCAACCAAAATTATTATTAAAAAAGGTTTGAAGCTTCTTTTTAGAAAAAACACGGCGAAAACGGCTGTCAGCCACCTGGGAATTTACGATTTTATACGCAATCGGGGAATATATCGCTGGGTTCAGCATATTCTCATTGGTTGGGGCTGTGTTCTTGCCCTTCTAGTTACTTTTCCGCTTGTATTTAGCTGGATGTATTTTACGATGGATGGTAATGGTTATTATACTGTCGTTGTTATGGGAATGGACTTAGTTAGAATTAAAGCCGATGGGATTATCGCTTGGTTTTCCTATAATGCTCTGAACATTTCAGCCATTATGGTTATTTCCGGGGTTTGCATGGCGCTAAGCCGCCGTTTAAAAAATATGCAAGCAAGAGCGGAACAAAAGTTCATCTATGATTTTCTACCGCTTTACTTATTATTGTTAATCTCAGTAACAGGTCTGTTATTGACGGTTCAAAACATATTTCTTCATGGCTGGATGCAGCCGCAAATGTCTCTGATCCATCAGTTTTCAGTCATTGTCACGTTAATCTATATGCCATTTGGTAAGCTAGCCCATATTCCATTCCGTCCAATGAGTGTATTTGCAAGAAACTATCGTGAACATTATGGAGAACAACATATGAAAGAATGTAAAGTATGCGGGGACAAATTCGTTTCGGTGGAACAATCCAATGACGTGAGAGAGGTATTGGGCGTTAACGATATGAACTTTGACATGCAAGATGGCTTCAATTTAGCAGAATTGTGCCTGCCGTGCCGAAGAAAATATCGTATTTCCAGATTCTCAGGGATCCCTACTCACCAAGTGAAGGTCAAGGAGGCAAATCAGAATGCAAGAGGTTAATGTGAAACCTGTTAGAGATAAATTTTTCAAAGAGATCGAAAATGTACGTCATCCAAATGAAACATTGATCAAAACACACTGCAGTTATTGCGGCATGCAATGTGGGATGAATTTACGTGTCAATACAAAAACAAATAAAATCATCGGGGTGGAACCTCGTTATGATTGGCCGGTAACAGTCGGAAAAATGTGTCCGAAAGGGGTAACTGCTTACCAGCAAACGAACCATCCGGACCGTATTTTAAAACCGCTTATTCGTGATGATGCTTCATTAAAAGGAACACAAGAAGGATTCCGTGAAGCAACATGGGAAGAAGCTTATGATTTAATCGCTAGAAGATTTAAAGAACTTCAGACTGAATATGGTAAGGATACATTGTCAGTATTCAGCGGTGTTTCTATGACAAATGAAAAATGCTATTTAACAGGGAAGTTTGCTCGTGTAGCCATGCAAACACGTTATATCGACTATAACGGACGTTTCTGTATGTCGAGTGCGGCCGGCGGTTTCCTTCGATCTTTCGGTGTTGACCGTGGCTCAACTTTACCTTGGACTGATATCCATGAAACAGATTGTTTATTCATTGCTGGAAGCAATACGGCAGAATGCCATCCAACCTCCATGTTCCGAGTATGGCACGTACAGGAGAGAGGCGGATATTTAATTGTAGCCGATCCGCGTGAAACACCGATTGCCAGAAGAGCAGATGTTCATTTAGATTTACGTCCGGGAACAGACTTGGCACTGGCAAATGGAATTTTGAACCTGTTAATTCAAAACGGCTATGTGGATGAAGAGTTTGTTAACAACCATACGAATGGTTTTGAAGAAACGAAGGAATTAGTGAAAGAATTCACTCCAGAATATACAAGTGAAATCACTGGTGTTGCGCCTGAGAAAATCATTCGCGCTGCCGAGATTTACGGAAAAGCACCAAACGCTGTTGTTATGTTTGCTCGTGGAATAGAACAGCAGCATAAAGGAGTAGACAACGTTTCAGCCTATTCCAATATGGCTTTAGTAACGGGAAAAATCGGTCGTCCCAAATCAGGTGTTGCCACATTTACTGGTCAAGGGAACGGTCAAGGCGGCCGTGAACATGGTCAAAAATCAGACTTACTTCCTGGGTACCGTAAACTGACCAATCCGAAGCATGTGGAAGAAGTTTGTCAGGTATGGGGAATTACTCCGGAAGAAATGCCGAAGCCTGGTGTTTCTGCCTATGAAATGATTGAATTAATGGAGCAAAAGGTCATTCGTGGACTGTATTTACTTTGCTCAAACCCAGCAGTTTCTGCACCAAATCAAAACTTTGTCCGCAAAGCGTTCAAAGGATTGGATTTCATGGTTTGCGCTGACTTCTACCTGTCAGAATCAGCAGAATTTGCGGATGTAGTACTTCCAGCAGTAACCTGGTCAGAAGACGAAGGGACCGTTACCAACCTTGAAGGTCGTATTATCAAAATTAATAAAGCTCAAGAACCACTTGGAGAATCAAAGCCGGACTGGCAAATTCAAGTTGAACTTGCTGAAAAATTGGGCAGAGGCAAATATTTCTCTCACCTTAAAACAGCCAAAGATGTGGCGGATGAATTCCGTTTAGCATCAAAAGGCGGCTATGCCGATTACTATGGTGCCACTTGGGATAAGATTGATGAGCAAGATGGCGTATTCTGGCCATGTAAAGATGAAAATGATCCGGGAACACCTCATATGTTCTTAGATAATAAATTCTATCATCCGGATGGAAAAGCAAAAATTTGTGCTTTACCATACCGCCCGCCTGCAGAAGAGCCGGATCAAGAGTATCCATTACGTTTAACAACAGGCCGCGTGGTGTTCCACTATCTATCTGGGAACCAAACTCGCCGGATCCAGTTCTTACGTGATATGTGTCCAGAGCCATTTGTTGAAGTGCATCCGGAAACAGCAGCAAAATACCAAATCGATCATGAAGAATATGTTCGTTTATATACCCGCCGTGGAGAAGCAACTTATAAAGTAAAGATTACTGAAGCAATTCGTAAAGATACCGTATTTGTTCCATACCATTTCGGTCACGATAAATCTATTAATCTATTAACCATTGCCGCACTTGATCCTATGTCACGGATGCCGGAGTTCAAAGCATGTGCAGCACAGATTGAAAAACTTGAAATGAAGAAGGTGCAGTAAATGAAAAAGAGGCTATATTTAGAGCTTGAAAACTGTATAGGGTGCCGCTCCTGTTTAGCAGCTTGTACACAGTGCGGTGGTCATGAGCAGAGAAACCGTAACTATGTTTACGATGTGAATCCGTTAGTGAACCGTCAAACCATGCCTCTGATGTGCCTTCACTGTGTGAATCCGGCATGTGCAAGAAGCTGCCCGGCTCAGGCTATCCAAATTCACGAAACAGGTGCCGTTCTCTCGGCACTTGTTGAAAAGTGCATCGGCTGCCAAAACTGTACAATTGCATGTCCGTATGGTATACCGAAATTTGATACGGAGCAAAATTTAATGTACAAGTGTGATCTTTGTATCGACCGCTCAAAAGATGGAATTCCGCCAATGTGTGCGAGTGTATGTCCATCTAATACCCTTCAATGGCTGACAGATGAAGAAATCGAAGCGAAGCAAAAACAGTTTAACTTAGATAATGGTAAATGGGTAACAAGCATGCCTTACTTAGAAGGCGAAACAAATGTAAGAGTGAACCTTCCTGGTATATTACAGGGCGTCACGAAATTGTTTTAGGGGGATTAACCATGTCGGATAAAAATAATAAAATCCCGTACAATGAAGATAACTATACACATAATATTAACCGCAACAACGAAAGAAAGCTGGACCGCCGCGGATTCATGAAAACATTAGTCGGTGCAGCCGGGGTCTTCGCTGTTTCTTCCCTTCCTTGGGGAGTCCTGGCAGCGAAGGAACTAAACGGGCTAAGTGATAAAAAATATCCTAAACACAAAATTGTGGATGTTAGTAAAATCGCAATAGGCGATGCGGTTGATTTTGCTTTTCCTAGTGAGCATGACAGCGCGATTTTAATCAGACTATCAGAACATAAATATGTCGCGTACCAAAATGCATGTACTCACTTACGCTGCCCTGTTTTCTGGGAAAAAGAAAAAGAGGAAATGCTATGTCCTTGCCATCACGGGAAATTTGATGTGAAGACAGGAGAACCCATTGCCGGACCACCAAGACGTCCGCTTCCTGAAATCCATGTGAAAGTGGAAAACGGATCTGTTTATGCTTTGGGGGTGAAAAGATATGAAGCGTAGTTATATAAGTGTAGGCTTATTGCTGGTCGTGTTAATGCTAAATATTATTTTCACTCAATACATGGTTCATCAATATTTTTATGAACATTACCTGAATACCCTAATTGGAGCGGCTGTAAATGTTGTGTTATTCCCAATTGCATTCCTGATTTATAAAAAAGGTGTGAATGTCAATGACTAGTGAAACTTTCATTGATTTCTGCTTTGTCCGCCCTCAAACCGGCGGATTTGCAGCAGAAATCGATGAGCTGCTGAAAGAAACATTTGCAAAAAAGCGTTTAAACTGGTACCTTGAAGAAAAAAAACTTGATGGTGCCGAAATGGTCATTGCTGAAATTAAAGGGATGAGCAACTGGGCATCAGAAGAGGAAACCATCCACTTTATAGAGGAACATGCAGGCGAGAAATTTTGGGAATATCTTCAGGGGTATAAGCTATTCGTCTACCCGGTAAAGAAAGGATGTAATAGCTGTGGGACACATTAATCTAGAGGATGTAAAGCGGTTTGCAGGGGAGTCAGTAGAACTTTCCATTCTCGATCTAGATGGCGGCGATCAGGCCCCAACCATTCAAAAAACCATTAAAAAAGTACAGCTTTGTCCAGATCAAACCCATGTGCGTTTTTATTTCGATGATATCTATTTTCTTGCTGTTCCCTTGGTTAGCGAAGTAACAGAAACAGTCGAAAAATGGGCAGCGTCGGATAAAGAAAGCGGCTTAACATATGTCATAAAGAAGGTCTAGGTTTTTAGGAACCTGCCTTTTTTTACTTACCTAAAGGAGGGAGGATTGTGGATCATACCATGCCAAAGCAGCAGATTAGCTCATATATTATTGATTCCCAAGAGATGGAGATTAAAAGGATTGCCTTAGAACTGCATGAGGGTGTCGGGCAAAATCTTTACAGTATTTTAACAGGGTTACAGTTTGTCGGTTCAGCCTCAAATGAACCACATTTAAAAGGTTATCTACGAGAGATGGAACTCTTAATTGAAAAAACGATTCAAGAAATTAGGCTGCTTTCTGTAGAATTACATCCTCCTTCGTTAACAACCCTTGGATTGCTTCCTGCCATGAAAAGTTATATTAAGCTATATACTTCAACATTTGGAATCTTGGTTGATCTAGAAACACTAGGGGAGGAAAAAGCGATTCCTGAGCGAAACAGTATCGCGGTGTTTCGTGTCTGCCAAGAGGCGCTTGCCAATATAGCCAAATATGCGGATACATCAAATGTTAAAATCCGATTTTATTGGACGGAAGCAGAATTGAAAATCTCCATTTGCGATTTCGGAAAAGGATTTCAACTGGAAGATTATCATCATTCATCAGGACTTGCGGCCATGGAGGAAAGGATGCTTCTGACTGGCGGGCAATGTGTGATTTCATCTAAAATAGGAGAAGGTACATCTATAGAATTATCTCTTCCACTTATCTAGGGGAAAGGAGAGCTAAGAGTGATAAAAATCCTGTTAGTTGATGATCATGCTGTTGTAAGAAGCGGGTTGAAAATGCTGTTAAACACCAACCCCGAAATGGAGGTTGTCGGAGAAGCCTCTGAAGGAGATGAAGGAATAAAAAAGGCATTAAAGCTAAAACCCCATGTCGTAGTAATGGACCTAAGCATGCCCCATGGCAAGGATGGGCTTACAGCCACCACTGAATTGAAAAAGGCAATGCCCGAAGTAAATATTTTGATTTTAACCATGCATGATGACGAGGAGTACCTGTTCAGAGCCATCCAGGGTGGAGCGTCAGGCTGTATTTTAAAAAGTGCGCCTCATGCTGAACTCATGGCCGCCATCGAATCTGTTGCTCACGGAAATGCCTATCTGCATCCCTCCGCACAAAAGCGCTTAATGGAGGAATACTTAGTCGGAGTCAAACAAGATGGAAATGATTCCTTTCACCTATTATCAGAACGGGAACAAGAAGTGTTAACACTAGTGGCAAAAGGTTATTCTAACAAGGAAATCGCTGAGCAACTGATAATCTCTGTGAAAACGGTAGAAACCCACAAAAGCAAAGTGATGGAAAAATTGCAACTAAAAACCCGGCCTGAACTAGTGGAATACGCGGTGAAAAAGGGGTTGCTAGGTTATGGTATTTAAGGAGCAACGGGTATGTCTGAGTTAATGGAATTACAGGAGGTAAAACAGGTTTGCGACACATTAAGAAAAGTAATTCAATGTGATTTTGTCGGCCTTGCTTTTCAAGATGAAAATGGCCCTGATGTCAGATGGCATTATGCCTCCGGAAATTTAAATGATAAATATCAACGAATTACAGTTCGCTTCGGGAAAGGAATTGCTGGAAAAATTATTTCGAGTGGTGGAAACATGATGTTAACAGACTTCCCAAACGGTATTTTGGGTAAGGTCACCGATTATCCCATCATGCTTGCAGAAAAACTTGTCTCCACCTACGCGGTTCCTTTATTTTTTAATGGCGTCCCTAAAGGGGTACTTCTTATTGGAAACAGAAGCACCGGTTCTTTTACTGAAGAAAGTCAGGACCGGGTCATGGAATCGGCCAACACATTGGAACAGTTATTAAAAGGATATTTTTTGTGATGCGAGGGAAAAAGATGGATTTTCAGCAGATGAAAAATGAGCTGATTGATTACAAATATGCCCTGGACCAATCATCCATTGTTGCTATTACCGATGCCCATGGCATCATTACATACGTGAACGATCAATTTTGTCAGATTTCTAAATATTCACGCGAAGAACTATTGGGTCAGGATCATCGGATCGTTAATTCCGGGTACCATTCTCCTTCATTTTTTAAAGAAATGTGGAGAACAATTGGATCCGGCCGGGTCTGGAAGGGTGAAATCTACAATCGTGCCAAGGACGGTACATATTATTGGGTAAATACCACGATTGTCCCCTTTCTAAATGAAGTAGGAAAGCCTTATCAATATGTTGCCATTCGCTATGAAATAACGAAAAGAAAGCGTATTGAACATGAATTGCAAAAAATGATGACACGGATTATCGACGTCCAGGAGGAAGAAAGAAAGCGGCTGTCACGCAACCTCCATGATGGAATCGGCCAAAATCTTTATAGTCACTTGATTACGATAAATCGGTTACTTTCGGAAATGGACCACCCGCTGCTACAGCAGATGCAAGACGAGGCCGCTCAATTAATTGAAGAAATTCGGGAAATTTCTTGGGAACTAAGGCCATCTGTTTTGGATGATCTCGGGCTAGTTCCGGCGATTCGCTCGTACCTATCGAGGTTCTCAGATCATTATGATATTGATGTGTATTTTGACTGTGTCTTAAATAAGCGTCTTAATATCAGTATCGAACTTACCATTTACCGAATTATCCAAGAGGCATTGACCAATATCCGCAAATATGCAGGAGTGAGAGAAGCCTCAGTAACGGTCAGAGAAATTGACGATATCGTCAGGGTTATGATTGAAGATAAAGGGAAAGGCTTTGAGTCGCAAAGCTACACCCCGGGCGTCGGCCTATTTAGTATGGATGAACGAGCTAGATCAGTAGGCGGCGAGTTAACCATTAATACCGCATCGGGAAAAGGTACAAAAATTATTCTTGAAGTTCCGTTTAAAGTGAAATCTTAAAGAATAGAACCATGCTCAAAATGGCTTGGTTCTTTTTATTTGGCCTTATAAATCCTGTGCAGATGCAAAAAGGGGGCTGGGGTCGTTATGGGGGCTTGATAAATCCCGTGTAGATAGAAAAAATGATAGTCGGGGTCGTTATGAATAGACTTAACGCCTTTACAATAGGAAAGTTAGAGATATAGTCGCCAATAAGCCCTCTTGGAGCCCGAACCAACAAAAATCCCAACACCGAAGTCGCCAATAAGCCCTCTTGGAGCCACAATCAACAAAAATCCCAACATCGAAGTCGCCAATAAGCCCCGAACCAGAGAATGTCGCAGCAGCACAGTCGCAATTTGCTCGATTGAAAGCCCAAACCCCAATTAAAAAAGCGACCAGGCCCCAAATTAACTCAGGGAACCTAGTCGCTCAATACCATCATATCCTACAGCTTAAAAGAACTCTTCAAAGAAACAATTCGATTAAACACAAGCTTTTCGACAGTAGTAATTTTCGGGTCTACGTTGAAGTAACCATGTCTAAAGAATTGGAACTTATCATGTGGCATGCTTTCTTTCATATTTGGCTCAACGAAGCCTTGGATGATTTCCAGTGAATTTGGATTGACCTTATCAAGGAACGTTTTGCTGTCATCGCCCTCTTCTTCTGTTTCATCCAAAATCAAAGGCTCATAAAGGCGAAACTCTGCTGGAACGGCATGAGTCGCTTCCACCCAATGAATGGTTCCTTTTACCTTACGACCAGTAAAACCGGTGCCACTTTTCGTTTCAGGATCATAGGTGCAGCGCAGTTCAACGACATTTCCCTCTGGATCCTTCACGATTTCTTCGCACTTGATAAAATAAGCATGCTTCAAACGCACTTCATTTCCAGGGAAGAGACGGAAATATTTTTTCGGCGGATTTTCCATAAAGTCATCCTGCTCGATATAAATTTCGCGGGAGAAAGGAATTTTGCGCATGCCCATTTCTGGGTTCTCAGGATTGATTTCCGCATCAAGCAATTCAATTTGTCCTTCCGGATAATTGGTGATGACTACTTTTAAAGGATTAATGACACCCATGGTGCGTGGTGCTTTTAACTTTAAGTCTTCGCGGACAAAGTGCTCAAGCATTTCGAATTCAACCGTAGAATTATTTTTGGAAACAGCCGTTTCGTGAACGAAGTTGCGAATGGATTCAGGTGTGAAACCTCTGCGGCGCATTCCAGAAACCGTCGGCATCCGCGGATCATCCCAGCCATCGACAAAGCCTTCATCGACCAATTGCTTTAATTTCCGTTTGCTTGTAACGGTATTTGTTAAATTTAAGCGGCCAAATTCAATCTGCTGTGGCTGCTTTTCCATTTCACATTGTTCCACAATCCAATTATAAAACGGTCGTTGATCCTCAAATTCAATCGTACAAATGGAATGAGTAATGCCTTCAATCGCATCCTCAATCGGGTGTGCAAAGGCGTACATTGGATAGATACACCATTTATCCCCTGTGTTATGGTGTGATACATGAGCGATTCGGTAGATGACCGGGTCACGTAAATTAATATTAGGTGAAGTCATGTCAATCTTGGCGCGAAGCACTTTTTCACCGTTACCAAACTCTCCATTGCGCATCCGCTCAAATAAATCCAGATTTTCTTCAATAGAACGACCGCGATAAGGGCTTTCTTTACCGGGCTCAGTTAAGGTGCCGCGATATTCGCGGATCTCATCAGCACTTAAATCATCCACATAAGCAAGTCCCTTTTTAATTAACAAAACCGCCCGATTGTACATCTCCTCAAAATAATCAGAGGCAAAGAATAAGTTTTCCCATTCATAGCCGAGCCATTTTACATCCTCTTTAATCGAATTTACGTACTCGATATCCTCTTTTGCTGGATTTGTATCATCGAAACGGAGGTTAGTGATCCCACTAAAATCATCCGCTAAGCTGAAATTCAGAATAATGGATTTGGCATGCCCGATATGTAAGTAACCATTAGGCTCAGGAGGAAAACGGGTCGCTATGGTTTTGTGCTTTCCTGTTTCTAAGTCTTTAATCATAATATCTTTTATAAAATTAGATGTTTGATTTTCCACCCTTTTCAACCTCTTTCATCTTATCTACTATCTATTCATAACATAAATACTGATATTTTTCCATTGTTCCCAACAATTCATCCGAAAAACAGGGTCTGCCACGTTTTTTTACAAAGCTGCCAACATTGGATACAATAGAAACTTGAAAGAGTGTATTAGGAGGAGATCTATATGCTTACGTTCGCAACAGTTGGAACCAGTTGGATTACCGAAAAATTTATTGAATCAGCCATACATAGCAAACAATTCCAATTTACCGGGGCCTATTCCCGCTCGGAAGATAAAGCAAAAAAGTTAGCCGATAAATATCAAGCAGAACACTATTTTACCGATCTGAAAGAATTGGCCAAGCACCCAGAAATTGACGTCATCTATATCGCGTCCCCAAATTCTGTGCATTTTGAACATGCCCTATTTTTTTTGAAAAATAAAAAACATGTTATTTGTGAAAAACCGATGTTTTCCAACGCTGCTGAAATGGAAAAAGCCTATCAAACAGCAGAAGAGAACGGCGTTTTTCTATTTGAAGCGATTCGCAATATTCATGCTCCAAATTTTAAGATTTTAAGGGATAAGCTCCCGATGGCAGGAACATTAAGAAGTGCGATGCTGTCCTATATTCAATATTCATCCCGGTATGATTTATTTTTAAATGGGGAAGAGCCGAATATTTTCACATCCAAATATTCAGGCGGTGCACTGGTTGATTTAGGTGTGTACCCATTGTTTTTAGCAGTTGGCTTGTTCGGAGAGCCAACGAAGGTCACCTATCATCCGGTATTATTGAGAACTGGGGTAGATGGCAGCGGAACATTGGTATTAGAGTACGATGGCTTTGTTTGTACGATCCTTTGTTCAAAAGTATCCCATTCCGAATTACCTTGTGAAATTCATGGGGAAAAAGGAACCTTCCTTCTTCAAGATCCAGCGCCAATTTCTGAAATTAAATGGCTGGACAGCCATACAAAGGAAAGCCAAATTTTCAGTCAAGAGCAAGAAGAACTGGATATGGTTTATGAGTGCCGGGATTTTGCCGATATCATTCAATCTCAAAATCATGAGGAACATGAACGTTTGAAAAATTGGAGTAAAATCGTGGTCCGAATCACTGAAGAAGCCCGTAAACAAAATAATATAATCTTTGGTACGGAAAAATAAAAATGGCCAGCGGAGGATGCTCCGCTGGCTGTTTTTTTAAGAGGCTTTTTCCATTTGATTTTCCTTGCTGTAAGAAGGTCCCATTAGTTTTTCAAAAATTAATCCGATCAATCCGCCCACAATGGCAGGAACGACCCATCCAAGTCCCACGGAGGCTAATGGTAAATGACTCATCACAGACTCCAGTACACTCCATTTTAATCCGAACATCTTTAAGCCATCATACAAACTAACTAGCCCTGTCAAGAGCATCGCTCCAGCATAAACCTTCTGTGCACCGCCAAAAAAACGATGAAGGAAAGCAAGTGTGATAAGGACAATGGTTAATGGATAGGCCATGACAAGGAATGGAACCGAAATGGTGATGATTTGATTCAAACCAAGGTTGGCGATTAAAAAGCTGACAACAGTGACAAGTGTTACAACTACACGGTAGCTTGCCTGAGGAAAAATTTCCGAAAAATATTCTCCGCAAGCAATTGTTAAACCAACACAAGTCGTAAAACAGGCGAGAGTAAAGATTACACCAAGTAGTACTTTTCCAGCGTTGCCGAGTATGAGTGTAGCTGCAGATGACAATAACGCTGTGCCGTTATCAAACGTTCCGTAACCGGCCATTTTGGCGCCAAGAAGACCAATCGCCACATAGACAAGGGCAAGTGCGGCCCCAGCAACCAAGCCGGTTTTTACGGTGAAGGAAGTCAGTTGCTTTTTATCCGTAATTCCTTTTTGCTTAAGAGTCGTTAAAATAACAATCCCAAACGCTAATGCAGCTAAAGCATCCATGGTAGAATAGCCATCGATAAATCCTTTAAATAAAGAAGCAGTTTGATAGTTTTCTGTAGGTGCTTGAAGTGGTTTTCCGAGTTTTAAGAATCCGGCAGCACAGAGAACGACAATCGATAATAATAAAGTTGGAGTAATGAATCGTCCCATGTAATCTACTACTTTGGATGGATTAAGACTTAATAAATAAACTAGTAAGAAAAACACGGTTGTAAAACCAAGTAGCAGCATTGAATTGCTGACAGATACATTCCCTAAGAATGGCTTTAAGCCCATTTCAAAAGCCACGTTAGCGTTTCTTGGGATTCCGAAGAAAGGTCCAATCGATAAATAGACAATGATCGTAAACACAGTTCCAAACCAAGGGTGCACCCGGCTCCCTAGCGTATTAACACCATCCTTTACAAGGGAAATGGCCGTTAACACTAGCAGCGGCAAGCCAACGGCTGTGACGATAAATCCAATAATGGCCGGCCAGAAGGAAGTCCCTGCGCCCATTCCTAAAAACGGCGGGAAAATTAAGTTGCCGGCTCCAAAGAACATTGAAAATAACATTAATCCAACAAATAAGGTATCTCTTTTTTTCATGATTTTTTCTCCTTTTAACGTTTGTTTTCTTGAAAGCCCTGGCCAGGTGCTTTTTTTAGACAAAATAAAAAGCCCGCCCCTATGGATAGGGACGAGCATGCTCGCGTTACCACCCTACTTCCGCAATAAAAAGACATTGCGGCTCTCGATCAACGTACCATCATACGTGTCCTATGTTAACGGCAGGAGGTCCGGCGAAGGCTTACTGAATAAGTTCAGCCATGCATCTCAGAGATGATTTTCACTTGGTGCCTGACACCGACTTGCACCACCGTCGGCTCTCTGAAGTCAAAAACAATCAAGTTACTCTTTCTCGTCATTGATTTTGATTTTTCAAAAAATAATTTTGATATACTAATTATATTATTTTTTAATAGTTTTTCAAGTGTTTTTTTTCAAAAAATTCTGATGTAATCGGTACCATTCTTAATAATGTAATAATAAATAATAATTTGTCAGAATTAAGAATAGCAATGTGACAGCTTTATGAAAACAAATGCATCCATGATTTACATCACATTCCATGTTTTGTATGTTTTCTATAGTTAGGGTAAAAAGAATGGAGGATTGTGATGAAATCCAAAGCATGGTATAAGAAACAGCTGAAACGAAAGCCAATTCAAATCACACGTTACTTGGTCCAAGGCGTTTTTTTGTTGTTCTTGCTATATGTAGGTCTGCAATTCTATCGATTTTATCATCATTTCGAAACGAATGGTGCCGCACCATTTGTAGAACGGCCATCTGCTGTTGAAGGGTTTTTACCAATAAGTGCTTTAGTAGCATTTAAAGTGTGGTTTAAGGGCGGAGGGTTTGATACGATTCACCCGGCAGGTCTTGTTTTACTAACCTTTTTTATTGGATCTGGCTTCATTTTCCGCCGTTCATTTTGCAGCTGGTTTTGTCCTGTTGGCACCGTAAGTGAAATTACAGGGTGGATTGGCAGAAAAATATGTAAAAGAAATTTTGAAATTCCAACCTGGCTTGCGTGGCTGTTAACTCCAATCAAATATATCCTGCTATATTTCTTTATCAGCATGATCATCGCGATGCCGACGTTCGAAGCAAAAGCCTTCCTAGAAGAGCCGTATAATAAAATTTCAGATGTAAAGATGCTTCTATTCTTTTTAAATATAGGAGGCTTTGCCCTCAAATTTGTCCTTGTTATTTTCGTTTTGTCTTTATTTTTCCGTAATTTTTGGTGTCGTTTCCTATGCCCATACGGCGCATTAATCGGATTGGGCTCGATTTTCAGGATATCTAAGGTACGTAGAAATTCTGAAACCTGCACCAACTGTGAAATGTGTACGAAGGTTTGCCCGCAGCGAATTAAAGTACATACTAAAGAGGTAGTTGCCTCACCAAATTGTAATGCTTGTATGTCCTGTGTAGAGGCTTGTCCAATTAAAGACACTTTGAACATGACAGTTGTAAACAAAAAAGTGAATAAGTGGTTTATTCCGGTAGGGTTTCTAGTATTATTTTTTGTAGTGGTAGGATTTGCTAAAATCACTGGACATTGGAACACCATTCTTACCTACGAGGATTGGAAACAATTGGTTCCGGATGCAAGATATGTTGGGCATTAGTAATTTGATAGATAAGCAGCCTTATGGGGCTGTTTATTTTTGTAAACTTGTTAATCAAGGAAATTTCTTTTAAAATTTAAACTAATACGTACCCGTACTTAATAGTTAGGATGGATGAAAAATGTTATTTATTTCTGAAATGCCAATAGAAGCTAGAGACAAACTTCTTTATGCCAGTTTGATTTTGTTCACCAGGGAGGGGTATAAAAATACCTCTGTGTTAGATATTGTGGAAATGGCTCGGGTGTCCAAAACGACTTTCTATCAGCATTTTTCTAGCAAAGAAGGGCTAATGGCAAACCTGCTTGATGTCATATCAACGGAAATCATAGAAGAAGTTAAGCAGGAGATTGAAAAAGAGAGTAGAGTGGCATACAAAGCTTATGTAGGAATCCATCGTTATATTGAGATTTGTTTTACAGACATTCGAGTTGCTAATCTGATGTTGGTGGAGTCTGTCGGGGTTTCTCAGGAGGTTGAAAAGGTTCGTACCGAGGCACACCTCCGCTTTGCCGAGCTTATGTTTAAAACGGTTCAAGGTTTACTGCAGAATACCGTTTCTGATGTAGAAATGCAAATTGTTTCACACGCCATGATTGGTGCTATTAATGAAGTGATTGTTCAAAATTATCACGAAGTGGAAAATAACAAAGTAAATTTCGAAGAGCTGGCTCGTCTGCTAAATCGGATTGTCATCGGAGCATTTGTTAACTTAACTAATTAATAGAACTACCGTTAAATATTTGGATAACTTAATGGTACAATATCTCTAATTGAAGATAAAAAATGACAGGAATAAATCTTACAAAAGGGATTACATCTGTCATTTTTTATTATAAAAAGGTCTTTTAAAATAACCCTAAATGGCAAAAGATTCATTTGATTTAAGAAGATAACGTTCTATAAACTCAGCCAATCCATCATTTTTGTAGTGTGCTGTAACAAAAACGGCTGCCTCTTTAACCTCTTCGTTTGCGTTCCCCATTGCCACACCCATTCCGAGATGACGAAGCATTTCTATAGTTTATAGGGAAGAGATATAAGGTAATAAATTGAATAATACACATGTACCTACATATCCATTAAATAGTATTCAATTTAAGGAGGCAGTTATTTGAAAAAATCCCAAAGCCCCGAAATAAGACCCTACCTAATTACCAAAACGTTAGCTCCTGAAAATCAGGAAACACCTATAAATTTTGTGACCGATGATCGTATAGGAGGAAAATTATTTTTTAGAAGAAATCACTTTTATTACCCAAATTTCACGTCATCGTTTTATTATCTCCCAATTAATGGATTAGTGCATACCCCAAGAATATTTTCCTTACAGGAAATTTACTCATTTCCATCAAAAACTTTAAAAGTTGTTCTTGAGTGTTCCGGAAATAGGCGCCAATTATTTGAACCCAAAGTTTTTGGAGAACAATGGGGGAAAGGAGCGATTAGTCAAGGTATATGGAAAGGAGTTCCTTTAAAAATCCTTTTTGAATACACAGGATTAATGGATACGGCAAAAGAAATTGTTTTTGAAGGTTATGATTATGGAAATAGGCCGGATTCAGATCAAATTTATAACTTTTCAAGAAGTTTACCCATTGAAAAATCCCTTGAACCGGATACCATTATTGCTTATGAATATAATAATCAACCGATTCCCTTCAAGCACGGCTTTCCCTTCAGATTGATTGTTCCAGGATGGTATGCGATGGCTTCAGTAAAATGGATTAAACAAATAATAGTGATTGACAAAAAATATAAAGGACCATATCAAACTGTTGATTATGTTTATTATCCTAACAAAGAGGACGATAAAGGAAAATTCCCTGTCACTACCATTAATGTAAACTCCTCTATTCAATACCCATTAGATATGCAGTTATTGCATAAAGGAATTTATGAAATTAAAGGAATCGCATGGGCAGGAATAGGAATGCTATCAAAAGTAGAAATTAGTTTGGATGATGGCCAAACATGGGATACATGCCAATTAACGTCACCAAGTGAAAAATATACATGGACCAATTGGAGCTATAAATGGGAAGCACGCAAAAAAGGGGAATATACCATAAAATCAAAAGCAACAGATTCTTATGGGAATATCCAACCATTAGAACCATTTTGGAACAGAAAGGGTTATGGCTACAATTCTATTGATCGTATAAAAGTTAAAGTGGAATAATAGGGGGCGATTCTTCATATGAGGGATCGTTTTTTTATTTGCTCTACCATGAAATAACTGTGGATAACTTTACTTCAGCAGTTATTTCATTTATTGATGTGCAAATTTTTTACATGGATGTCTGTTAAACTTGTCTGTTGATTTCCGCTCCAATCAACAGAGTGTAAAAAATCAACACTGTTCTTTAACGCAGCCTTGTTTTTAAGTACCTCGAAGGTTTATCTTTTTCTATTTTCAACATGAATATGGTAATGGGTCCATATTCATCTAATTTCGACTTTTATTAACAAATATGGACAAAAAAAATTATTGACAGCCGAATCATATATAGTGCGTAAATGGATGATCATCCATTTACTTAGAAATCAAGATGGGATAAGAGAGGGCGTTATTTTGAAAGAGGAATTATTTTTAAATGGTGAGTTGAAGGTAACCAGGAAAGAGACCCACCGAAAAATCAGGCAACCTAAAAGTATACCTGTTTTCACTTCAAGGATGGAAAGACGTGAATATTATAAGAGCGCAAATTATTTTGATATTCGTAATGTGCTGGATGTCAAAGGATTCCTAAAAGATATAAGTGATAATTGGAATACATATGTTTCGAAGGTTCACCAATGGATTCAAAAGAATCCTGCCAAAAGATTAGTAGTGACTGGTATTTTTACCATTGTTCTTGGCTTTTTTGGAAACACTTCGAATGCTGGATGTATTGAAGAATACACGTATCAGGTTAAGAGTGGAGAAAAAATTGAAGAAATCGCTGCAAAACATGGTGTAACTGCACAAGAAATATTAGATGCAAATGGGCTGTCATCTATTGAGGGAAAGAAAATTCTATTGCCGAAAGTTCAAGACAGAATGGTAAATGCCACCATACTCAATGTTCGTTCCCAGCCAAACACTACGAGCAGTATTCTTGGTAAGTTTAAAGAAGGTGATGTTGTTAAGGTTGTATCCGTAGAAAACGGATGGGCGGCCATTTTGATTAAAGGAAGACTTTGTTATGTGAGTGCTGATTACCTTACGTTTAAAGAATCAGTAGAGCCAACACCTAGCAAAATCACTAAAACAATGTATGTAACTGCTACATCTTTAAGAGTAAGAGAAGCAGCTTCAACGAGTAGTACAATAATTGGTTTATTGAAATTTAATGATTGTGTGTCAGTGACAACAACCATCAATGGTTGGGCCAAGATTACATTCAATGGAAAAGAAGCCTTTGTCAGTGCATCTTATTTAACGAAGAATGAACCAACAACCAGCCAAATCACCAAAACGCAGTATGTTACTGCCACAACCTTAAGAGTAAGAGAAGCAGCTTCAACGAGTAGTACCATCCTTGGCACATTAAAATTAAATGATCGTATATCTGTGAAATCAACAACAAATGGTTGGGCCAAGATTACATTCAATGGAAAAGAAGCGTTTGTTAATGAGACTTATTTAACGAATGATGAACCAAGGAAAAATATGAATGAAACAGTTAAAAATACAAATACATATGTCATCAAGAGTGGTGACACCTTTACAAAAATCGCAAAAACATTAGGTGTTTCTGTTTCATTCATTCAAGATCTAAATCTGGGAGTTGACTCATCAAAGTTGAAAATTGGACAAATCATCAAGGTTCCTTACAATCCTGAATCTACTATTAATCAAATTCAAATAGCAGCTACATTAGCAGAGGTGGATCCTCAAGGAACTTTTCGTTTTATCACGCCTAATGGCACTACATATACTGCAAAAGCATTAGACAACATGAAAAGTGAATTATTTAATTATAAAGGAAAGAATGTAACACTAACGCTTGAAGGGAACAGGGGTCAATTAATGACGTTGGTATCTCTCCAATAATCGTATTAATAGACTCCAAATGAGGGCACAGCTTTGAAGGATTATACAATAAAGGCACACATCGTAATATAGGTGCTTTCCTTCATTTGTTTTTATAGGGAGTTAATTCTAAGAAACTAATCTGCCGATTTTTTCCCACTTTTAAGATTCCATTTCAAATAATTATGGCATCATCAATCTAAAGGATAAACGGGTGAATTCAATCCATTAAAAAAAGGCAGGGAGATTCTCTCTGCCTTTTTAAACGCTATACATGAATGCCAAATAACTTGCCAGGATAAACAGGATACTCATGATGAGGGCCATTGCTTTTGGTGCCCTTTTTACAAAGGTTAATAGGATGCATGTTAAGAAAAACAGAGCAGTCAGCAAAAAGATCATTGAAGTGACATTAAATCTAAAGTGTAAAGGCAGATGGGAGACTCCTTGATGGAAAAAGTTAAATAGTTTTGAGGTTCCTGTCTCCTTTATCGTTGTACTAATTTCATGCGGTGGAGATTGCTGGCTTAATGAACCAGTAATCGAGAAAATCAATATGACAGTTACGCTCTCCAGTCTTGCCCACGGTAGCGGACTAAACGAAGAATCATTAACCATTTTTTTTCGAATCAAACTGCTATTGATAAACGCAAATACCAGGAGTGGTGCGATGGCTAAGTGCTTAATTAACAGGGCTTGTCCATAGGAAATCGTCCATGAATTAACGTAATCATGTAAGTTCATCACAAAGGTCATCAAGGCAAGACCGGATAAAATGGTAAAAAATAAACAAATCATCGCGACAGGTGAATACCATTTTAAGAAAGCAAGCCAATTCTCGTGATTTTTAGAAAACCAGCTGACAGTTAGTAAAATTCCTACCCAGATGCTAATAGCTAACATGTGGGTGGTATGGGTTACAAATCCCGGCCATCTTGATAAGGAGCTCGCATGGCTGGACCAACCAATGGTGGCAATTAGAGCGACAGTTAACAATAGCGCATTTATGGAAAAAATCGGTCGTTGCTCCAATTTGATCGGAAGTATATAAATAAACAGAATAAGGGAGATGACTCCAGTGCTAATCCACGACTTTCCCACCTCGAAATTCAATAATACAGAGGTGATAGTCATTCCCAAACCAAGACCATGATATAAATAAAGGATAATTTTTAAAACAGGAACAAACGAGAAAAAAGCAACTCCAAGAGCTGCTGTAAGAAGGGTAACTTTAGGGACCTTAACAGCTGGCCGTGAAATCACAGGAACCAACTGTAAAATAAAGCTGCCCAATAAAAATGATAAGCAGATATAAAGCAAAGCCTCGCTAAGAACACTTATGAAGATCATTTAGACTTGTTTCCTCCGATAAAATAGCCAATAACTAGCTGCTCCAACAACAAGGAATAGTCCCACCGAAATCGGAACAATTAAGTTTCTAACCATTGGGTCAGATTGTTTTAGCTTTGCGGGAGTTGCAGATTCCTTATTAGCCTTTTTTACAACAGCAGCTTTTGTTTCTTTCGTCGAACTATTAGAAGGTGCTGTGGTAGATTGGCTACCTTGGAGTTGAACAGTAAAAGGAATATTACCTTCTAGTGGGTGGCCGTCCGTACCAATAACCTTCCAATGGATATCATAAGCTCCGTTTGTCAAAGCATCGCCCTTCGTCCCCACTAACTTATTACCATCAATCTTTACGTTTAGATGGGGAATCTCCGTTCCGTTTCGATCTGTTATGAAAAATGTACTTGTTTGCTCTACATTTGTTTCAAAAGTAAGGATGAAATCTTTAGGTGATTGGGTAAGAATCTCCCCTTGTTTAGGGGTAGAATCCTCCAAGTGAGAGTGAGCAAATGCACTAGTACCGAATAAAAAAAACAGCAAAAATATCATAAAGGAGATTTTCTTTTTCAATATAGTCAACTCCATTATATTGTTAACATACCTGTTGTCATTCTATCACTAATTTTCAACGCTAATCCCAATTAGCAAGCAATGTACACAAAACTGTCAAATTTCTTAACAAGGGCTAAATTAGGCAAACGTCACTTAGCTATGATTTATATCAATACCTTTCAATTTTAGAAGTGCTAAACTAAGGTATATTTTTTAAAGGCTGTGTTAAAGAACAGTGTTGATATTTTTACACTCTGTTGATTGTAGCGGAAGGTGCGAAGACTCCTATGGGAGTAAGGTTCTGGCGAGACCCCGCAGGCGGAAGCGCCGAGTAGGCTCACGAAACGCCCACGAACCGCTTGCACCTGGAGCGGAAATCAACAGACTAGTTTAACAGAGACTTTTTATAAAGGAGTACTTGCCATGTCTGAAGGAATTCAAATTGAGGGAAAAAGAGTCATCATCGATATGCGTGCAAGAATAGCTAAAGGGGAACACCCGAGGCGTGAAATATTAAATGCAATTAAAGCTGCTCCTAAAGACAGTATTATTGAAATTCATCTACCTCATCGCGCGGAGCCACTGATTGCAAACTTACAATCTTTGGGGATGAATGTGATCGTCACTGAATTAGAACCGATGCATTTCCGATTAATGGCTGTTAAATTAGATTAATATTAAAAGTTATATCCCCGTTGTTAGGGGGTATTTTTTTATGTTGTTGTGCGTTTTTAAGAACAAAATAATTCTTAATATGTTATTATTTGATTGGAATGTTTTGGAGTAATGCTGAAAAAGGCACGGATTGATAAATTGGCAAGATTTTAGGGAGGATAATGAATGAGGCTTTGTATATTTCTGCTGATTGCGGGGACATTGGATGCCTTACTGACCCAATTGGGGATTGTGTCTGGTGTCATAGAAGAAGGAAATCCCATGATGAGAATGGTCATGGAGCATGGTTGGTACTATTTTTATTTTATAAAAATTATCCTCCCGCTTGTGCTACTCGGTTTATATTATCTTCGACCATTACAAGGAAAAATTCGGATGTTATTGGTTTCGACCTGCGTTCTGTATTTCTCCGTCATCGTTCTGCACATCGTATGGATCATCTTCTACTTAAATCCTTCAATCTAACCCTTGAAATCTGGACACTGCCCGCATGATAAGTTAGTATCAATAAGAAATGAATGATTTTAAAGGAGTCATGTATGATAAACACACTTAAGCCTTTTTTACAAAATATATGGGAAAAATCGGGGTTCCAAACGGAAACGGCCGTTCAACAGGAAGCGATTCCATTCATTCTTGAAGGGAAGGATCTGATCGCTGAATCCCCGACAGGCACAGGGAAAACATTAGCCTATTTACTGCCTCTGCTAAACAAAATGGAACCGGAATCTCAGGCACTGCAAACGGTTGTGTTGGCATCTTCTCAAGAGCTGGTTATGCAGATTTTCCAAGAATTCCAAAAATGGTCAGAAGGTAGCGGCATTAGAGGTACATCTATTATTGGCGGAGCCAACCTGAAACGGCAGCTGGAAAAATTAAAAAAGCGTCCTCACATTATTTTCGCCACTCCTGGAAGGCTCTTGGAGTTAATTAAACAGAAAAAAGTAAAGATGCATGAGGTTAAAATGATTGTCCTAGATGAAGGGGACCAGCTACTTATTCCGGAGCATCTCAGCTCTGTTCAAGGCATCGTTAAATCCGCAATGGCTGACCGACAAGTCGTGGTATTTTCGGCAACCCTTAAGGCGGGTGCTGAAAAACTGGCGAAAGAATTGACAAAACAGCCGGAAGTCATTCGGATTTCCAAAGATGAGATTTCTCAATCAGGCGAAGTAGAGCACATATATTTCTTTGGGGAAAAACGAGAAAAAGCCAAGCTGCTTGAAAAGATTGCCCGCTTAGAAAACAGTAAAACCCTTGCGTTCATTAATGACATTGGGGAAATTCAAGTTTTAAAAGAAAAATTAAATTTCAAAGAGCTCTCCGTTGCCGTATTACACAGCGATATGAAGAAACTGGAGCGTCAGGCAGCGCTAAAGGACTTCCGTGAAGGAAAAATAACCATGCTCATCGCTACCGACGTCGCCGCAAGAGGCCTAGATATCCAAGGAATTACCCACGTCGTCCAAATCGACCTCCCGCGTGATATCAACCAATACATCCACCGGGCAGGCAGAACCGGCCGAATGGGCGCCAATGGCATCGTCATCTCACTAGTCACCGAACGAGAAGAACGCGAACTCAAACGCTATTGCCGCGAACTAAAAGTACCCGTTCACAAACGAATCTTCTTCAAAGGACAGATCGCAGAAGAACAACAAAAACTACGGCAAAAATGAAATTAACTTATAAAGGGTGAAAAATAAAGGGTGACAGGCACCGCCCGTGGACAAAATGGTATTTTGTCCATCTGGGGTGGACAATCTTCAAGATAGGATCATTTGGAGGGGAAGAAATGGAAAATCCGAAGTTAAGGCGATTAGGTGAAGAATGGCTGGAGGAAGTGACGATTCGCCAAATACAGGAGAAGTTTGCTGGTGGGGAACTAACTTCACAGGAATTGGTTTTGCTTTACTTGTACCGGATTGCTTCGATAGACCCAAAGATTAATTCCGTTCTGGAGGTTAATCCTGACGCTTTGCAAATTGCTGCTGCTCTTGATGCAGAGCGCAGGCAGTCTGGTCCGCGCAGCAGTTTGCACGGGGTTCCGATTTTAATTAAGGATAACATTGATACCCATGATAAAATGCATACCAGCGCAGGGTCCTTGGCCCTAAAGAACTCGATTGCCCCCAGAGATTCCTTTGTCGCTGAACAATTGCGAAAAGCCGGAGCAGTAATTCTCGGAAAAACAAACATGACCGAGTGGGCCAATTTCATGGCAATCGGCATGAAGAACGGCTATAGCTCGCGCGGTGGCCAGGTCCTCAATCCATATGGACCGGATAAGTTTGATGTTGGCGGCTCAAGTTCAGGGTCAGGAGCTGCGATTGCTGCCAATTTGGCAGCGGCAGCAGTTGGGACAGAAACCTCAGGCTCTATACTTAATCCGTCTTGTCAAAACTCTCTCGTAGGCATCAAACCAACTGTTGGTCTGATTAGCCGCCGAGGTGTTATCCCGATCGCTCACACCCATGATACAGCAGGGCCTATGGCAAGAACGGTGGAGGATGCGGTGATCCTGTTGACTGCGCTATGTGGGGTAGACGAGGAAGATCCGATTACTTTGACCAACCCGCTTGCTGATCGAGATTTTACTACTCACTTAAAAAAAGACGGACTCGCTGGCAAGAGAATCGGAATCGCCTTAGATGGATTTATCCAGTTTCAAAATAAAGAAAAACAAGAGGTTGTGCTTAGAGCCATTGAAGTGTTAAAAAATTCAGGCTCTGTGGTGATGGAAGAAATAGAAATACCGAGCGCAAAGGAGGACTGGAAATACGATGTATTAACGTATGAGTTTAAAGCAGACTTAAATTCATATTTAAGCCAGTTGCCTCCGACCGTCCCGATTAGAAGTCTAGCTGATTTAATCGAATTTAATCTTCAAGATGAAGAAAAAATGTTGAAATATGGGCAGTCTGTGTTGCTTGAATCTGAAGCAACGAGCGGATCTTTGCGGGAAAAAGAGTATATTGAGGCGCTGGAGTTTGAGCGTTATCATGCCACAAAGCAGGGAATTGATTATGCCTTAGAAAAAAATCAGTTAGATGTCATTGTTTTTCCTG
This sequence comes from Neobacillus solisequens, assembly GCF_051233465.1. Lineage (NCBI taxonomy): Bacteria > Bacillati > Bacillota > Bacilli > Caryophanales > Bacillaceae > Neobacillus > Neobacillus solisequens. The sequence continues at coordinate 228,289 of NZ_JBKFGJ010000011.1, read as the reverse complement.
GGGAAGAAGGGTCACATATTAGCGCCAAAGCCGGATATCCTTCCATTGCCGTTCCGATTGGCTATACTTCACTGGGAGAACCAGTCGGGATTACCTTTGCAGGAACAGCTTACAGTGAGCCCGTGTTAATTGAAGTAGCATATGCTTTTGAACAACTGACGAAATCTAGAAAACCGCCCATATTTGAAAAAGAATAACAAGGCAGACTTTCACTCATACTATCATTGACCTCTTAAAAAAGGAGATGATAGGTGTGGGCAGACAGAAACTTGGTAACCAAAATGCTCAGCGTAACAATAATCGTAAAAAAGCGATGAGAACGAGTGAAGAATTGGTTGAATTTGAAACAGGTGAAGATTTGAAGCGGAACCGTCCGCATGGTAAATAAATAATAGGGAAAACGCCTCCTGATTGTGGGAGGCGTTTTAATTTATGTTGATATCACTTTAAGTACGTTGGTAACCGTAAAGACACGGTGATATTTCACGAAATGCGTCGATAATTCCCAAAAACGCGTTGATATCCACCCAAAACTCGTGGATAAATCTAAAGAATACGTCGATACCCACCCAGAACACGTTGATAAACCACAAAACTTGTGGATATCCACCCAAAACGCGTTGATAAATCCAAAAAATACGTCGATACCCACCCGGAAATCGTTGATAAACCAGAAAACGTGTGGATATCCACCCAAAACGCGTTGATAAATCCAAAAAATACGTCGATACCTACCCGGAACACGTTGATAAACCACAAAACGTGTAGATATCCACCCAAAACGCGTTGATAAATCCAAAAAATACGTCGATACCCACCCGGAACACGTTGATAAACCACAAAACGTGTAGATAGCCACCCAAAACGCGTGGATAAATCCAAAAAATACGTCGATACCCACCCGGAACACGTTGATAAACCACAAAACGTGTCGATAACGACCCAAAACGCGTCGATAAATCAATCAATCCGTGCCAGTCACGAAGAAAATCCAAAACCCCACTACTCCTCTTTCAATAACTCCAACGCCTTCAGTGCTGGCCCCTCAATTACACCCCCAGAATAGGCATATCTAGATCCATGGCAAGGGCAATCCCACGTCTTTTCTGCAGCATTCCACGCGCATTCACAGCCAAGATGGGTGCATGATGTATCAACTACATACAATTTGCCATTTTCATCCCGATACCCGCCGGCTCTTTTACCATTAAACATGACAACAGAACCTTCTCCGACTTGCAAATCCTCAGGTTCCCTTGGGAAAAATTCAAGCTTGCCATTAATGAGGTGCTTGGCCACATCCGCATTGGCAGTAAGGATACTTTTTAAATCCGGATCCGCGTGGAACCGTGATGGACCATATAGCTCTTTATAGGGATTGGCACGATTCAATACATAATCCGTTAGCAAATGTCCGGCCAATATGCCGGTGGTCATGCCCCATTTTTTATATCCGGTGGCAATCAGCACATTTTCCCGTTCGGACGTAATCGGCCCGATGTAGGCCACCTTATCCAATGTTACTAAATCCTGAGCAGACCAGCGATAGTGGTACTCATTAATCCCAAATACCTCTTCAGCAAAGTCCTCCAGTGCTTCATAATGGGTAATCGTATTTTCACCTTGGCCCGTTTTGTGGTTTTCACCCCCAATAATCAATAATTGCCCATCCTCGAAAGGGGTGGAACGAATGGATCGTGTCGGTCCATCACCACTGATATACATGCCGCCTGGATACTCTTTATCCGTTTTGATCCCTATGGCATATGACCGTTCTGCATACATTCTGGCAAAATAAAGCCCAGGCTTGTCCCAAAATGGAAAATGTGTAGCCATAATGACATGCTTGCATGTGACACGGTGACCGGCTTTTGTTTCAATTATAGGGGAATCATCTTCGTCCTCAATATTCATGGCGACGGTATTTTCGTATACGGAACAACCTGCCTTTACAGCATCGTCCAAAAGGGACCGCAAGAACTTTAACGGGTGAAACTGAGCCTGATTTCGCATAACCAGGGCCCCTTTAACTGGAATATGTTGAAACGGAATTGTATCCTTTAAAAAGCCGTCAATTCCCAGCCTCTGGTAAGCCTCCAATTCAGTTTTTAATGTCTCAACATACTGTTCCGTGGTGGCATACACATAGGCGTCTTCTTTGCTGAAATCGCAATCCACCCCGGAATTTTCCACAAATTGAATAGCACTCATCATCGATTCATAATACAATTTAGCCTGATCCTCACCGAAATGATTAATTAATTCATCATAAATTATGCTGTGTTGAGCGGTTAATTTGGCTGTGGTATGTCCCGTCGTTCCATTCAGAACACTTCCGGCTTCCAGTAACGCAACTTTAACGCCTTCTTTAGCCAATAAATAGGCAGCCGTAATTCCAGTTATACCGGCACCGACCACACATACATCAACGGAAATATCTTCATTCAATACGTCGAACTTAGGCAAATCGATTTCTCGCCAATAGGTTCGCGGGAATTGTGGGATTTTTTCTGATGGACTCATTGTAACCCTCCAGTTTTTTATGTTTAATTTTTCCTAAATTGAAAAAATCATGTATTTCCGTAAAAAAGAACCCATCAAAGGGTTCCTATGGTTATTTATCGGGATCTATTTTGTCAACGCGTGTGGAACTCTCCATATCCAGCCCACCTCTTAAAAAATGAACGAAAACTCCTCCCGCAATGCCAAGGCAAATGACAAATCCAATCAAAGTTGCCCACCATATAGCCATGGTTAGATCCCCCTTTAGTCAGCTTTCGGAAAGCTTTCTAAAGATATATGCAAAGACGAGAATCTTCTTGCTAGTTCTATGCGTCCGTTAGTCCTTTTTTTTCAAATCCGAATAGTAATCCACCTTTTTAATGTTGACACCTACAAAGGTCTCAATAATCGATTGCCCTCCGGCGATAGAAAAAATCAAAATCACGACAAAGGTGATCTTGGGAAAAAGCAAATAAGCCGTGCCAAAAAAGATAGCACTCCACACTCCGGCACACCAATAGCACTTTAATAAATAGCCGAACATGGATGTTGGGACTTCTTTTGTTGAGGTTTCACCGTCAGCCGTTTCCACGGTTACCTTTTTAACAAAGGGCTTGCGGATGGATTCGGTAATTTTATCAAACACAATTAAATGGGTAAATCGGTAACTGGCCAATATTAGCATGACATACGTCATCCAGGAAATGTCTCTCACTTACAGTCCTCCAAGCCCTGAAATTCCTTGAAAAATATTTTAGTACTACCTGTATATTTTGAGCCTGAAATCAAAAATATATATTCGGAGGAGGCGAAAAAATGAAAAAATCTTTTTGGTTTGGGCTACTGTTTTTATTATCATTGTTTTCGATTCCAAGCATTTCGTTTGCTCAACAAATCTATACCGTTCAGTCAGGCGATTCGCTTTGGAAAATTGCGGTCAGGTATCAAGTGGGAATTTCCGAACTGATTCAGGCCAATCCGCAATTTAAGAATCCTAGCTTAATCTATCCGGGGCAAAAAGTAACCATACCCGATATAAGTGGGGTTAAGTCAATAGAGAATCAAGTCATTCAATTGACGAATCAAGAACGGGCTAAAAATGGCTTAAAGCCTTTGACACCAGATTGGGAGCTTTCAAGGGTGGCGCGCTATAAAGCAATGGACATGCGCGACAAAAACTATTTTAGCCATACAAGTCCAACCTATGGCAGCCCATTCACCATGATGAAGAATTTCGGCATCAGCTATCGCACTGCTGCTGAAAACATTGCGGCGGGACAAACATCCCCTGCGGCAGTCGTTCAAGCATGGATGAACAGTCCAGGACACAGAGCCAATATCCTGAGTACATCATCCACTTATATTGGTGTTGGTTATGCACAAGGAGGTTCCCAGCGCTACTACTGGGTGCAAATGTTTATTTCGAAATAAGGTAGAAGGGTCAGTTCCGATGCGGGACTGACCCTTTCTACGTCTAGAGACCGAGATAAAAATCAAGCTCCAGCGCAATTATGGAACCCCGAGAAAAGAGGTAAGATGATATCAAGATAACGAAAGGGAGTGACAAAGAAAATGAAAAAATTTGGTTTACTTTTAGCAGGTGGGATTGCCGCAGTGGTGTTACTGTCATCCATAGGTCCAATGGTGGGGCTGCTGATTAGCGCAGCACTGCTGTACTTCATCTTTAAAAAGTTCTTACAAGCAAAATCAACTGGTTCTAAAATTGCTTTGGCGATTATTGGGGTGATCATCATCGCGGCTTCCATCCATAACGTCCCAGCCATCATTGGTGTAGCAGCAGCTTATGTGCTTTACCTTGTATATAAAAAGTGGAATGAACCAAAACACACAAAATTCCAAGAAGAATCAGATCCATTTGTGAACTTTGAAAAACAATGGAATGAATTGAAAAATTATTAGAACTCGTAGAATTTGAAGTGCCTAGAGCAAAAAAATCAACATCCAATTTAAAGAACAATAAAAAGGAGAGTATGAACATGACAAATTTATTTTCAAGAATTAAAAACGTGGTAATGGCTGATTTACATGAAGCAATGGATCAAAAGGAACAAAAAAACCCAATAGCGATGCTAAATCAATATCTTCGTGAATGTGAGCTGGAGACTGAAAAGGTACGCAAATTGGTGGAGCGCCAATATAAATTGAAAGATGAATTTTCAAGAGAACAACGGCAAGCAACTGATCTAGCCGAAAAGCGAAAATATCAAGCAGAAGTGGCTTTAAGAGCCGGTGAAACAGAGCTTCATCAATTTGCTCAAGCCGAATATGAACAATATGCCGATAGAGCACAGCGCCTAAGTGCTTCCCTTGAACAAGTAAATGGGCAGCTTGCTGAATTGGAGCGCAAATATGAGGAAATGAAACATAAACTGAAAGACATGCATCTGCGCCGTATGGAACTAATGGGTCGTGAAAATATCGCCCGTGCAAACCACCGCATTAACCAGGTGCTTGATCAAAATGACTATTCAAGCAAATCTTATTCTCGCTTTAAAGATATCGATAACTACTTAGATCGCTTGGAGCATCAAGTCAACAGCTCCTACTATCGCAGCACGATCGATGCCAGAATTGCGCAGCTAGAAAAAGACACGAAATTAGAAGAAAGCAAGTCCATTTAGGCTGAAAAAATGATATTCTAGAAGAGGCGTAGGTTCCTACGCCTTTTATCCATAAAATAAAAAGGGAGGGTGAGCCGATGTTTAAAAATGCTAAAAACGATTATACCGCCTGGCTGGTCTTTATAGGAATCGTTGTGTTGCTGCTGGAAATATTATTTTTCAATAGTGGGCTTATTTTCTCTCTTTTTATCGCTGGTGGAATGATATACCTTGGTAGAAAAAGAATGAAAAAGAAGTTCGGCAGGCTGCTATTTTACGGGGGAATTGTCTTCTTTGCGATCAGTATCTTCAATATGATGACGTTTAAATTTTTATTATTAGCCATCTTACTGCACTTTTTTATTCAATATCTTACTTCCAAAAGAAATCCCAACAAAATGAATCCGCAATTTATTGAACCGGTACAACAGCTAACAATGGAAACACTAATTAAAACGAAACCACTTTTTGAAAATAAATTTATTGGCCAACAAAAAACGCCTAATGGAGTATACGAATGGGATGATATTAACATTCAGACGGGGATTGGTGATACGGTCATCGACCTTAGCTTTACGATGCTGCCTAAAGGAGAAACTGTCATTTTTATCCGCAATATCATCGGAAATGTTCACGTTCTTGTTCCGTATGAATTGGAAGTAAGTATTCATCATTCCGGTATTATGGGTGGCACCAAGGTGTTTGAGCATCAGGAGCAGAAGATTTTTAACCAGGTGTATCAGGTAAAAACACCGGGCTATGACACGGCAGAGCAAAAAATAAAAATCTTTACTTCGCTCATCGTCGGGAATTTAGAGGTGAGCCGAATATGAGTACAACAGGTCGTCAAATCGTCTGGGGAATCACGTTTGGTTTCTTTACTTCGATTTTCATCGGTGCAGTGTTCCTAGTCGTATATCCATTAAATGATTGGTCAGAACTATGGACAAAGCATTTTATGGGTATACCTTTTGTTGTGTTTGTCCCATCCTTTAGTATTGTGATTGGCATCCTTTTGGGAGCATTAACGGGCCTATATTGGCGCAACCAGTTTCTAAGCATTGACCATTCCTTACATCAGCTTGAAGAAGGGAAGCACACCGATTTTCAAGAAAAGCCAGCGATTACCGAAATGCAAACCATCGCCAAAAGAATTGAGAAAATCGGGAAGCAAATTGCCGAGCAGGCCAAGCTATCCCAGCGGCTTGCTACCGAAAAAGTGGAGGACCAAGAGGCAAGAATCCAGGAAATCATTGAACAGGAACGGAACCGACTTGCCCGTGAACTGCACGACTCGGTTAGCCAGCAATTATTTGCGGCCTCGATGATGATGTCTGCAATTAATGAACAGAAATCACCTGAGGAAAATTTTGAAGCCAAACAGCTGAAAATGGTGGAAGAAATGATTCATCAGTCTCAATTAGAAATGCGTGCCCTGCTGCTTCATCTTCGTCCAGTTGCACTCAAAAATAAAACTCTTCAAGAAGGAATTGAGGAGCTGATGCTCGAATTATCTCTTAAGGTAACTATGGATATTAAATGGAAAGTAGAAGCTTTTTCACTTGATAAAGGGGTCGAGGACCATTTGTTCCGAATCCTCCAAGAATCTGTTTCGAATACACTTAGACATGCGAAAGCAAATATCCTAGAGGTATTGCTGATTAAACGTGATGACCTGGTGATCATGCGCATTGTGGATGACGGTGTGGGCTTTCTTGTGGAGGAGGCTAAAGCCGGCTCTTACGGAATGCAGAATATGCATGAACGAGCGCTTGAAATCGGCGGAACCTTAAAGGTCATCAGCGTGAAAAATAAAGGAACCAGGCTGGAAGTAAAAGTACCAGTGTTAAAAAATGGAGATGTGGCAAATGATTAGAGTGTTATTTGTGGATGATCATGAAATGGTGCGGATTGGTGTGTCCGCGTATCTTTCCGCCCAACCTGACATCGATGTGGTTGGAGAGGCGGATAACGGAATGAAAGGCGTAGAGCTTGCGCTTTCCCTTCGCCCCGATATTATCTTGATGGATTTAGTCATGAAAGAAATGGATGGCATCGAAGCAACACGGCAAATCATTGAACAGTGGCCAGATGCCAAGGTTATTATTGTCACAAGCTTTTTGGACGATGAGAAGGTCTACCCGGCACTAGAAGCAGGTGCAACCAGCTATATGCTGAAGACCTCAAAAGCGAGTGAAATTGCTAATGCGGTTCGGGCTACATATCATGGACAATCCGTTCTCGAGCCTGAGGTTACTGGAAAAATGATGATGAAAATGCGTCAGAAAACACAGCACTTGCCCCATGAAGAACTTACTAGCCGGGAGCTCGAAATATTACTGTTAATGGCCGAAGGAAAAACCAATCAGGACATTGCGGATGAATTGTTTATTGCTTTAAAAACCGTTAAAACCCACGTCAGCAATATCTTAAGCAAATTGAACGTCCAAGATCGTACACAGGCCGTGATTTATGCATTTAAACATTCATTAATTAAATAATCTAAGGGACTTTCCAGAGATATACTGGGAAGTCTTTTATTTGTTAGGCTGTGTTAAACTTGGCTGTTGATTTGCGCTCCAGGTGCTTCGCTTTCCGTGGGCGTTTCGGCGAGTCTCCTCGGCGCTTGCGCCTGCGGGGTCTCTCCTGAACCGTACTCCCACAGGACATTGATTTTCATCCTAGAATTTGCCCACGCACGAAGAAAATGCGTTAGCATTTTCGAGGAGTCTTCGCACCTTCCGCTACATTCAACAGAGTGTAAAAAATCAACACTGTTCTTTAACACATCCATTTTTAAAAACAAAAATACTATCTTAATAGAAAAAAACAATTGAAAATTCTTCTCAGTTACTGTTAAAATGAAAATGATTATCATTACTGATTGTACGGAGGATTTTTCAATGAATAGATCTATGATTAAGGTATCGGGGATTTTATTACTTTCAAGCAGTCTATTATTAGGTTGCGGGAATACAGAAAAGACTACTACTGAAAAAGCACCAAAGAAAAAGGGAGCTGTAGAGTTAACAGGAGTAACAGATGAATACCGTCAATATGCCCTAAGTGAAATTGAAGCGTTTGTCACTTCCACAGAAGCTTTTACAACAGCTGTTAAAAATGGCGATATAAACAAGGCGAAAGAGCTATATGGACCATCGCGTATGCATTATGAACGTGCCGAGCCAATTGCCGAGGTGTTCGGTGAGCTTGATCCGAAAATCGATGCCCGTGAAGGGGATGTAGACGAAGCGGAATGGGGCGGTTACCACCGTATTGAAAAAGGTCTATGGGTGGAGAACACCACAAAGGGTTATGAGCAATACGCGGACCAGCTCATGAAGGATGTCAATCTATTAAGAGCAAAGGTTGATACAGTAAAGGTAACACCAGATCTATTGATTACTGGAGCTGTTGACCTGTTGAACGAAGTATCCACATCGAAAGTAACCGGGGAAGAGGACCGTTATTCACATACTGATTTATTTGATTTTGCAGCAAACGTTGAAGGGGCAGAAAAGATTTATGAACTATTAAATCCAGCGTTAGAGAAAAAAGATCCGGCTCTTTCAAAAGAAATCCGCACCCGATTTGATGAAGTATACAGTCTATTAAACAAGCATAAAAATGGTGAAGGCTATAAATTATATACCGATTTAACGTCTGATGAAGTGAAGGAACTAAGTCAGGCAATTGATGCCCTTGCCGAGCCATTGTCACAAATAGGTATTGTTACGGAGGCGTCTTAATTGACAAAGAATTCTACTGACTTAGAAGGACTAACAACAAGTAAAATTTCCAGACGAGATATTCTGAAAACGGCCGGTGTAGGTGGTGTCGGGGTCCTAATAGGTGCCTCCGGTCTAGGAGGTCTGATTTCCATTACGGAAGGCAAGGCATCTAATCCTACCGTCAAAGAAATCCAACCCTTTTATGGAAAGCACCAAAGTGGAATTACAACAAAAACGCAAAACCATGTTTATTTTGCTGCATTAGATGTTACAGCCACACAAAAAAGTGAATTAATCAAGCTACTTAAAGATTGGACAGAGGCCGCTGCTTTTATGACAGAAGGAAAACCGGTTGGCGAGCTTACCAGCAATGAATTTCTTCCACCAAAAGATACGGGTGAAGCGGTGGGGTTATCAGCATCAAATTTAACGGTTACTTTTGGTGCAGGGCCGACTCTTTTCGTGAAAGACGGTCAGGACCGTTTTGGCATAAAGCATAAGCAACCAGCAGAATTAGTAGAGTTGCCGACATTCCCGCTCGATGCTTTAGAAGATCAATGGTCTGGGGGAGATTTGTGTATCCAGGCTTGTGCAGATGATCCACAGGTGGCTTTTCATGCGGTTCGTAATTTAATTCGAATCGCCAGAGGCAAAGCAATTTTGCGATGGGCTCAACCCGGGTTCCAGCGAACAAAACAGGCTGATCCAAAAGAAGGGACACCTAGGAATTTATTTGGCTTCAAGGATGGAACGGTGAATCCGGACGTAACCGATGAAAAGGTCATGAATAAACAGGTTTGGGTTCAGTCAGGTGACGGTCCTGACTGGCTTACTGGCGGAAGTTATCTGGTCGTTCGAAAAATTGAAATGTTTATCGAGGTCTGGGATCGTACCAATTTAAAGGAGCAGGAAGCCACCTTTGGACGCTATCGAATCAGTGGGGCACCGCTCGGGCAAAAAAATGAGTTAGATCGACCTGATTTTAATCATAAAACAGAGAATGGGCAGGATTATATCCCAAAAGACTCACATATGCGCCTGTCTCATGGAGACGGGACCAAGCAAATTCTTCGCCGTGCTTATTCTTATTCCAACGGGATGGATCCCAAAACAGGCAGCTTCGACGCGGGTCTGCTTTTCTTATGTTTTCAGAGGAAACCGAGCAAACAATTCATTCCGATCCAAACGCGGCTTTCAAAACTCGATAAATTGAATGAGTATACGTCACACCGGGGCAGTGCCATTTTTGCCTGTTTCCCTGGAGTGAAGCAGGGAAGTTATATTGGAGAAGCAATTTTTCAATCATGATTTTCCTTTGATCAAAGGGGAGAAAGAAATGCAAAAACAATCAAAAATTCTTCTAATCCTATTTATGGTATTCGTATTCTTGCTGGGGGTACGGCCTGCAGCGGCTGCGGAGAATCATGACGAACTGTTTGTCCTGATTGGTGACAGCTTGATGAAAGCGAAGGCAGGCGACCAGGCTGCGGTTTCGAAAAATATCGAGCAATTCGCCACAGAGTGGGCAGTCATAAAGAAAGTTGACAGTAAACAAGCGAAAAAAGTCGAGCAACAGCTGAAAGAGATTCAAAGTTTACTAGCTAAAGAGAAGGCAGATCAAACGAAACTCTCCAACAGTCTTTCAGCCTTATCCTCATCCGTTGTACAGTATGATGAAGAACAAAATCCGGCTGATAAAAATAAAGACAAAGTAAAGCAGATACAGCCTTTGATTGAAAAATTAAATGCGGTGATTGATGCCGGTGATCAGGCAAAAATCAAATTGCAATACCAGGCTTTATTGAATCAATGGAGTGCATCGGAAAAAGTCGTGCATGATACAAGTATTGCAGCCTACGGTAATATTGAAAAGTACATGGCTTTAATTCGCATTGCGATTACTCAGGAGCCTGCTGACCTTAAAAAAGCAAAAACAAATGCAGAGTTGTTAAAGGCCGAAGTCGATAACTTTTTGGCGGGTAAGAGTTCCAAACAGGAACAAAAGGATTATCAGATTTCCGATTTAATGACACTTTTACAAAAAGCGGAAAAAGCCATTACTCAAAAAGACTATCAAAGTGCCAGCCACCAATTAAACGAAATTCTTACAATCTGGCCAATGGTTGAAGGGGACGTCTCAACAAGGGATGCAAAACTTTACAGTGATCTCGAAACAGAAATTCCAACAGCTATAAGTATTTTAAACTCGGGAAAAGTGAATTCCGAAAAGGCGGCGTCAATCGTAAAAGATTTGAGCTCACGTTTAGAGCCTTTAACAAGTAAAACAGATTATTCCTTCTGGGATGCAGCCTTAATTTTATTAAGGGAAGGTTTAGAAGGATTGCTAATCATTGTTACGCTATTAGCCTTTTTAAAGAAAATCGGTCAGACTGAGAAGCAAAAATGGATTTGGGCAGGGGTTGTTGCGGGTGTGATGGCAAGTGCCATTTTAGCCATCATAATCAATATCGTCTTCTCCAAACTAGTTGCCGGAGCCAGCCGGGAATTGATCGAGGGAATTACCGGTGTTGTGGCTGTGTTTATGATGTTAACTGTCGGTGCCTGGCTCCATAACAAATCTAGTATTGGGAATTGGAACAAGTTCATTAATACACAGATGCAGCAGGCCATTGCCAAAGGGAGTCTCTTTTCCTTTGCCTTTATCAGCTTTCTGTCCGTTTTCCGTGAAGGGGCAGAAACGATTATTTTTTACACAGGCATTACCCCATATATCAGCCTGCAACAGCTTATACTAGGCGTTGTGTTGGCACTGGTGATATTAGCAGTGGTTGGTTTCATGCTGATTTTTTATAGTGTAAAAATTCCAATCAGGCTCTTCTTCCGAGTGGCAACGATATTAATCTACTTTTTGGCCTTTAAAATTCTTGGAATCAGTATCCATGCTTTACAGGTATCGAATATGCTTTCAACGAGTTCAGCAGAACAGCTCCCATTCATCGATTGGATTGGATTCTATCCAACATGGGAAACAACTTTAACACAGATAGGTTTACTTGGGGTTATTATCCTCATGACATGGATCATCCGAAAACGAACGGTTGCATCTCATATTTAAAAAAGGGCGCAGAGCCCTTTTTTTCATGTCAAAATGAAATCAAACTACTATTCACGGGTCTTGTCTCATAGGTTTATAAGGTGAGATGATGTAAAAGGAGACTTAGAAATGGCAGTTTACTATCGAAGTATTTTCTTTTTGGCGGCTACGGCTTTTTTGGGAGAAGGAATTGAAGTCCTGGTCAATATGATATTAGCGAAGGAATTAGGCTCTCATGGGTTAGGGCTGTATATGTCAATTTTACCGACGATCTTTTTAATTGTCCTGTTGGCCAGTTTTGAACTGCCTGTGTCGATTTCAAAATTTATTGCAGAGAAAGAGGAACGGTATCATCGGAATATCCTGTACCATGCGATTACTCTGACGATCATCTTCACCAGTATTCTATTTTTATTAGGAGTTTTAATCATCCCGTATATTCCTGTCTTTAATACGTATCATCCATATATACGCTGGCTGTTACTGATCTTAATACCGGTCATCTCCTTTACTTCAGTAGCACGGGGCTATTTTATGGGGAACCAGCAGATGGGAAAAATCGCTGTCTCCAATTTTCTCAGGAAAATGGTACAGCTGGGTGTTTTGTTTGCTCTGTTCCGGTTCTTTGAATTTAATGCCGAATCATCGTTATTAGTGGCGATCTGCACCTTAATTGGCAGCGAAATAGTTGTCTTTCTTTATTTAGTCCTGATGTTTATGATTCAATTTCAACAATTAAAGCGCCAGCCATTTTCCAACCTTAATCGAAAAATGGTCCGGAAAAACTTAATGGCCGTGTCCATTCCGACAACGGGGATGCGCCTATTTTCAGCCTTTACCAATGCGATACAGCCGTTTGTCATCAAGGCTGCCCTGGTCTATTCCGGAATTACGGAAAAAGCGGCCACTGAGCAGTATGGCATGCTGATGGGTGTGGCCGTTTCAATTGGCTTTTTTCCAGCATTCATCGCACATTCCTTACTGATTGTGTTAATCCCCGCGGTGTCAAAACATTATTCCGAAAAGGATTACCCAACCTTAAGAATAATGCTCCAGCAAGCCATGAAGCTAACCCTTGTATATGGTATCGTTGCGGTCGTAATTTTCTATTTATTTGCTCCACAACTGACATCACTCTTTTTTAAATCAGACACTTCAGCGGTGTATTTACAAATGCTCTGGCCATTTTTCTTGTTCCATTACTTTATCATGCCTTTGCAAGCCTTTATGATTGGTTTTAACATGATAAAAGAAGCCTTCCTCCATATTATTTGGTCAAATGTCATTTCCTTCGCCTTGATCCTATGGCTGGGATCGATGTCGGAATGGCGGATGGATGGAATTATTATTGGTATGAATACAGAGTCAGTCTTGCTGTTTTTAATGCATTATACGACCGTTTGTAAAAAGATTAATGTTTCATTGTTCATGAGGAGTCTGTTGCCAAAATCGTCGGAACGTTAAAAAAGGAGCTGGGGAATTTGATCCCAGCTCCTTTTTTATTAGTCTCTGCTATTTAATATGCCAAAGATACGTAGAATGCTGACAAACAGGTTAATGAAGTCTAAGTATAAGCTTAAAGCGGCAAGTGGAACATCTTCCGGTCTGACACCATGGTGCTTCATCCGACTGATATCAAATAGGACGTAACCGCTAAATACTAATACTCCGATGAAGGAATAAGCCAGCATGCCTGTTGTAGAAAGCGGAATGAACAGTTGGAAAAGTCCGATGGCCACTAAAGCAAGCAAGGCTGCTAACAGGAAACCACCCATGAAAGAGAAGTTCCGTTTTGATTTAGCTGCATAAACGGCAATTCCAGTAAACACCACCGTTGTGGTTCCGAAGGCCATTAACACAACATTTGCACCAGAAGTAGCTAAATAATAAGCGACAATCGGATATAGGGTAATCCCCGAAATAAACGTAAAAATATACAAAAATGAAAAGGAGATGGCTTTTTTACGACGGAAAAACACCGCCGCAAGAATCATCACAAATTCCAAGATAGCTAATGGTAAGAATAACGCCGGCGGGATAAAGGATCCAGCCATCGTTCCAATAAAGGCAATCGCCAGTGACAAGGCAAATGTACGAATCACGGATGGCATTGTTTCAACAGATGTTTGTGTATACAATTCTTCTTCACCTCAAATAATTTGTTACTTTAAACATACGAACGAGTGGTCAAGATGTTTCATTTTTTCTAAAAAAATCTTTCTGTTCTTTTAATAAGTCACGAATTTCAGTAAGCAGCTCTTCCTGTCGATCCATTTTGACTAGCTCTTCCTTAGCTGGTTCCTCTTTCTTTTTAAAGCGATTAATGAATTTGATAAACAGGAAAATAGAAAAGGCAATGATGAAAAAGTCAATAACAGATTGGATAAACAACCCATAATGTAATTTCACATCTCCAAACTTGAACGAAAGCTTGGCCAAATTGATGCCTCCCGTAAGGAAGCCAATGACCGGCATCAACACGTCCTTGACAAGCGAGGAGACAATTTTTCCAAATGCTCCGCCTATTACAACCCCAACTGCGAGATCTAAGACATTGCCCTTCATCGCAAATTGTTTAAATTCGTTCCACATATAAATACCTCCCATAGTTGGTATGTTCAAATTGTACCCTTTATATTTCACCCATTTCAACTATGAGGGCGTACGAAGGTTTATTTTTCCAAACAAAAACGCTACAATAAAAGAGAATATTCTGAAGAGGAGATATACATATGAGTGAATTTCAAACAATGCTTGAAAAATATGCAGAGCTTGCCGTTAAGGTTGGAGTGAACATTCAAAAAGGTCAAGTTTTAGCGGTTTATGCGCAACTAGATGCGGCTGAGTTTGTCCGACTAGTCGTGAAGAAAGCGTACGAAGCCGGTGCCCACAATGTTATTGTGAACTGGGATGATGATGTAGTATCCAGAACCAAATATGATTTGGCTCCGGAAGAAGTATTCAATGAGTACCCTGAATATCGTGCGAAGGAACGTGAAGAGCTAGTCGATAAGGGAGCAGCGTTCATGGCGGTTGTCTCTTCTAGCCCTGATCTGTTAAAAGGCGTCGCGCCAGAGCGGATTGCCAATTTCCAGAAGGTTGCCGGGAAGGCTTTGGTTAAATATCGCCAAGCTGTGCAGTCTGATAAGGTTAGCTGGACAGTGGTCGCTGCTGCCTCACCTGCATGGGCGGCAAAGGTATTCCCTGATGTGCCAGCGGAGAATCAGGTTGCAACACTGTGGGATGCGATTTTTAAAGCGGTTCGGGTCGATACCGAAAATCCAGTAGAAGCATGGAAAAAGCATGATGAAACCCTTCATGAAAAGGTCAAGTATTTAAATGAAAAGCGCTATGCAAAACTGCATTACACGGCACCGGGAACAGACTTGACGATTGAGCTTCCGAAAAATCATCTCTGGTGTGGTGCGGGAAGCATCAATGAAAAAGGCATTGAATTCATGGCAAACATGCCAACAGAAGAGGTATTCACTGTACCTTTCAAAGATGGCGTGAATGGAACAGTTGCCAGCACAAAACCACTTAGCTACGGCGGCAACATTATCGATCAATTCTCCATTACCTTTGAAAATGGCCGAATCGTCGAGGTGAAGGCAAGAGAGGGAGAAGAGGTTCTGAAGCATTTAGTTGAGACGGACGAAGGCTCCCACTATCTTGGTGAAGTCGCACTTGTTCCATATCAGTCTCCGATTTCGCAATCCAATATTTTGTTCTTTAACACCTTATTCGATGAAAATGCATCGAATCACTTGGCAATTGGCAGCGCCTATGCCTTCTGTATCGAGGGCGGCAAGAACATGTCACCTGAGGAATTGAAGGAAAACGGCTTAAATGAAAGTATTACACACGTTGATTTCATGATCGGCTCTGCTGAAATGGATATCGACGGCATCACCGCTGATGGAAAAAGAGAACCAGTTTTCCGTGGTGGGAATTGGGCGTTTTAATAGGGAAAAGTGGTCGCGCTGGGGGAGAGTCTCAGCACGGCCTTTTTTGCTTTCTGGTTAAAAATCGTGGATACCAAGCTAGAGGAAGTACAAGTTGTTGATAAACGGTAAAAAATGTAGATAAAGTCCACAAATATGTTGATAAAATCCTTAAACCCATCGATAAAATCCACAAACTCGTCGATAGCCGGCCAAAAGCCATTGATAAATCACACAAACGCGTGGATACCATACTGAAAAAAGCAACAGTTGTAGATAAGCGGTCAAAACCCGTCGATAAAATCCAAAAGCTCGTCGATAGACGGCCAAAAGCTGTTGATAAATCACACAAACGCGTGGATACCATGCTGGTAAAAGCAACAGTTGTCGATAAGCGGCCAAAACCCGTCGGTAACTCCCCACCCTTGGCCAATTGCAACCTATCAAAAGACACGCAAAACTTCACAAAAAAAAAGAGTCAAATTTCAACTCTACTTAAGCTTACTTCCGTATACTTTTATATTAAAATAAACCCCTGCGGAAAATAGTGCTAGAAAAGTAATCATTCCTGAGATTGAAGTTGGAGCCATGAATTGATCCATCGAACCCACCGCCTTCGTATAATTAAAACGTTTACACCTTAATTATAATACTAAAAGGAATAAATGTGAACAAATTAGTACAATTAATTGACGATTATTCGAACTAAAAAGGAACCCCCTTTAGGATTCCTTGTGAATGGCTTGCTTTTCATACGTGGCAAACATTAACCAATAAATCGCTGCACTTAGCAGAGCTAGTAGAAATAGAACGATAAAAGTCCAGTTATAACCGATCCAAACGGTCATCGGTATAGTCAGAGGGGCGATAGTCCGACTAATGGTGAATCGCAAACTGGCGGCTGCAAAATACTGGCCGCGCATATGCTCAGGGGCAATTTTGGAGACGAAATTTTGTTGAATCCCTGCCCCCATTAATTCAGCAAATGTAAATACCGCCATGGCCAAAATAATTCCCCAAATCCACACCGTTTGACTAAATAGAATGATAGCAACAGCATAAACAATGGAAGAAATAATAAATACATTTCTTTCATTCCAGCGATTCATCCAACGGGTTACAGAAACCGTTAATAGGGCAACTAGAAAGCCATTTTCAGCAAGGACAATGCCAAAGGCCTGTTCTCCGCCAACTCGAAAACTCCAATTTCCAAATGAAAACATCGTCTGATCCTTCACCAAATCCTTCATGTAAACCGGAATCAGCAAATCCAGTTGCATAAAGGTCTGTCCAGCCAATACACCAGCTACAATAAACAACAGAAAGGTCTTATCCTTGGCAATCAAGGAATAATCTTTCAGCTGATTCAATAAAAAATAATACCATTTGCCATCAACTGAATCATCTGCAGATGTCTTTAATGATGCTGTTTCCGAAGTCCATTTAGCCAGAAGCAAGCCAAGCAGAATGCCGATTATGCCTGTAATAAGCAGTAACTCAAATCGATGTTTTGCATAAAAAATAGCCCCAATAATTGGACCAATTACGACAGCAATATTAATAGAAGTATAAAAAATGGCAAATACATGGCTCCGATCTTTTTCTTTGACTACATCTGCTACCATTGCCTGGCTTGCAGGCCAGTATAAGGAACCAAAGATCCCTGCAATGGAAAAAGAAAGAAACCCAATCCACGGAGAATCAAGCCAAGGAGAACTGGCAGCGGCAAATGCCAAAAACGAAAGTCCCTGCCCAATAGCAGAAAGGACCATCATTCGTTTGCGCCCAAACTTGTCGGCGCAATACCCCCCCATTAAGTTCGCTATAACAGAAAAAATTTGTGAAAAAACAAGTAATAACCCTGCCTTGTCTTTTCCAAATTCATCAGCAAAGTAAATCGCCAGAAAAGGGAAGAACATCCAAAAGGAAATATTCATTAATGCTTCCCCAAATAACCGTACTTTTAAATTCCGATCCCAATCCCTTATTTTCATCTTTTTGTATCCTCGTTTCAACAAAGTGCTATTACATCATACTATTGCGATGGAAGAAAATTCAAGGAAAAAGGCTAGGGGAATGGTTTAAAAAACAGGGTTTTCTTTTTTTCTGAAATAGTATGCTATATTAAGGATAGGTATACTTGAAAGGGTGTTTAAATAAAGTGAAGAAAAGCGTTGTATTAGCGGAAAAACCTTCTGTTGCACGTGATATTGCAAGGGTTTTAAATTGTCATAAAAAAGGAAATGGTTTTTTAGAAGGAGATAAGTATATTGTTACCTGGGCACTTGGACATTTAGTTACACTTGCTGATCCTGAAGTGTATGATGATAAATTTAAATCATGGAACTTAGAAGATTTACCCATGCTACCTAATGAGTTAAAACTTGTCGTGATTAAGCAAACAGGCAAGCAGTTTAATGCGGTGAAAAGCCAATTAGTTCGTTCTGATGTAGGAGAAGTTATAATCGCAACGGATAGCGGTCGAGAAGGTGAATTAGTTGCCCGCTGGATCATTGCAAAAGCAAAGATCAATAAACCTTTAAAACGTCTCTGGATTTCTTCTGTTACGGATAAGGCCATAAAAGATGGTTTCAATCAATTGAAGCCGGGTAAAGCGTATGAAAATCTTTATTTTTCAGCTGTTGCACGTTCTGAGGCTGATTGGTATATCGGTCTTAATGCAACGCGTGCGTTAACTACTCGTTTTAATGCCCAACTCAACTGTGGCCGGGTTCAAACTCCAACGGTTGCCATCATTGCAGCACGTGAGGAGGAAATCAAAAATTTCAAACCTCAAACCTATTATGGCATTGAGGCACAAACAACTGATAAATTGAAGCTTACCTGGCAAGATGCAAGAGGAAATAGCCGCAGCTTTAATAAAGAGTTTGTGGATGCGATTGTGAATAAATTAGGTACAAAAAATGCTGTTGTAACGGAGATTGAAAGGAAGCCAAAAAAATCATTCTCCCCTGGACTTTACGATTTGACAGAATTACAGCGTGATGCCAATAAAATATTCGGTTACTCGGCAAAGGAGACGCTGAATATTATGCAAAAGCTGTATGAGCAGCATAAGGTATTAACGTATCCTCGTACAGATTCACGCTTTATTTCATCTGATATTGTTCCTACCCTACCCGAACGATTGAGGGCATGTGGAGTAGGGGAATATCGTTACCTGACTAACAAAATTTTACAAAAGCCAATTAAGACATCTAAATCCTTTGTAGATGATAGCAAAGTATCGGATCACCATGCTATCATTCCAACAGAAGGATATGTAAACTATTCAGCTTTTACAGATAAAGAACGAAAAATTTATGATTTAGTTGTGAAACGATTCCTTGCAGTCTTACTTCCAGCATTTGAGTATGAACAATTAACGCTTCGGGCGAAAATCGGTGACGAAAACTTTGTTGCTAGAGGAAAAACGATTTTATCGATGGGATGGAAAGAAGTATACAATCACCACTTAGATGAGGACGAGGACAGCGAGGATTTAAAAGAACAAATTTTACCTCGGATTGAAAATGGCGATTCATTAAACGTGAAACTAATCGCCCAAACATCAGGACAAACCAAGCCTCCTGCACGATTTAATGAGGCAACATTGCTTTCGGCAATGGAAAATCCAACAAAGTATATGGAAACAAAAAATAAACAATTAGCAGAAACTTTAAAATCAACTGGCGGTCTTGGGACTGTAGCAACACGTGCGGATATTATTGAAAAACTATTCAATTCATTCCTCATCGAAAAGCGTGGAAAAGACATTCACCTTACATCAAAAGGGCGTCAGTTGTTAGATTTAGTTCCTGAGGAGCTAAAGTCCCCTGTCCTAACAGCTGAGTGGGAACAAAAGCTGGATCAAATTGCTCACGGCAAGTTGAAAAAAGATGTATTTATCAGTGAAATGAAAAAATATACAAAAGAAATAGTGGCTGAAATTAAATCCAGCAATAAAAAGTATAAGCACGATAATATCTCTACAAAAAATTGTCCGGACTGCGGAAAACCGATGCTTGAAGTAAATGGCAAAAAGGGTAAAATGCTTGTGTGCCAAGACCGTGAATGTGGACATAGAAAAAATGTCTCGCGAGTCACAAATGCCCGCTGTCCACAATGCCATAAAAAACTGGAGCTTCGCGGTGAAGGGGAAGGTCAAATTTTCACTTGTAAATGCGGATATCGAGAAAAACTCTCCACATTTGAAGAGCGTCGAAAAAAAGAATCTACTGGTAAAGTGGATAAACGTACAGTGCAAAAGTATTTGAAGAATCAAACCAAGGAAGAAGAACCGATCAACACAGCGTTGGCAGATGCCTTAAAAAAGTTGAATCTGAAGTAGGTATATTTAAGCCTCACACACATTGAGGGGGTTCGTATATGATAATTCGAAATATAGAAAAGGAAGATAACTTTAAGATAAAAGAAATTATCCAAGATTCCTTAAAATCTCATGGATTAGACATTCCTGGAACAGCTTATTTTGACCCGCAACTTAACGACCTACACCAATATTATCATCATTTCAAGCATGGGAACTATTGGGTAGTAGAACTAGAAGGAGAAGTGGTGGGTGGTATTGGTATAGCACCGTTTAACGAACAAGATAAAGTTTGTGAATTACAAAAGCTATACGTAAGTCCAAAAGCTCAAGGCTTAGGGGTTGGAAAGAAGTTAATGGAAACTGCTTTGTCATTTGCTGCCAAATACTATGATGCGTGCTACTTAGAAACAACACATGAATTACAAACGGCCTGCAGATTATATGGAAAATATGGATTTACACTTTTACCTGAGCCATTGCCTGGTTCAGACCATTCTGCTATGAATGCTTGGTATTTAAAAAATTTGACTGAACTAAAAGATGTCCAATAGAAATAGAAGCCGATTTCCAGATATGGAATTCGGCTTTTCTAATATACTCATAATAAAGGTGACCATGTAACAAATTGCTTTATTATATTATTCTGCTAAAGTGATATTGTGGTAAAATTCTGAAAATTAAATTGACAGAATCGTATAGCATCACATAAAATAATTATCAAACCAATAATTTCTAAAGGATGGATGAACGATGAGGCATCCCAATACAAATGATAACTTTTTAAAAATAGAGGCTGGACTCCAAATCTAAAATGATCTGGAATCTAGCCTCTTTCTTTATTCTATTAAAGTGGTAGAGGAGTGGGAGAATGATTACGTTAACAGGCAACGATTTAACATTGAAACAAATGAAAGAGGTACTATATCGTAAGCAGAAAGTAACCGCAGCAGAAAAAAGTATGCAGGCAGCCCAAAAAAGCAGGGAGGCCGTTGAAAGAATTGTTTCGGAAAAACGGGTTGTATACGGGATTAATACTGGGTTTGGAAAATTTAGTGATGTATTAATAGAAAAAGAAAATGTTCAGGATCTTCAGCTCAATTTAATTCGTTCTCATGCCTGCGGTGTGGGGGAGCCTTTCCCAGAAATAGTCGCAAAGGCGATGGTGCTCCTGCGAGCCAATGCTCTCTTAAAGGGTTACTCTGGTATACGGCCAATCGTTATTGATAGGCTGATAGAACTGGTTAATAAAGAAATTATTCCTGTTATTCCCCAGCAAGGTTCTCTAGGAGCTAGCGGTGATTTAGCACCTTTATCCCATTTGGCTCTTGTCCTGATTGGTGAAGGAGAAGTGTTTTACAAAGGTCAACGCATGACCGCTTCGACAGCATTGCAGCAAGAAGGAATTTCACCGATTACATTGGAAGCCAAGGAAGGGTTGGCTCTTATCAATGGTACACAAGCAATGACAGCAATGGGTGTGGTAGGCTATCTTGAAGCGGAACAATTGGCCTATGAAAGTGAACTGATTGCTTCTATGACGATTGAAGGGTTAAACGGAATTATCGATGCCTTTGCGGAAGAGATTCATGTTGCCAGAGGCTACCAACAGCAAATTGAGACGGCGGCTAGAATCCGCCAATACTTAAGTGACAGTTTATTAACAACCCAGCAGGGAGAAATCAGAGTTCAAGATGCTTATTCTTTAAGATGTATTCCACAGGTTCACGGTGCATCTTGGCAGGCACTTGATTATGTAAAGGAAAAATTGGAAATTGAAATGAACGCTGCTACGGATAATCCATTAATTTTTGATGACGGAGATAAAGTGATCTCAGGAGGTAATTTCCACGGACAGCCTATAGCATTTGCAATGGATTTTATGAAAATTGCCGTAAGTGAACTTGCTAATATTTCGGAGCGGAGAATTGAGCGTTTAATTAATCCACAATTGAATGACTTGCCGCCGTTCTTGAGCCCTCAGCCTGGCCTCCAATCGGGAGCGATGATCATGCAGTATGTAGCTGCCTCATTAGTTTCGGAAAATAAGACATTGGCACATCCGGCAAGTGTTGATTCTATTCCATCATCCGCTAACCAGGAAGACCATGTCAGCATGGGAACAATCGCTTCAAGACACGCTTATCAAATCATCCAGAATGCCAGAAGGGTGCTGGCCATAGAGTTAATTTGTGCAATGGAAGCAACAGAGTACCGTGGCGTTGAGAAAATGGCTACTCATACAAAGAAATTCTATGAAGAGGGGCGGAATCAAGTTCCTTCCATCAAACAAGACCGTGTGTTTTCGAAGGATATTGAAAAAATGGCAGAATGGCTAAAAACAACAGATATATCGAAATTTATTAGAAGTTTAAGTATGGAAAAAGGTCTGCATTAATGAAAGAAAGGCGTGAATGAGAACTCACGCCTTTTAGTCTTTTTGATCGAAATAGCGGGCAGTATCGCCTCGCTCCTCATCTTCCGCCAGTCTATTTTTAAACGCTTCTTGAGTGACAATTAATTCCTCATCGCCAATGGCTTCTTTTACATGCTTTTCTACCATGCTGTTTTGAGGAAACTCACCAGGATGGTTTTTATTCTTGTGGCCGAAATGCTCTCCGCGTCCCACATTCAACACTCCTTTCGTTGCTTCCTCTGTAGCATTCCCGAAATGAATGATAATTATGATTAATACCTATTGGGCTTGATTTGGTATAATAACAATGTAGAAAAGGTGAAAAGGAGGCTGAAACGCATGGATTTGTTTCATATTCTCTCAGAAGACCGCATCAAGAAGGCTTATCGGGATGGTGAGTTTGATAACCTACCTGGGTATGGAAAACCATTGGAACTAGAGGATTTATCCTACATTCCCGAAGAATTGCGCATGGCCTATAAATTATTGAAGAATGCCGGTTTCACCGAAGAAGAGAATCATTTGCGGCAAGAAATGATGACCATTGAAGATTTAATGAAAAGGTGCGACGACAATATTGAAAAAGCCGAAATGCAAAAGAAATTAAATGAAAAACTTTTACGCTTTAATCAATTAATGTCGAAACGTAGGGGACATACAAATTCTGCGATTTTTAAAAATTACCAGTTAAAAATTCAAGATAAATTAAAATAAAACAAGCTGTGTGAAGTTTACTCTTCACCGGCTTTTTCTTCTTGTTTAGCCGGTTTGCACAATCGATCCAGTGCAAACCCGGCAAAGACGATAAAGGCAATTGGAATTGAAAAGTTTAGAATGTGAATAACCGTCATATTCATTACTTCCCACCTTTTGAATATTCACAATATTGATTATATAATGGTTATATTATATTCGAATTGTCATAAAATAGACAAAATTTAAAATGTATAAAAATGGAATTGCTAATGTAGAAATTTGGAATAATTTGTGGTACGATAATTTGAAATATATGACAAAATATAACAAATTGCTAAGAAAGGGCTAGATATAATAAACATATTCATAAATTCGCATGCATAATTACCTATAAAAGCTATCTGAAAATATAATTCTTTAGATATTCGAAATAACCAGTAAAAGGCAAACCTGTCGAAAGACTGGGACGCAAAGCCGAGGATCTAAGGTATGTAGTTACTATGATGGCCGGGCTGCCTGGAATACGAAAGATGTATTTTGGGAGAGGATACAATGAATGTTACGGTTGGAGATTTGGAAACAGTTGACAAAGAATGGCTAGCACTCATCCTAGAAGCGAAAGAAATAGGAATCTCGATTGAGGAAATAAGGGAATTTTTATCTCAAAATGGAATGGCCTAACCGACATAAGTACACCTAACCGGCTTAAGTACATAGAAAAGCATCCTGCAAGGCGTTGCGGGATGCTTTTTCCATTTTAGTTATTTTTGTTTCTCCATTTTGTGAACTCTAGAAACTCACGGAATTGATCTTTGGAGACACCAGAGTTCATGGCATCTTTTACTAAGTTCATCCAGTCATGATCTAGCTCCGATTTATCTATTTGCTCATGGATTAAATGTTCAATGGGAATGTTTAATACACTGGCAATTTTCTCTAGAAATTGAATGGAAGGATTTTTTTGTAAATTTCTTTCCAAAGAACTTAAATAAGACTTTGCAACTCCTGCTTGTTCGGCAAGCTCAGATAGTGACATCTTCTTTTCAAGCCTATATTGTTTTACGCGGTCACCAATCATAAATCTCACCCACCTATAATGTTAGTAAATAGTAGTAGTAATTTTATTTTATCAAATCGAATAAAAAAGTACCATATTAAGAACGTTTGAATGTTACAAAAATGTGAACATTAGTATTGATTATTTTAATTAGAAAGTTTTTTGAAAAAAACAACCACAAGCGTTAATATTAAAAGTGTTACCCATTGTATCAGAAAGTATAATTTTTATGATACACACATTCATCTGTTCTTTACATAAAAATAAACTAAAAGGCAGGGAAGAGAATGATTGTTTTAAAATCTGCGAGAGAAATCGAAGCAATGAAAAAATCAGGGGAAATACTGGCTGCTTGTCATAAAGAAATTGCCAAAATGATTAAACCAGGGATTAGTACTTGGGAGATTGATCAATTTGTTGAACAGTTTCTGAGTCAGAACGGTGCAACCCCTGAGCAAAAAGGATATAAGGGCTATGAATATGCCACCTGTGCCAGTATAAATGATGAAATCTGTCACGGCTTTCCGAGAAAGGAACCTTTAAATGAAGGGGATATTGTGACGGTTGATATGGTGGTGAATTACAATGGTGCCTTGGCAGATTCTGCATGGTCTTATGCAGTTGGAAAGGTGTCTGAGGAAACTGATCACCTGCTGCGTGTGACAAAAGAGGCCCTTTATCGTGGAATTTCACAAGCTGTACCAGGTAATCGAATTGGTGATATTGGTCATGCAATCCAAACCTATGTAGAGAGCGAAGGATTTTCAGTTGTGCGAGACTTCATTGGTCATGGGATTGGTTCAGTCATTCATGAAAAGCCGGATGTTCCACATTACGGACTGCCGGGAAAAGGTGCCAGGATTAAAGAAGGCATGGTTTTCACGATTGAACCAATGGTGAATATCGGCATGTTCTACACTAAAATGGATTTGAATGGATGGACGGCACGGACGGTTGATGGGACGTTATCTGCCCAGTATGAACATACCATTGCGATTACGAAGGACGGACCGATTATTTTAACCGAACAAGAATAAAAACAGACCATCGCGGTCTGTTTTTACTTTTTCCGTAAGTTCCCCAGTTCTTCCACAAGAGCTTGCATTTCACTGGGGCTAAATGAGTTTTTCCGTTGTATCATTTCATATATTTCTTTTAATTCTTCATACATTTCTTCATCAAAGTGAGATGGCTTGATTGCGCCAAGATTTAATACTTTTAGTTTTTCTTTGATTTGTTCAATCATATATTCTACGTTTTCAACTGACTTTTGTGATAAATCCATGTGTAGACCCCTTTCGCATTATATTTTCCATCTTTCCATGTTCTTAGTTGGATGTCAATATTCTAGAATTGGACTTGCATCATAAATTGATATCAAGCAAAATAAAGAGAAGATGTTGGTAGTTTTTACATACATACATACCTTTAGATATTTATTACCGTGCAAGGAGAGATTAAAATGACAAAGAAAAATCAGTTCTGGAAGGGCATGCTAATTGGAGCCTTAGCAGGTGGAGCGATTAGCTTATTCGATAAACCAACCCGGGAAACTATGAAAGGACATGTCAAAAATGTTTCTGGAAAAGTGGGATACGTCATCAAACATCCCGGTGAAATGGTTGAAAAGGTGAAGGAAACCGCCGCTACGATTATTTCCACTGTAGAGCAAGTGGGGGAGGACTTTTCCTTTGTTGCAGAAAAAGTGGATGAGCTCCGTGATTTAACACCCAAAGTTACAGATGCGATTAAGGAAGCAAAGGACACCTTTACCCATGATGATGAGGAAGAGCTGTTCGCTGAAAAACAATCCCTATAAATCAAAGGAGAAATAATAATGGAGAAAAATAGGAATGTTCGTTCTTCATTAATTCGTCTGCTCTGGCATCGAATTGTTGAGGATGATTTACCAGGCTTAAGCGCCCAGCTTGCCTATTATTTTCTTCTCTCATTATTTCCGCTGTTAATAGTTTTATTTACTTTAATTCCGTATTTGCCAATCCCACATCAGGATATGCTTGTGGTTATCAAGGAATTTGCACCAGCAGAAGCCATGGAACTAATTGAAAAGACTGTTGATGAAGTAATGAGCCATCGAAGTGGAGGATTGCTTTCTTTTGGTATTATTGGGACGTTGTGGTCCGCTTCAAATGGCATTAATGCCGTTGTAAGGGCCTTTAATAAAGCTTATAACGTGAAAGAAAGCCGTTCGTTCATTATAGCCCGTGGTACAGCTGTACTGCTCACGTTTGGCATGATTTTTGTGTTTCTTCTAGCCATTATTCTGCCGATCTTCGGAAGAGAAATTGGCATCTACCTATTTACCCAGTTGGGGCATACCAAGGAATTTATTAAGGTTTGGAATGCCCTGAGCCTAGCTACTAGCGTGGTTATCTTGTTTATGTTGTTTACCGGATTATACTGGATTGCACCCAATGTTAGACTTCGCTGCCGCAGTGCATTTCCTGGGGCAGCTTTTGCAACAGGGGGCTGGATTTTGTCATCTTTCGGTTTATCTGTTTATGTGGGGAATTTCAGCAATTATTCGGTTACGTATGGTAGTATTGGTGCTATTATTGTTTTGATGCTTTGGTTGTACATATCCGCATTCATAATTATTTTAGGCGGAGAAATCAACGCCTTTTACAGTGAAAAAAACCGGACAAACTGCTAATACTTACCTTTATGAAAATGGCTCTTCTGTTCAAACTATGAGTGGGGATAACCCATTCATCTAAGGGAGGTCATGACCTTGACAAAGCACACGAAAAAAGACGGCGGTACCAAGCAAAAGGGTAAAGGTAGTAAAGGAAATAAAACATCAGGATCTGCTAACGGATCTAACGGCTATCACTAAAAAAACCGGGCTCTATAGCCCGGTTTTGTTATGCATGTAAATTTGTATTGGAAGAACTTGTGATTTGGGTCGGATTATGCTTCGACTTTAACAATCGTAAACTGTTTACGATCACTAAAATGGTACTTCCTTCGTGTCCAATGACACCAAAAGGCAAATCAATGAACTGAAAAAAGTTGGACGATATTAATAGTGCAATGATAGTAATGGAAAAAACGATATTTTGCTTAATAATTCGATTCATACGCTGGGAAAGCTGGATGGCCTCCGCTATCCTAGGCAAGTCATTTTTCATGAGGACGACATCGGCAGTCTCTAGAGCGACATCAGTTCCTTCCCCCATGGCAATCCCCACGTTAGCAGTGGCCAACGCTGGAGCATCGTTAATCCCGTCACCAACCATGGCAATGGTTTTATATGTTTTTTGCAGGTTTTTAAGATGTTCCACTTTGGTTTCAGGCAAACATTCAGCGAAGAATTCATCCACATGACTTTCAGCAGCAATGGCTTTAGCCGTTTTTTCACTGTCACCGGTTAGCATAACGGTGTGGATGCCTTGTTTTTTCAAATGGTCTAGAGCTAATTTTGTTTCTTCGCGGACCACGTCCTTTAAAGCGACAACCGCACTTAATACCCCATTTATTTCAATAAAAACAAGGGTGTTACCTTGTGTGGCAAGATCCTTGGCAATTCCATTGGCAAAGGAATCAGCTTGTTCTTTACCAACAAATCCAGCTTTACCAATTTTCCAATGCTCACCGTTTATAGTCGCCTTAATGCCCCAACCCGCAATATCTTCAAGACTGTCAGGATGAATCAACTCTTTGCTGTTCGAATCTTTTGCAAATTTGACAATAGCCTGTGCCAGCGGGTGATTTGAATGGCTCTCAATGGAGGCTACTTTCCAAATAAGATCAGCTTTTGCAATCCCTTCTCGGACAATCACCTCCGTTACTTCCGGTTTTCCTTTAGTAAGCGTTCCAGTCTTATCAAAAGCGATTGCCTCTAAATGGCCAAGGTTTTCTAGATGCACCCCGCCTTTTACTAAAATCCCGTGTTTGGCTCCGTTGGAAATTGCAGATAAGGTAGCCGGCATAATTGATGCCACCAAGGCACACGGTGAACCTACAACAAGAAGAATCATTGCTCTATAAAAAGATTCATGCCAATTCCAGCCCAGTAGGAAGTGGGGGAGGAAAAACATGATAACTACAACAATTAAAATGGTTTTTACGTATGTTCCTTCAAATTTTTCAATAAACAGCTGAGATGGTGATTTTTCACTTTGCGCCGACTGCACAAGCTGAATGATTTTCTGAAACAAAGAATCACTGCTTGCTTTGGTCACCTCAACAGTAATGGAACCGGTCATGTTTACTGTTCCAGCGAAAACCTCGCCTTTAATACCTTTGGAAACAGGCATTGACTCCCCAGTAATGGCGGCTTCATCAATATTCGTTTGTCCCTTAATGATTACGCCGTCTGAAGGCACCCTTTCACCTGGTTTAATTAAAATATGGTCTCCAACACCTAATTCGGATACAGGCACTTTTCGCTCGTAACCATTGGAGATTAACAGAGCCTCTTCCGGCTGCAATTCCATTAAAGAGGATATTTCTTTATGGCTTTTATTCATGGTGTACGTCTCTAAAGCACCGCTGACGGCAAAAATAAAAATCAGAATCGCGCCTTCGGTCCAATAGCCAATGATCGCAGAACCAACCGCTGCAAAAATCATTAGCATTTCTACATTTAACTCCTTGTTTTCATAAGTCTCCTCAATCCCCTCTTTGGCTTTGGCAAATCCTCCAATGACAAACGCCAAAAGATAGGCAATGATGGAGTCAGCCCCTTGTCCGTATCGGTCGAGTAGCCACCCTGCTAAAATGAGCAAGCCGCTTAATCCGGCTGCAATTAATTCTAAATGCGGTTTTATTTTTTCTACCATACTTACTTTTTGGATCCCCTTAGTAAGTGACTTTGCTTCGGTACTCATTTGTTTCTCCCTCCTTGTAAATTGTAATTGAGAAAAATAATCAAATTCACAACCCCTAAAAAACACGAAAGCTGTCATCATGCGATGACAGCAGATTCCCAGTTAGGAAAAAGTAATGTTAAATTGTAATAAGTTTACCATATATTCTATGTCTTAGAAATGAATATGCTCTAGCAAGCCATTATGATTTTTGTTCCTGCAAAGCAGGCCCAGCTTTTTTTCCAAAAGTAAAAATAATTAAAGAAACAATCAGCAAAAGGGTGCTGATGATATAAAAGTAACTGACATTTTGAAAATACTTGATGAATAATCCGCCAAAGATGGGCCCTGTAAGACTTCCCAGACTGAAAAAAATACCGCATAACAAATTTCCAGTAGGCAGCAATTCTCTTGGGACCAAATCGCTCATATAGCTAATCCCCAAGGAAAACGTCGATCCGACAAGCATCCCCGAAGCTAAAAAGGCAACAAATAACCCAATTGTTGATTGCTCAAGAAAACTGGCGAACATAAAGCTGCAAAAACCAAGGAACAGTACTGTCATTAGGATTTTTCTGCGTCCGTATTGGTCACTTAATACTCCAAGTGGAAGCTGCGTAATAATACTGCCAATCGCAAAGGCGGAAAGAACAAGTGATACACTTGAAACATCTATGTCTCTTCGAAGCGCATAAACAGGAAAGCTGCCATTAAGAGATGACTCTAAAAATCCGTAGACAAGTGGCGGCAGAAACGCAATCCAGCCAAATTTAAATGCTTTTCGAAACTGTTTAATGGTAGTTAAAAATGAATTAATGGTAACCGTTTGTTCTGGGAATTCATTTTTTATGGAAAAAACAAACACCCAGCCAATGAAGCATAGCACGGATGATACGATAAATGGCAAGGCTTCATTGATCTTGACCATAGGAGTCATCAATGGTCCCAAGGCAAAGCCAATCCCGAAAAATAATCCATACAAAGAAATATTTCTTCCACGTTTATCAGCAGGCGAGGAAGAGGTAATCCATGTTTGGGTGGCAAAATGAAGCGAATGGTCGCCAATCCCAATCAATAGCCGCAGGAAAAACCAAAACCAAAATGTCTTCCAGAGCGGAAATAACGCCAATGATAAGACAACAATCCCACCGCCAACAATAATGATTGGTTTATAGCCATATTTTCGAAGCGGCACTTCCATGAAAGGTGAGACAAAGAGAATACCAATATAGAGAGCGGTTGCATTTAATCCGTTTAAAGAGGAGGAAACACCGCTTTTTTCAAATATGACGGCAATTAAGGGTAGCAGCATTCCTTGCGAAAACCCGGAAATGGCAACAATGCTGACAAGAATCCAGAAGCGAAGGCTGTTTTTATTCATAAGATTTCCTCTATTCTAAAATAGTCATACATGATGGTATCTAGAATATTCCACTTTTGCAAGAAAAATGTTGCTTTACCAATCGTAAAAGTGATAATCTTTTCAGTGTTATCAGGAAATAGGGTCGGCAGTTTTAGGGGAAAGATATAGAAATAGATGTTTGGAGGGATTGTGGTGACAAATAAAATCTTTATGCTCATGACATTTATAGGTGTGCCGGTTTCCATCATCGGGACTTTGATGCATTGGCCGAGTATTGTCATGTTTGCGATCTATTGCTTAACGATTATAGCCTTGTCCAGTTATATGGGGCGCGCGACGGAGAGCTTGGCAATTGTGGCAGGACCACGGATAGGCGGATTGTTAAACGCCACATTTGGGAATGCAGTTGAGTTAATTATTTCCGTATTTTCATTAAAAGCTGGTCTGGTTGGTGTCGTTCTAGCTTCTTTAACAGGTTCGGTTTTAGGGAATCTGCTCTTGGTCGCAGGGCTTTCATTTTTTTTGGGCGGATTAAAGTATAAGCGACAAAAATTTAATGTATATGATGCCCGCCACAACTCTGGATTATTAATGTTTGCTGTGATCGTAGCATTTGTCATTCCGGATGTTTTTTCAATGGATATGAGTGAGACCAAAACATTCTCTCTCAGCATTGGAATATCCATTACGCTGATCTTACTATACGTTGCTGCGTTATTATTTAAACTGGTAACCCATCGTGGAGTTTATCAAAGTGAAACGGTTGAAGAGCATGGAGAGGAAGAACCAGAGTGGAGCAAAGGCCGTGCTATTGGAGTACTGTTGATTGCCACCTTAGCCGTTGCCTATATTTCAGAGCACCTTGTACATACTTTTGAATATGTGGCTGAGTCATTTGGCTGGTCGGAGCTGTTTATCGGGGTTATCATTGTGGCAATTGTCGGTAATGCCGCGGAGCATGCGTCTGCTGTCCTAATGGCTGTTAAAAACAAAATGGATGTGGCAGTAGAAATTGCGATCGGTTCCACCCTACAGGTCGCCATGTTTGTTGCACCAGTGCTTGTGCTGGTTTCCATCTTTTTTGATACCAAAATGCCTTTGTTATTCTCATGGCAAGAACTAGCCGCAATGGCTTCTTCCGTACTGCTGATGGTGATTATCTCCAACGACGGAGAAACGAACTGGTTCGAAGGGTTAACCTTGTTAGCCGCCTACGCCATCATGGGAATCGGATTTTTCTTGCTATAAACACGAAAGACTCTAAGCCTATTCGGCCTAGAGTCTTTTTTTCATGTAACGGGTTCGTACTTGTAGCTATGCTATAATTTAGACGTTAAGGGTTTAAAAATCAATCGCTTTCATTTTTGGGTACCATCAATCACCAACCTTCATGTTTAGTTAAAATTGAGAACACGAGTGTTGAATTTCATATTAGACGGGGATCCCAACCTCCTTAAGATGATAAATGATTTTTGTTAGCCGATTGATCGCTGCCCTCCTTTTATATAAGTTAATTGTATTATAATCTGAAAATTAAATTTTGTAAATAATCTGTTTATGACATTTTTATTACTTTTTTCCTGTTGTAAGGCCCTTTTTAGAATTTAATCTCATGAATGGATAATATTTATCAACTCCGAAAAAACTATGACTAATGCTACTAGTGAAAGGAGTTCTACCCGTGAAGAAATATGTTTCTTTACTGATCACATTGCTATTCATGTTAACTTTTATCCCAACTGTTATGGCTGATAAAGATGCGGCAAAAAAAGAGGCGGTCAAATATCAGGTGCCGCCATCAGTACGCAATATCACCAAGGAAAATACCTATCCGAACTCAACTCAGGACTTGCCGTTC
Source organism: Neobacillus solisequens (assembly GCF_051233465.1). Classification (NCBI taxonomy): domain Bacteria; kingdom Bacillati; phylum Bacillota; class Bacilli; order Caryophanales; family Bacillaceae; genus Neobacillus; species Neobacillus solisequens. The sequence goes on along the minus strand of NZ_JBKFGJ010000011.1, from coordinate 195,884 downwards.
CTGCAGCCGAGTGATTTAACGAAAAAACTAATTAACTCATCAAAAGTTAAAATTGAAAACCCTGATTTAATCCGGATGCTCAATGAAACAAGTATTAATGGGACACCGTTTGCAATCGGCTACCGGGCTATTGTTTTTTTGGGACAATGGCCGTTAAACTATGAATCATCAGAAACATCTCCCAATTGGGAATATCAAAAGATTAATACCAATTACTTTGATAATCGCGGAGGCAATGCACCATATCAGATTAAATATGTCCAAGAGTCACAAAAGATTGTCCGTGGCGGCTTGACATCCAAAATTCCAGATGCTGAAGAAGTAAAAAAAATGATGCTCCTAAAGGCAATGGAAAAAACCCACTTACCGCTGGCCTTTGAGACCATCATTGGTGCTGGCACAAAGAACGATCATATCTACAACATTCCTACAAACCGACTAGGATATTTATACGCCTATGCTCCAGGTGTAAATGAAAAAGGAAAAGTGACCTATGGCGAGGTCTATCTAATGCTCAAAGGAAACCGGAAATCTATTGTGATTAAAAATGTTACTTCACAAGGGATTGGAGCATGGATACCGGTACAGGACTATGTTTCATTTGGCTTTGTCGCGTCCGACCGCCCGCGATAAGATTGCGGTAAGGAGCTCCTTCCGATTTGGTGGGAGCTTCGGCATTTTTCACCTCATTTTGGAATCAAACAGGAAAATCACGAGAATGATTGAAAAAATAGCTTGAATTCGGTAGGATTAAACGGTAGCGAAAGGAGTGAAGAACTGTGGGAAACCCGTTAACTGATAAAAATACACAAGTCAACTTTTTAAAACAACGTTTAAATATGTTTATCGACGTCCTAGACGCGATTGATCCAGAAGAGACAAATCTAGATGACATCGATCGTTTAATCTCAATTTTGGACGAAATGGAATCCAAATGCCGGGAATTCGATAACCGTGAAGTAAGTGAGCCTGTTCAATAATGACGGGCTTTTTTATTTGGGGCGGAATCTTTATTTATCGACATAGAAAGGGGACATATCGACGTAAATGTGTGAGATATCAACGAGAATGGAGAAGATATCAACGTGTTTAGAGGATATATCGACATGTTAAGATTTAGGGAATCAGATATCGACGCAAAAAGGGGATATATCGGCGTAAATGGGTGAGATTTCAACGGGAATGGAGAAGATATCAACGTGTTTAGAGGATATATCGACATGTTAAGATTTAGGGAATCAGATATCGACGCAAAAAGGGGATATATCGGCGTAAATGGGTGAGATTTCAACGGGAATGGAGAAGATATCAACGTGTTTAGAGGATATATCGACAAGATAAGATTTGGGAAATTAGATATCGACGTAAAAAGGGGATATATCGACGTAAATGGGTGAGATATCAACGAGAATGGAGAAGATATCAACGTGTTTAGAGGATATATCGACATGCTAAGATTTGGGAAATTAGATATCGACGTAAAAGGGGGATATATCGGCGTAAATGGGTGAGATATCAACGGGAATGGAGAAGATATCAACGTGTCTAGAGGATATATCGACATGTTAAGATTTAGGGAATCAGATATCGACGCAAAAAGTGGATATATCAGCGTAAATGGGTGAGATTTCAACGAGAATGTGGAAGATATCAACACTTTCCAAAAAGATAGTAACAAATCTTACATAAAAAAAGAGTAGACGCCAACAACTCGTCTACTCAAATACCTCTTATTTAAAAACCGGTTCCTTAAACTGCCCTAATTTCTCCAAAGAAGATTTGTCCACATCCGCATGTAAGCTGTTACCATGTGAGTCCATCGTCACAACAGCTTTGAAACCTTCAACGCGTAAGTGCCACATTGCTTCCGGAATACCAAATTGCATTAGGTCTACACCTTCAACAGATTTGATACAGTCAGCATAATATTGTGCTGCGCCGCCAATAGCGTTTAAGTATACTCCGCCATGTTCTTGAAGAGCAGCCAACGTCTTTGGTCCCATTCCGCCTTTACCAATCACCGCGCGAATGCCAAATTTCTTCATAATATCGCCTTGATAAGGCTCCTCGCGAATACTTGTAGTTGGGCCGGCAGCTTTAACATGCCATACGCCAACTTCATCCTTTAACATGACTGGACCACAGTGATAAATTACTTGTCCATTTAAATCAACTGGGGCATCGTGATCAGACAAATATTTATGAATCGCGTCACGACCAGTGTACATTAATCCATTAATTTGGACGACATCGCCGACCTTCAAAGAACGAATTTGTTCTTCAGTAATTGGTGCCTGCAATGTAATGACTTCATCATCAGCACTAGCAGCAGCGGTTTCTTTTTCAGCCTCAGTTTCAGCAAAATCGATAAACTCACCATCTTGATAAGCCCATTCTTTAATTTCGCCAGTTTCAGCATCAACACTTACCCCCATACGGCGGAAAGCCCAACAGTTATAAGCAACTGATACATAGAAACTTGCCGGAATTCGGTGCATTACACCAACTTTACAGCCTAAAAGAGTTGCCTCGCCGCCAAAGCCCATTGTTCCGATGCCAAGCTTGTTGGCATTTTCCATCACATATTCTTCTAGTTTGCGAAGATCTTCATTAGGATTCACATCTTCAACAGAGCGGAATAATTGTTCCTTCGCTAAATCATAGCCTGAAGAACGATCACCGCCGATGCCGACTCCAATGAATCCAGCACTGCAGCCTTGGCCTTGTGCTTGGTAAACGGAATGCATGATACATTTACGAATTCCATCAAGGTCACGGCCCGCACGACCCAGCCCTTCAAGTTCACAAGGTAAGCTATATTGAATATTTTTATTTTCACAACCGCCGCCTTTTAAAATTAAGCGGACATCGATATAATCTTTTTCCCATTGATCGAATTTAAACACTGGTAATCCAGCACCAAGGTTATCTCCACTGTTTTCGCCAGTTAATGAATCAACCGCATTTGGACGCAATTTTCCTTCTTTTGTCGCTTGAATAACAGCATTTCTAATGGCTTCTTTCAACTCCAACTGATTGACGCCAACCGGAGTTTTAATCTTAAATGTAGGAAGACCAGTATCCTGGCAAATTGGCGATACCTGCTCGTCCGCCATTTTAATGTTGTTCGTGATTGTAGCAAGGCTCATTGCCGCCCGTGTTCCAGCATTTTCTTGTTCCTTAGCAGCCTTAACAGCGCGGCGAACGTCTTTCGGAAGCTTAGTAGAAGTTTCGACAACTAGCTTGTACATGCTCTCTTGAAATTTTGCAATATCCAATTTTTCTTTCCCCTTTCCCATATTCCCCTAAGTATCTTTTTAAATTTTACAACTTTTTGACGGTTTAATTATACTCCTTGGAAGGGAATAATAAAAGAATTTACCTGCAATCGATTACATGGAAGTGGATGGAATTTATTATAAAATAAATGTAGATATATTTTGCCTTTGAGTAGAAATCAAAATAAAACAAGTAGATAAAATACTAATTTTTGTAGAAAAACCAGTAAACAACGTAGATAAATTTCGAGTGCTACCAATAGTTGTAGATATCCACCGTATTTACGTAGATATCCGGTAAAAGCGCGTAGATAAAATACAAATTTTCGTAGAAAAACCAGTAAACAACGTAGATAAATTTCGAGTGTTATCAATAGTTGTAGATATCCTCAGTATTTACGTATATATCAGGAAAAAACAAGTAGATAAATACTAATTTTCGTAGAAAAACCAGTAAACAACGAAGATAAATTTCGATTACCACCAATACATCTAGATTTCCTATGGATTTACGGAAATCCTCGAAAAAACATGTAGATTAAATCTTAATTCAAGTAGAAAAGTAGCAAATAAAGAGAGGTTTTTGACTGATTATGTCGAATAGTTTATAAAAATAGATCAGGAGGGATTCTATTGTTTGTAAAAAATCTTACAAAACCAATTATTTTAGCACAACACGAAGTACTTCTGCCCAGGTTAAAAGAAAATCACCCTAAGAGGACCGAAGTTGAAGATAATTTAAGAAGCTTAAGTGCGGGTTACTACGGTGAAATGAAAATCAATTACTTTTTAAATCTCCTTCCACCAAAGAAGTACCTCATTTTTCAAGATATCAGGCTCCCAGTTAACGATTCCCACTTCCAAATTGACTCCTACCTTTTCTCACCTAAAACTTCTCTTTTTATAGAAGGTAAAAACTATTCTGGGACATTATTCTTTGAAAAACATCAATTAACTCAAACTATAGATAGTGCAGAAAAGATCTACGAAAATCCCCTTACTCAAGTAAACCGTCAAAAACTTCTTTTGCAAAACTGGTTTGAACCACATCAAATTCCAAAAATCCCAATGGAACATCTTGTTTGTGTAAGTAATAAATCGAGTGTAATTAAGATTGCACAGGGTTACATAGAAGCCGAAAAAAGAGTATGTAAAGCAGAAAATCTTTTAATGAAAATATCGGAATTTGGGGACGTTTATAAAAAGGATGTCTTGGACCCAAAAACAATAAGTAAAATGAAAAGATTAATTATACAGCATCATGTACCCAATAAAATTGATGTCTTAGATAGGTATAGTATAAATTCGAATGACATTACTCCTGGAGTCCAATGTCCCGATTGTTCGTTCATTCCGATGCAGTACCATTTTGGAAAATGGATATGTCAGTCATGTGGCCTAATCTCAAAGACAGCACACATAGCTGCAATTGAAGTGTTTTACCTTTTGATTAAGCCATATTTCACAAACGCAGAAATCAAAGAATTCCTTAGACTGCCTTCCTCAAGAATCGCAACCTATCAATTAGCCCCTTTAAATCTCATACCTTCAGGAAAAAATAAAGGCCGGGTCTACCATCAACCACTTACCTAAAATATTCCAATCATGTTTTCCTCCACAAAACAAACACTATAAAAAAACAAAATAGGGGGAACATGGATGAAAAAAGTTTTAAGTTTAATTAGTATGCTTATCTTACTAATCCCGACTGTTATATATGCTGCATCCAATCAGGCTATCCATTGGGGCTTTAAAAAAGCAGTCAACGAACAGCCTGCAGAAGCTGGGGCGCAATATGATCAGCTCCTAGCCAAATACGGTGCTTTTTACAAGGGAGATCCAACTAAAAAGACCTTGTATCTTACCTTTGACAGCGGCTATGAAAATGGCTATACACCACAAATACTCGATGTATTGAAAAAAGAAAAAGTACCCGCTACTTTTTTTGTAACAGGCCATTACCTTAATTCTCAGCCCGAACTGGTCAAACGAATGGTAAAAGAAGGACATATTATCGGGAATCATTCCTGGCATCATCCGGATTTTACCGCAGTTAGTGATGAAAAAATCAGAGTAGAACTCAATAGTGTTAGGGACAAAACCAAAGAATTAACCGGTCAGAAGAAAATGAAATATCTCCGACCGCCACGCGGTATTTTTAGCGAACGCACCATGCAAATTGCCAAAGAAGAAGGGTATACTCATGTATTCTGGTCACTTGCCTTTGTTGATTGGAACATCAATCAGCAAAAAGGTTGGCAATATTCCTACGATAACATCATGCGGCAAGTGCATCCTGGTTGCGTCATGCTACTTCATTCCGTTTCCAAAGACAACGCCGATGCCCTTGAAAAAGCGATTAAGGATTTGAAAAAGAAAGGCTACAAATTTAAGAGCCTTGATGATATCAAGATTAAATAAACCGAATTTCGTTGGAAATTCGGTTTTTCCCCTTTTCATGCTATAATACAGGAAAAATGAAGAGAGATGGGAGCTTTCGTGAGGCAAGAAACCATTAAGATTGACGGGCCTTATAACTTTGACAGTGTGTTGGAACGGCATGCACCGGATCCTCTAAGGTATTTGGACTTAGAAAAACGCTCAATCCGTGTTCCAGTTGTGGTAAATAACGAACCTTTTGTAGTAGATATCACAGCAATTGGAACGGTAGAAGAACCGGCTTTTATTTTAAAAGGACATACCCTAAATGAACCCATCATCCAAAGACTCTCTGAAATTTTTCAATGGAATGTCCCATTACAACCAATTAACGAACACTATTCCAAAACAGACCTAAAGCCGATTTTTGAAAAATTCAGAGGAACACCGTTGGTTCTCGACTTTGATTTGTACGGAAGCTTAGTTAAATGCATCATCCATCAACAAATTAATATGACCTTTGCCTACACCTTGAATGACCGGTTTGTAAAAACGTTTGGTTACGATGTGGACGGTGTATGGTTTTACCCGAAACCGGAAACGGTCGCCGATATTACCGTGGAACAATTGCGACATTTGCAATTTAGTGGAAGGAAAGCGGAATATATCATCGGTATTTCCCGAGAAATTGTCGAAAACGGCTTAGATCTCGATGTCTTAAAAATCAAGTCTGACGAAGAAATTTTTGAAAAACTAACCAAGATTCGCGGCATTGGCAAATGGTCCGTCGAGAATTTCCTACTGTTTGGACTAGGAAGGCCAAATCTGTTTCCTTTGGCCGACATCGGCATTCAAAACGGCATTAAAAAATTGTATCAATTAGAAAGAAAACCAACCTATGAAGAAATGGCTCAATATAATCAAGACTGGGAGCCCTATTTAAGCTATGCTTCCCTGTATCTATGGCGAAGCATCGAACCATCTGGAGTGAAATAAATGAAAACAGAACAATCCATCAAAATTCAACCAAAACAAACTTTTCCACTAACCATCAAAAGACTCGGAATCAATGGGGAAGGGGTCGGCTATTTTAAAAAGCAAGTCGTGTTTGTGCCTGGCGCTCTTCCTGGCGAAGAAGTGGTAGTAGAGGCAACTAAGATCCATCCGAAATATGCTGAAGCCAAGATTAAAAAAATCCGCATACAATCACAGCATCGGGTGAAACCACTTTGTCCGGTTTACGATCAATGTGGGGGCTGTCAGCTTCAGCATTTGAGCTATGATCAACAGCTCAAAGAAAAACGGGATGTAGTGATCCAGGCATTGGAGCGCCATACCAAACTCTCAATTGATAAGCTGGACATCCGTAACACGATTGGCATGGAAAACCCGTGGGAATACCGGAATAAGAGTAGCTTCCAGGTCGGTGAAAAAAACGGAAAACTGCTGGCGGGATTATATGGACTTAATTCCCATCAATTAATTAATATCGAACAATGCGCGGTCCAGCACTCACAAACCAATGAAGCAACGGCCAAGGTTAAGGCTATCCTAGAGGAATTAAAGGTACCTGTATATAATGAAAAAACCGGAAAAGGCGTCATCCGAACCATTGTTACACGGGTAGGAGTGCAGACTGGGGAATTACAAGTGGTTCTGATTACCTCACAAAAGGATTTACCCAAAAAGGAACAAATCATTGAGGAAATTCAAAAGCGTCTGTCAAATGTAAAATCAATTGTTCAAAACATTAATGGGGAAAAAACATCTCTGATTTTTGGTGAAGAGACATCAACATTAGCTGGAGAAGATTTCATCCAAGAGACTTTGGGGGACCTCCAATTTGAGCTTTCCGCACGAACGTTCTTCCAGCTAAACCCTTATCAAACCGTCAAACTCTATAATGAAGTGAAAAAAGCAGCAGGGTTAACCGGCAAGGAAAAAGTCGTTGATGCTTATTGTGGTGTTGGGACCATCGGTTTATGGCTGGCAGATCAGGCAGCAGAAGTCCGCGGCATGGACGTCATTCCGGAATCGATTGAAGATGCGAAGAAAAACGCCAAGCGTCACGGGTTCACCAATACAAAATATGTACCGGGGAAGGCAGAGGAAGTCCTGCCTAAATGGGTGAAAAAAGGATGGAAACCTGATGTGATCGTCGTGGATCCGCCAAGAACGGGACTCGATAACCAATTGCTACAAACGATTTTACAGGTAAAACCAGAAAAACTTATCTATGTTTCTTGTAATCCTTCCACATTAGCTAAGGATATACAGACTTTGAGCAAGAGTTTCGAGGTTAAGTTTATTCAGCCGGTGGATATGTTTCCGCATACTTCGCATATAGAAGCAATCGCCCAGATTATGTTAAAAAGGATAAATAACTGAAAAGGAACTTTGCACCCAGATGAGAATTATTAAAGAAAAATGCTCCTTTAGTAAAGACAGGATTTGAAGGATTATCTAGATCACAAGGATATTTGGTTAAAAGTCCAAGGGAATCCATTAAACAAGCATTTCAAATAGGATTATTAGAAGAAGAGCATCAATGGATGGATACTCTATCTTAGACTCAATTAACCAACCATACGTATGATGAGACTATGGCAAAAAACTTTGTGAATGAAAAAATGAAAAAGGGGAGTATGACCTAGCAGCAAGTACTCCTCCTTTATGTTTGGTAAATGTACCATCCTTTATTGTAATATACAAATACGGACAGGCTAGTTACCGCTTAAAATAAGGAACTTTTTTCAATGCAATACAAACCGGAAGAGAAACAATCACTCCCAATATATTTTGTACGACGTCCCCGGGGATTGATGCTACGGGTTGTACCCAATTGCCGTACATAATTCCTTCCCCAATGTAATAAACACCGATCATGACGGGCATTGAAGCAATTGCTCCAATTAAATTAAATGCAAGACTATTACCATTACGGCCATTGGACCAAGCAATTTTACCAACGATATATCCCTCCAGGGCACGTGAAACAAAGGTAATCGGTGCCCACAACGCCCAGCCGCCGGCTAGATCAAATAGTGCCATTCCAATCGCACCGGCAAGTGCCGCCTTTTTAGGACCAAAAAGGAAAGCTGCGATAAAAAGCATAGCAGTTCCTAGATGCACTAAACCCCCATTTGCAGCAATTGGAAGTTTAATATTCAAGAAAGTAGACAGGAAAACAAGTGCGACTAACATGGCTGTAAGAATTAAATCAAAAGTTTTATACCCTGGCTTTAAGAAACTTTGTGTATTTTGCATATCTCTAACCCTTTCATACTATAATTTTCTTGATTTTAGCAATGTGCTGGCATATATAAAAGTGTCAATTTATAAAAAAACTTAATGGTCAGTTGTAATTTTTCCGCTTCTTTATGTTTGTGGTATTATGAATAGTGTTAAAGATCGGCGGCCTTATGGAGGTTAATTATGAAAAAAGTTGCTGTCATACAGGATTTATCATCGTTTGGAAAATGTTCATTAACAGCTGCAATACCTGTTCTTTCGGTAATGGGCGTGCAGGCATGTCCCCTGCCAACGGCAATATTGACTGCACAAACCGGGTATCCAAGTTTTTTTTGTGAAGACCTTACATCTAAAATGAAATATTTCATTGAGGAATGGAGTAAACTCAAGGTAACCTTTGATGGAATCCATATCGGTTTTGTTACTGGCGAAGAGCAAATTAATACTATTTTTCACTTCTTGGAAAAATTTTATATCAAGGGGACCATTTTACTGGTTGATCCGGTAATGGGGGATTTGGGGGAAGTCTACAAGCTTTTTACCGATGAATTGCTGGTATTAATGAGAGAACTTGTCAAGCGTGCAGATGTGATTACACCAAATGTGACGGAGTGCTGTTTATTAACCGGAAGGTCTTATAAAAAGTTGAGTGGCTACTCAGATGAGAAGGATTATATGAAAGCGATTGAAGAGGCTGGGTGTATTTTGCAGCAAGAGACTGGAGCACAGGTAATCATCACTGGCATCAATCCACCGGCAGCAAATTCAGACGAGAAGGTTATCGGAAATATGTACTTGGATGGAAGTAATATCTTTTATAATCGAATGCAGTATAATGGTAAAAGCTATTCTGGCACTGGTGATTTATTTGCATCTGTGATTATGGGAAGCATAATGCGTGGTGAGAACTTGGAAAAGTCTGTACAACTTGCGGAGGCATTCCTGACAGCTGCCATCAATGATTCCTCCTTAGAGCAAGTTCAAGAAGTAGAGGGAGTTAACTTCGAAAAATATTTGAAAATGTTAATATGAAATGATGCATATAGAAGAAAAAATACAAATTCAAAAAAGGATTTCCTCTTTTATGGTTTAGAGGAAATCCTTTTATTCTTAATGTCTCCTTCACACGATTGCTAGTGTTGAGCAGGTCGATCAGGTCGATCAGTTGTAAGAGCTTTATAAAAGAACTCAACAGTTTCGGTTAATAAATCTTCTCCTTTGACGTAATTAAAATTGATATTTTCAAATTTAATCATTGAAGAAATATAGGAGTAGAAAATTCCATAAAACATATTCGCTAGTACAGGATAATTAGCTGCTATTATTTTTTTCTTTTCAAACATTATTTTAAAATAGTCAACTAATATTTTTTTGCTGATATTAATGTATTGATAAACGATGGTTGCAATTTCTTCATTTATTTTTATTATGGTTCTTTGGTTTCCAAGTGGTGGCAGGTGAATGGTTCGGAATGTGGATGAATAGCATTTGGAATGGATTACCCGATGCGTTTCGATTGGTAACATATCAATCAGTTGCGCTAGTCTACTTTACACTTAAAAATGATTAAATATAAGGTGGATTATATCTGTTTTATTATGTAGTGTTCCTATTAAAATCGATTATTTTTATCTGTTATTTGGCGGATAAATATTTTTGGTAATTTAATAGACTATGGTACCCTTATAATTTTTTACAATTAATTATACTCACCTTATTAGAATTAATTTTAGACACTGGTTTTTCTCAGCCAGTGTCTTTTACGCGTATGGAAGGCATCTGAATTTTCTTAGGTCAATATCATAAAAAAACATCTACCTTTAACCAAAGCCTACATTATTACGAAATTAATCATATCCTTTTCGTTGGTAATTAACTAATTAATTTACCTCTTTCAATATCAATCACCAAATTATAAATTTCTACCTCAAGTGTGATAAAGTTCTTTGACAAGAAGAGGTATAAGCTTTAATTTGGTACAGGGGACTATTGTAAGTGCCTATGTAAATTCATATGAAGATATTAACGACCTCAAACTTGGTCCAATCGCTGGCAAAAAAATCAGCTTAGAATAGAGCCGGGGGGCGGTTTTAGTGGCACCCATTCTTTGTGGAAATGGCCATTAGAACCGTCCCTTGGGTTTTACCAAAAAATGAAGGATGGAAATGGACATGTTAAGAATAAGTAATATTAAGCTTCGGGCTGATTTTGATCCTACTAAGGAAAATCAACTTTTGGCTCAGAAGATCCAGAAAATGCTAAGGGTTAAACAGGATAAAATACTGTCTTTTCGTATTTCGAAAAAATCGATTGATGCAAGGGAAAAGAATAATATCCAGCTTGTTTATTCTATTGATATTGAAATGAATAACGAGAGGTCCTATTTAGGAATAAAGGATGTATCTTACATTGAATCATTTGTGAATGTGAAGAAGGAAATCAATAAAAAAATTCGTCCCGTCGTGGTAGGCAGTGGTCCTGCTGGCCTTTTCTGTGCTTTGGTTTTAGCGGAACATGGATTAAACCCAATTGTTATAGAGAGGGGAATGGACGTCGATCGCAGAAAAATGGCTGTTGCAAAGTTTTGGAAAGACGGCTTGCTTGATACTGATAGTAATGTCCAATTTGGTGAAGGGGGAGCAGGAACATTTTCCGATGGCAAATTAACAACTGGCATAAAAAATACTAGAATTCCGAAAGTGCTACATGAACTTGTTGAAGCTGGTGCTCCACCGGAGATCGCTTATTTAGCGAAGCCCCATATTGGAACAGACATTTTGATCAATGTGGTTAGAAACATTCGTCAAAAAATCGAGCGACTAGGCGGAGAAGTGCGTTTTGAAACGAAAATGAAGGAACTTATCATTGATAATGGAGAAATTAGGGGCGTTCTCCTTGAAAAACAAGGAAGTTCAGATATCATCCAAACCGAGACGGTTGTATTGGCGGTCGGGCATAGTGCTCGTGATACTTTTTATATGTTAAAGGATTTAGGTGTAGAGATGATCCCTAAGCCCTTTGCTGTAGGTGTGCGCATTGAACATCACCAAAAAGACATCGATTTACAGCAATTCGGCAGCTTTACCAATAATCCACTGCTTGGTGCATCTGAATACAAATTGAATGCACATCTTCCTAATGGACGTGGAGTTTATACGTTTTGTATGTGCCCGGGGGGCCATGTTGTCGCAGCCGCGTCAGAGAAAAATACTGTAGTGACAAATGGTATGAGCTATAGCGCAAGAAGTGGCGAAAATGCAAACAGTGCCCTTCTTGTTTCTGTCACACCAAAAGATTTCAATGGCGATGTTACGGCGGCTATAGAGTTTCAAAGAAAACTTGAGCGAAAAGCCTTTGAACTGGGTGGCAGTAATTATTTTGCCCCTGTGCAATTGGTAGGCGATTTCTTAGAAAATAAGGGTAGTAAACAACTGGGAGATATTATTCCCACCTATACCCCCGGTGTTACACCAACGGATTTAAGAGAATGTCTGGATGATTTTATCGTTGATAGTATAAAAGATGGGTTAAGAGTGATGGATAAAAAGCTTGCGGGATTTATCAAACATGATGCGGTTTTATCAGCTGTCGAAAGCCGAAGTTCTTCACCTGTTACAATTAAACGCAACCCCCTGACATTTGAGTCAAATATCAAAGGGTTGTATCCTTGTGGTGAAGGGGCAGGCTATGCGGGAGGAATTACATCCAGTGCTGTTGACGGTATAAAATGTGCAGAAGCGATGATGGAGCTTGAAGGGTAGTTTTCATACACTACCTTTAAAAAGCTTATAGAGGATAGATCATTAATTTAGTAGATACCTAAAAAGTAATCAAAAAGAGACAAAATGAGACAGTTGTATCATTTTGTCTCTTTTTTTGTGCCTTCCTTTTCGTAAAAGCTCGGAGAATGTGGCTTCCGTTTCTTGGCACGGTTCTTGCTTTAATAAAGTTGTAATGAATTTTTCCGGGGAGGCTGAAATAATGAGAACGATGGAAAGTAAAGATGTTGCTTTAACAAAGGGAAAAGCACAATGGATGTATCAAAAAATGCTAGAAATCCGTAATTTTGAGGATAGAGTGCATGAATTATTTGCACAGGGAATCTTGCCAGGATTTGTTCATTTATACGCAGGGGAAGAAGCCGTTGCTGTGGGTGTTTGTGCCCATTTAACGGATAAAGATAGTATCACTAGCACCCATCGCGGGCACGGTCATTGTATTGCCAAAGGCTGTGATTTAAATGGAATGATGGCGGAAATCTACGGAAAAGTAACTGGTTTATGCAAAGGAAAGGGCGGATCGATGCATATTGCTGACCTTGATAAAGGGATGCTTGGTGCCAATGGAATTGTCGGCGGAGGCTTTCCTCTCGCATGCGGTGCAGCCTTAACAGCTAAGTATAAAAAGACTAATGGTGTAAGCGTTTGCTTCTTTGGAGATGGCGCTCAAAACCACGGGACTTTTCATGAAGGAATTAATCTTGCTGCTATTTGGGATCTTCCGGTTGTTTTTGTGGCTGAAAATAACGGATACGCAGAGGCTACTCCATTTACCTATGCATCCAGCTGTAAATCCATTGTTGATCGGGCAATTGGATATAATATCCCAGGTATTAAGGTAGATGGAAAAGACATTCTTGCAGTCTACCAAGCTGCAGAAGAAGCAGTTGCGAGGGCACGCCGTGGGGAAGGTCCTACCCTAATTGAATGTGTGACGTATCGAAATTATGGTCATTTCGAGGGAGATGCCCAAAAATACAAAACAGAACAAGAAAAGGTCGAGCATAAAACGGATAAAGATGCCATTTTACTATTTAGAAATCACTTGCTGAGCCAAGGGTTGTTAGCTGAAAACGAATTAACCCATTTAGAAGAGTCAGTTGAGGAAGCCGTTAATCAAGCAGTAAAGTTCAGTGAAGAGAGCCCCTACCCAAGTCCTTCTGAATTGTTAACCGATGTATACGTGTCGTACTAATAGGAAGAAAAAAAGGACGGCGTACAGGTGCAGCCCTAAATAATAAAATTAGAGTTTAGTAATTTTATTCGTATGGACAAATTAAAAGGAGGAATTCGATGATGGCAAGGAAATTGAGTATGTCTGCAGCGATTAACGAGGCTATGAAACTTGCAATGCGTAAGGACGAGAATGTCATTTTATTAGGTGAGGACGTGGCCGGCGGGGCTGAAGTGGATCACTTGCAGGACGAAGATGCATGGGGCGGAGTTCTCGGGGTCACGAAAGGGCTTGTTCAGGAGTTTGGACGGGAAAGAATTTTGGATACGCCCATTACAGAAGCAGGTTATATGGGTGCAGCGATGGCGGCGGCCTCAACCGGTTTAAGGCCAATTGCTGAATTAATGTTTAACGACTTTATTGGAAGTTGTTTAGATGAAGTATTAAATCAAGGGGCAAAGTTCCGCTATATGTTTGGGGGCAAGGCGCAGGTTCCCGTTACGATTCGCACTATGCATGGTGCCGGATTTAGAGCAGCTGCCCAGCACTCCCAAAGTTTATATGCTCTGTTTACGGCGATTCCGGGTGTGAAAGTAGTTGTCCCATCCACACCTTATGAAGCAAAAGGGCTATTACTAGCAGCAATCGAAGATAACGATCCTGTCATCTTTTTTGAGGACAAAACACTCTATAATATGACCGGCGATGTTCCGGAAGGTTATTATACGGTTCAGATTGGCAAAGCGGATATTAAGCGGGAAGGATCAGATGTAACGATTGTAGCGATTGGTAAGATGGTACACACCGCTTTGGAAGCAGCTAAGCAACTTTCAGCTAAAGGAATTGAAGTCGAAGTCGTTGATCCGCGCAGTCTGTCACCTTTGGATGAAGAAACGATTCTTTCGTCTGTAGCAAAAACTAACCGCCTTATCGTTATCGATGAAGCCAATCCAAGATGCAGTATGGCTACGGATATTGCGGCGCTTGTTGCGGATAAAGGGTTTGATACACTCGATGCCCCAATTAAACGAATTACGGCACCACACACGCCTGTACCTTTCTCACCAGTACTCGAGGATATTTATTTGCCTAAAGCAGAAACAGTGGTCAAAGTAGCAGCAGAACTAGTAGGTGCACCCCTAGAAGTATAAACGGGGAGCGGGAAGGAGCGATCAATATGGCAGTAGAAGTTGTGATGCCTAAATTAGGAATGGCCATGAAAGAAGGCACTGTATCCATATGGAATAAAGAAGTCGGAGATCCTGTTGAAAAGGGTGAACCGATTGCAAGCGTCAGTTCAGAAAAAATTGAAATTGATGTGGAATCTCCTGCGGAAGGAACCGTATTGAAAATTGCTGTCCCCGAAGGAGAAGGGGTTCCACCTGGGACTGTAATTTGTTATATCGGAATTTCGGGTGAAGAAGTAGCTGCGGCGCTGGCAGTCGAAGAAGCCCAAAAGCCTGAAATAGAAAAAGTCGACCCTGTAAATGAAAAAGCAGAGTCAATCTCTTCAGTAAGTACGACTCGAAATCGGGTGAAAATTTCCCCTGTCGCAAGGAAAATGGCGGAGGAAGCCAACCTTCCTATTGAAAATATCAAAGGAACGGGGCCTGGAGGAAGAATAACAAAAGAAGATGTAGAGGCAGCCATAAAGAATTCATCCTCGCCGCAGACTGAAGCGAAGCAGGAATCAAGCGAAACTCCAGTGAAACCTTTAGAAGAGGCTCAGCAAATACCGGTCAGCGGCATCCGTAAAGTGATTGCAGGCCGCATGTATGACAGCTTGCAAAAAACAGCACAGCTAACCATTAACATGAAGGCCGATGTGACGGATTTAATCTCTTTACAAAAGCAAATAGCCCAAACCGTTCAAAATCGTTATGATCAAAAGTTAACGGTGACCGACTTTATTGCACGAGCCGTCGTGCTTTCCCTGCAGAAGCATGGAGAAATGAACAGTGCGTATATAGACGATAAAATTCATTTGTTCAAGAACGTCCATCTTGGCATGGCAGTTGCGCTTGAAAAAGGGTTAGTGGTTCCAGTCATCCGCAATGCCGAAAGCTGTTCACTAATTGATTTATCCCGAAACATTAAAATCATAGCTCAAAAAGCAAGACAAGCGCAGCTTAGTATCGAAGAAATGCAAGGTTCCACGTTTACGATTAGTAATCTGGGAGCATACGGTGTCGAGCATTTCACACCAGTCTTAAATCCACCTGAAACAGGGATTCTTGGTGTAGGTGTTGTTTATAATACCCCAACTTATATAGGTGAAAATTTAGAAAGAAGAAGCATTCTTCCGCTCAGTCTGACATTTGACCACCGTGTACTGGATGGAGCTCCAGCTGCAGAATTTTTACAAACGATCAGGCAGTATTTAGAAGAACCGATAACCATGCTTTTATAGAAAGAAGGGAACTACTTGACATCGATCGCAATTATAGGTGGTGGTCCTGCTGGATATGTGGCTGCAATTACTGCAGCCCAGCAGGGGTTTGAAGTGACAATAATTGACCAGGGGCCGCTTGGAGGAACCTGTCTAAATGAAGGGTGCATGCCTACTAAAGCCCTCCTAGAAAGTGCAACAGTGTACAATAAACTTCAAAATGCAAGTGAGTTTGGAATTCAACTTCCTCCTGGTAACATTGAAATCGATTGGAATTCCGTTCAAAGCCGTAAAAACAAGATTGTTTCGACCCTGGTTCACGGAATCCAATATCTAATGAGAAAAAATAAAGTGAAGGTAAAAAAGGGTTCGGCAACTGTCCTAACGAGCCGGGTTATACGAATTGAGCAAAATGGGAACCAAGAAGAGATAACGGCAGACAAAATCATTATCTCGGCGGGCTCTGAACCGATCCAGCTGCCATTTGCACCGTTTGACGGCGATTGGATCATTCATAGTGGGCAGGCGATGTCGCTCCAGTCCATTCCTTCCTCGTTGCTCATTATCGGCGGAGGTGTAATCGGCTGCGAGTTTGCTAGTATTTTTAGCAGATTGGGAACAAAAGTCACCATTGTCGAAATGGCGGATCAGCTGCTGCCAGGAGAAGATAAAGATGTAGCCGCGATCTTACAAAAGGAGCTTGAAAACGACGATGTTACGATTTTTCCTTCGACTAGACTAAAAGAGGTAAACAAGGATCAGAAGAAGGCGTTTATTGAAAACGATAAAGGTCTCCATGAGGTTGAATCTGATTTGGTTCTCGTTTCGATTGGCCGTAAGCCAAGGGTCAATAACTTGGGTCTTGAGAACATTGGAATTGATTTTTCAAGTCAAGGAATTGTTGTAAATGAGCAAATGCAAACAAACATTCCAAATATCTATGCCTGTGGAGACGTTATCGGCGGGATTCAATTGGCCCATGTGGCTTTCCAGGAAGGAACAGTTGCTGCTTTAAACGCATGCGGAGTCGATACACAGGTGAACTATCGTGCTGTGCCCCGCTGCATTTATACCTCACCTGAAATTGCCAGTGTAGGTTTAACGGAAAAGCAGGCGATCGACCAATATGGTGACATAAGAGTTGGGGAGTTTCCATTCTCTGCAAACGGAAAGGCGCTCATTTCCAATGAACAATCTGGAAAGGTAAAGGTGTTGGTTGAACCAGTGTATGGGGAAATAATTGGGGTATCGATTGTCGGGCCCCACGCCACCGAACTCATTGGGCAAGGTACCGTCATGCTTCATGCTGAGTTGACAACGGACAGTTTGGAACAATTTATTGCTGCCCATCCAAGTCTTTCAGAGGCCATTCATGAGGCATTACTTGGTGCCGTTGGACATGCAGTTCATGTTTAAGAAAGGAGAAATGTTGATGAAAGCTGCTCTTTGGTATAACCAAAAGGATATAAGAGTCGAAAACATACCTGAACCTTCGATTGAAAGAGATCAGGTGAAAATAAAAGTAGTTTATTGTGGCATTTGTGGTTCAGATTTACATGAATATTTGGCTGGCCCCATTTTCGTTCCAGTAAAAGAACCCCATCCAATTTCTAAGGATAAAGCTCCAATTGTAATGGGTCATGAGTATGCAGGGGAAGTAACAGCAATTGGGGAGGAAGTAGCAGGTATTAAAGTAGGCGACCGTGTGTGTGTAGAACCAATTTACAGCTGCGGGAACTGTTCTTCTTGCCAGAAAGGTCATTATAATGTTTGTGAGCAATTAGGTTTTATTGGTCTGTCCGGGGGCTTGGGCGGTTTTTCAGAATACAGCGTGGTACCATCAAAAATGGTTCATAAAATTCCAGACCATATGTCATGGGAACAAGCAGCGCTAGTTGAACCAACCGCTGTTGCCGTTCACGCGGTTCGCCAAAGTGATATGAAAATTGGTGATTCCATCGCCGTGATTGGTACAGGACCGATTGGATTATTAGTGATTCAAGCTGCCAAAGCCGCAGGGGCTAGTAAAATAATTGCCGTAGAGGTTTCAGCTGAACGCCGAGAGATTGCTAAACAGGCTGGAGCCCACATCGTCATTGATCCTATTGAAGTAAATCCCGTTGCAGCAATAAAAGAATATACAAATGGACTTGGGGTTGATGTAGCCTTTGAGGTAGCTGGGATCGAAGCTACGATTAATACCGCGATTGAATCAACAAAAGCAGAAGGAAATGTGGTGAATATCAGCATATGGGAAAAGCCAGCCAGTATTCCAGTAAATAATTTTATTTTAACTGAAAGAAAAATGACTAGTATAATAGCTTATCGCAACATTTTTCCTCAAGTTATTCAACTGATTGCCAATGGGCAAATTAAAGCAGCAGAATTAGTGACTAAAAAAATATCTATTGAGCAAATCGTTTCTAAGGGATTTGAAGCATTAACTAAAAATAAGAACCAAATTAAGATATTAGTAGATCCTTCCTTATAATTATTTATTAATTTATCAAGCTACGTGTTTCATTGCACGTGGCTTTTTGAATTTTCTGTATAATGACAATTCTCTGATTGAAAGTGAATTCCTTTTTTTGTATAATTAGAACTATACGTAACCACCACGTTTAGACGCATTTCATTTAATTCTCCTTTTTTCTTCGCAAAATTTACAACATGTAATGGATCTCAAATCACTGTTGGTAATATTTCTATGATTTCAGGAGGGTGTATGAATACGACTTTCTATTTTGATGCTTGGAAGCGATTTGTTAAAGAAGGAATTCTTGATTCAGCACGGTTGAACAAACGAATTTCGGAATCCTGGCACCGATGTAAGAAAGAAAGGGTAAACCCTTATTTAAATAAAGGTCTTGATTTATTATCAAAGGAAGAACTGGATGCCAAAAAAGAAAAGAATTCTCTGCTGATCGAAATAGCTTCCCCTTATATAAAAAAGATGGATCAGGCAATAAAAGATTCAGGCATGATGGCACTTTTGGTCGATCCAGATGGATATGTTCTATCCTTAACAGGAAACTTACAAACCTTATCGGATGCAAGGAAAATAAATTTTGTTGAAGGGGTGCGCTGGACTGAGTCTGAGGTTGGTACAAATGCAATTGGGACAGCTTTACAGACAAAAGAAGCGGTAACGATTAATGGGGCGGAACATTATTCCGTCGCTTCCCATCAATGGAGCTGTTCCGCCACACCTATTTTTCACGATAATGGAAACCTAATGGGTGTCATTGATGTTTCGTGTCCAGTGAACTATTCTCACCCCTTTATGCTCGGTATGGTCACTTCCATCTCTTATGCTATTGAAAAAGAAATCAGCAAGCGGACCTATCAAGAAGAAATAGCACTTTACCAGCAAGCAGGCCATCTGGCAGAGTCCTATCAAAACCAGCTTTTTTTGGTTTGTAATCAAAAACAAATGATTATATCCGCGAGTAAACCGCTCCGTGAAAGGTTTCCTCAATTAATTGGTATGAACCTTTACGAACTATTGCATAATGGATATCAAATTGATACACAAATGCCTTTTCATTTAAAGGAAAACAACAGGATGATTGGAAGTTACTATTTTATTTCAGAAGTGCTAACCCACCGTAAAAATATATCATTTCAAGTACAAAGCCCTTCAAAAACCTTTATCTTTAAAGGAGAGAGTGGAACGAGTGAGGTTTTTCAAAATACGTTAGCTAAAGTAAAGCTAGTTGCTCCAACAGATACCACCGTGTTTATTTCAGGTGAAACCGGTTCAGGAAAAGAGTTGATTGCTCGGGCGATTCATGACAATAGCCCCCGAAAGGATGGACCATTTATTTCATTAAATTGCGGAGCGATTCCGAAAGAACTGATGGAAAGTGAGCTTTTTGGCTATGTAGAAGGGGCCTTTACCGGGGCAAGGCGGCAAGGTTATAATGGAAAATTTAAACAGGCTGAAAAGGGGACGATTTTTCTAGATGAGATAGGTGAAATCCCGCATTCCATGCAGGTGGCCTTATTGCGTGTACTTCAGGAAAAGAAAGTATCTCCGATTGGGAGTACAAAGGAAATCCCATTAGATGTCCGGATTATTACCGCAACCCACCGAGATATTACGAAACTTGTTGGAGATGGAATTTTTCGAGAAGACCTCTACTATCGCTTGAACGTTTATCCCATTGACGTACCTCCTCTTCGAGAAAGAAAAGAAGATATCCCACACCTCGTCAGGTATTTCTGTAAAAGAAATGGATGGAGCATCCCTAATTTAGAGGAGCTCTCTTCTAGAATGATAGACTATGAATGGCCGGGGAACATCCGAGAATTAATAAACCTATTAGAGAGGCTATATATTATGTCTCTTGATGAACAGTCAAGTCAGGATAACTTTGCTCATAACTTTGAATCTATCACCATTAGACATCCAAGCAGCTCTTCATCAAATGCTCAGGTAAATAACGAAGAAGCTGTAAAGAAGTTAAATGCCCGAGAAAAAATCCAAAAGGACCTAATGATGGATGCATTAAAAAAGACAAAAGGAAATGTAACCGCTGCGGCGAAATTATTAGAAATCCCAAGGAGTACTTTTTATAAAAGGCTCCAAAAGTTTGGAATGTAAGGTCTTTCGTTGGTAATAGGGATCTCTTTATTGATAATTTTGAATGGTTTATAAAAAAAGGGGTACCAGAGTGAAATTTTATTCACTAGGTACCCCTTACTCTTAAATTAAAATACTTTCGTCGTCCAATCCTCACAATTCCAAATATCGGTCGCAATTTCACGATAGAAATCCGGTTCGTGGGATACCATCAAAATACTTCCGCGATAGGCCTTTAAAGCACGCTTCAATTCTTCTTTTGCGTCCACATCCAAGTGATTGGTAGGTTCGTCTAGAATTAATAAATTCGTTTCTGTGTTAATAATTTTACACAAGCGAACTTTGGCTTTTTCTCCACCAGAAAGGACTTCGACTTTACTTTCAATATGTTTCGTCGTTAGTCCACATTTTGCAAGAGCAGCACGGACTTCAGCCTGATTCATACTTGGGAACTCGCTCCAGATCTCTTCAATACACGTGTTGTAATTGGACTGTTTCACTTCTTGCTCGAAGTAACCGATGTGTTGATACTCACCACGTTCTACTTTACCCGAAATAGGATTAATCAACCCAAGAATACTTTTTAAAAGGGTGGACTTACCAATCCCGTTTGCACCTACGAAGGCAATTTTTTGTCCGCGTTCCATTTTCAAATTCAGAGGGCGAGAAAGTGGTTCATTGTAACCAATAACAAGATCTTCAGTCGTGAAAATCCAACGACTAGCTGCACGTGCTTCTTTGAAATTAAACTCTGGTTTCGGCTTCTCTTTCCCCAATTCAATAATTTCCATTTTGTCGAGCTTCTTCTGACGAGACATCGCCATATTACGAGTCGCCACACTTGCCTTGTTACGAGCAACAAAATCTTTCAAATCAGCTATTTCTTGTTGTTGACGCTTGTATGCAGACTCTAGCTGCTGCTTCTTCATTTCATATATTTTTAAGAAGTTATCATAGTCACCTACATAGCGGTTCAACTCTTGGTTTTCCATGTGATAGATTAAGTTAACAACATTGTTCAGGAATGGAATATCATGGGAAATCAAGATAAATGCATTCTCATATTCCTGTAAATAACGCTTCAACCATTCGATATGCTGCTCATCCAAATAGTTTGTAGGTTCGTCTAGTAATAGGATTTCAGGCTTTTCTAGCAAAAGCTTAGCTAACAAAACTTTCGTACGTTGCCCACCACTAAGATCATCTACATCCCGATCGAGTCCAACTTCGTCTAATCCTAGACCACGAGCAACTTCCTCTACTTTTGCATTAATTCGATAGAAATCATTACTATCTAAAGTTTCTTGTAACTCTCCAACTTCAGCAAGTAAGGCATCGATATCCGCACCTTCATCGCCCATTTTTGCATAAAGTTCATTGATCTCTGCTTCAGCGTCAAATAGATATTGAAAAGCAGAACTCAAAGCTTCACGCATTGTTGTACCTTTTTGAAGTACTGCATGCTGATCTAAATAACCTACACGAACTTTTCGTGACCACTCGACTTTCCCTTCATCGGGCTGCAGTTTACCAGTAACGATATTCATGAAAGTAGACTTACCCTCACCATTTGCCCCAACAAGTCCAACGTGCTCTCCTTTTAAAAGTCGAAAAGACACATTATTAAAAATCGCACGATCACCGAAACCGTGGCTTAAATTTTGTACGTTTAATACGCTCATTTTTTTAACCCCTTATCTAATGTCACATGTGGATATCTTACTAGATTTTGGCTGCTTTTTCTATATGGAAGTTATTTTTTATAAAAATTGTAATTCGATTTTTGAGTAAATTGCAGTTTGCTGCATTTAATAAAATGATTTAATCTGTCTGTATAACAATTGGGTGATAGTCTATTATACAATCAAACCTGGAGGTATGATATGAGTTAATCCCATTTGGAAATAAAAGTAGAAAACATGAAGGAATTGGTTAAAAAAATCCTTCCCCATAAAGGAAGGGGAAGGGAAAGGGGGTATGCTAAATTAACTTGTATCGCTTCAATAAGTCTGGAATAACAGTTTTAGAGATGATTTGCATATATTCACTGTTAAGTAGGCTATCAGGGACTGGAATATTCAAATCAGTCAGTTTCTTACCTTCCAACATTTTTGATGTAGAATCCAGCAGTACCCTAATGTCATAGCAGGAAGCAAATACTTCGGGGACTCCACGGTCTACATTTAGCAGGGTATATACAGCTTCCATTGCTGTTCTTACAGAATATTCCGTTGTAAATACCGTATCACGTACTGTCTCAGCGAACTGCCCTAAAAAGGCAAAATTAGTGCAGCCTTCCGGAACGACATTAGGTCTGTCACCTTTGGCTCTTGGCATGAAAAATGCAGTTATATATGGCATTATACAAGGAATACAATGAGCTGATTTTGTTGCCATATCATGAATTTCGGACTCAGGTACACCTAAATGATACAGCCATTCTTCCGTAATCTCGATACCGGTACATTCTCTCATTGGCTTTTTAATGTAGTTTCCTGGAACATCTACAAATAATCCGTAAACCCAAACAACAAGTTGATCCTTAGGCTGGTTTTTAAAATGAGGCTGACGATTTAAGGTATAGCTCATAAGCCAATTAGAGTCTTTTACAGTTACAATACCGCCTGTAACGACCTTGCCGCTAAATGGGTCTCTCTTGCAAACTTTTTCAATATATGGAGGGATTCTGCCATCGAGGGTAGTCACTGTGGCTGATTCCCAAGTCGTTGCCTTTGTATTTGTACAGAATTTATCAGGGTTACCAAAGGATGGATCCTGCTCTGCAATATTTCTCCAAAGTTCCCAACAGCCTCCTTCAGAGTCATTAAATAATGGCGCATGATGATCATCGCCTAAAGAGGAATTTTCTGTACAGCTGCCGTTTGTAACAAAAACTAGGTCGTCTTCGATAAGGTCAATACACTCTAGATTACCGTCTCTTTGACAAATGATTTTAGTGGCCACTTTTTTGTCATGTTGGATATCAAAAATAACATTTGTTACCCTGGTATTATATTGGAAATGAACCCCATGGGCTTCAAGATATTTCATCATTGGTAGAATCAATGATTCGTACTGATTATATTTAGTAAACTTCAATGTGGATAAATCAGGAAGTCCTCCGAGATGGTGAATAAATCTTTGAATATACAGCTTCATCTCTAAGGCACTGTGCCAGTCTTCAAAAGCAAACATGGTTCTCCAATATAACCAGAAGTTAGAGGAGAAGAATTCTTCGGTAAATACATCTGTAATCTTCTTATCGTATAGATCTTCATCTCGGGTCATAAATACCCTCATGATTTCCATCGAAGCCTTTTCACTCAATGCAAATTTCCCATCAGTGTGAGCATCTTCACCTCTATTTACCGTTGCTCTCATAAGTGAATAATTAGGGTCTTTTTTATTTAGCCAGTAAAAATCATCTAAAACAGAGGCATCTTCCGTTTCAAGGGAAGGTATGGAGCGGAACAGATCCCACAAGCATTCAAAATGGTTCTCCATTTCACGTCCGCCTCGGATTACAAATCCTTTTTGAGGGTCTTTTATGCCATCGCAGGCACCACCAGCAATAGGAAGCTCTTCCAGAATGTGAATTCGCTCGCCCTTCATCTGACCATCCCGCACCAAGAAACATGCAGCAGCTAAAGATGCCAACCCAGAACCTACAAGATATGCTGATTTTCTATCCACATCTGTTGGTTTTTTTGGACGGGCAAATGCTTCATAATTTCCATTGCAATAATACATGTTCACGACCTCCTAATCTTTTTCCTTACATACCCATGATAAAAATGATTGGAGATCCCTACAATTGACAATAAAGGTGCTGTGTCTAAATTTTATACAGAAGGCTATGATTGTCTAAAACTATTATCTGTCCTGAAATTTTCAAGTGCCTTAATAATATCACCACGTGTTAGAATGCTTATTTGCTCTATAATAGTTGACGGGTCTTCCCGCATACCTTTGCCAATCCAGTCAACCATGAGCCCTGTAAAGGCATATTTATAAAAGTGAGCAATAAATGCCTGATCTTTTTCCCTAACTGACATGCCAGCAGCTTTCTCTTTTACAACCGCAATTAGAAGATTATAGGTTTCGTTATAAAGAAAGTTTTCCAAGTATTCTCGACTAAGGGAATGATATGTATTCTTTACAAAATCCTGGTTTTCAAGCAAATATACAAAAATCTCCCTAAAACCCTGTTGCCATGTATCATAAGTCTTTTTATTTCCAAGGGCCTTTGAGGCTTCATTTGTATAAATCCATTCAACGAGATCATAGATATCCTTAAAGTGGTAATAAAATGTTTGTCTATTCACTTCGCAGTCGGTTGTGATATCAGTGATAGTAATCTTTTCGAGGTTCTTTTTTGCTAATAGTTTTTTTAGGGATGCAGCAAGTGCTTTTTTAGTGGTTTGTGCCAAAAATATTCCCCCAATCAAGGACAAATTAATAATTAGTTTTCACAATGTAAGTTACAGGCTTTAACAAGCTCCAGCTTTTTGAGCTCCGTTTTTTCTATATAGAATAAAATATTTTATCCATATTTTAACATAATTTAATAGTGTATTTATGAAACTTTTTCAACTAGCATGCCGTTTTACAAGCGGGAAAATTTCATAGAATGCATATGGTTAAACAGGTAAATCGGAGAATAATATTGTTTTTGGAATACTATACTTATATATCCTGCTAGTTAGTAGAATAAAAAAAGGCTGCTGCAGCAACCTTTTCGTGTTAAACTTATACCCCCGTTAACCAACCATACAGTGCAAAAAGGTGCTTCATCTAAAATGTCTTAATGGCTGGCGAACAGGGTCGATACACTATTATGCAATAGAGCCCATCTGTTAGTCTGACTCCAACGAACTTGGGATAGAAGCGACTGGCGTGCCCTATAGAGGAGGCACTCATGTGGATTATTGTTTTTTGGTTGTTGTGCCAGCCACTCTTAGTTTGTTAGGAAGGAAGAGTCCAATCTTAATCGCCCAATGAATTTTATGAAGATCGTCAGAAGGCCCAACTTTTTTTAAAAAAGTATTTCTTGGGGCTACTTTTCGTTTTGAGGCGAATTTAATTTTCAAGTCAGTTAATAGGAGAACGACAAGTCCCTACTTTTATACCGATAGAATTATAGTGGTTTTTTATGTTAATAATGGTTTGACCACTTGTAACTTCACTAATTAATTGGTTGATCTTCCAAAGGTCAACTGGTTTATGCATTAATAAGTCATTAAAAATTTGTTTGATTTCTTGTGGATAAACATTTCCTACCATACTAGAAAGTCCATTACATCCATTCATGATCTTTTCCGTAAGATTTACATCTCCACCAGCGAACATGATAAAATTATCTGGTAAGTCAGTATTTTGGTGACGTTTCGCATCACTCTCTTCTTTAAGCCCTACAAGGTTAGAATGCTTCTGATTAATAATTGTCATTAATGATTCTGCACTTAGCTCAAATCCTGTTCGGAAAGGGTTATTATAAAGGACAACGTTTTTGGTGGTATGCTGTAGCATCTCATTGATATAAGAAATAGCTTGCAGTTGTGTCGGCTGAATGTAAGGTGGAAACTGAATCAGAATAGCATCAAAAACAGATTCCTCAAGCTTTTTAATTAGTCTTATTGCATCTCTAGTTCTTGTAGCTGATACGCCAAACATCAGTTCAACATTTTCAAACTTTTGTTGATTAAAATAATTAATAATTTGGATCCGCTCTTCAATGCTCATTGAATTTTGTTCCCCTGTCGTAGCAGATACAAGTAATGAATCAACCCCGTTATCTGTTAAATGTTCAACAATGGGATTAAACCCTTCTAGATATAAATTCTCATCATCACGAAAGGGAGTTGGAATAGCTACATTAAAATTTTTCATCAGTTATTTCCTCCAATGTGTATACATTACAAGAACTAATTTGTACATGAGGTTGAATGATTTGAATGACTAAATTGTTCTATGTTTATGTTATTTAAGAGTTGTTAACATTCTTACAGACCAAAAGGATTAGTTACTATTTTTTAGTTAGTCTTTGTTTGTATAGCAGGTTTGACTATGTGGCGAGGGTCACTGCCCACTGGTTCCTCTAAAAACCAAGTGCCCATCGAAGTAAGTACCGGTACATCTTGAAATGTGTAAAGAATAGCATCCTCTGTTTGGGAAGTGTTGCAATGCTCATGAGCAGACCAAGGAGGAGCTAAGAATAGATCACCTTTTTCCCATTCAATCTTTTCTCCATCCACGATACTATAACCCTCTCCCTGAAAAACTAGATTTAGAGCTACATTTGTATGACGATGAGCTTTGTTATGTTCACCAGGTTTAAAAATTTGGACGACTACGTTCATAGTTGAGGAAGTTCCATACGCCTCTCCTGTATCATGATGAATAAGTGACAATGTTCCACGCCCACTTTCAAGAAAGTCTTCCGATACTGATTCATTGAGTAATGGATAAATGTCTTTCCATTTCCATGAACAAGCTCGAACGGCAGGCTTTCTACTCTTTCTTAAGAACTCACTGTACTTAATAATCTCTGTTCTTTGACTACACATACTATCACTCTCCACTAAATGTTTTACACAGTTTAGAGACCTTACTTGGGTTCCTGTGTAACTAATAGTCTAGGATAGGTCAAT
The DNA here is from genome assembly GCF_051233465.1 of Neobacillus solisequens. Taxonomy (NCBI): domain Bacteria; kingdom Bacillati; phylum Bacillota; class Bacilli; order Caryophanales; family Bacillaceae; genus Neobacillus; species Neobacillus solisequens. The sequence goes on along the minus strand of NZ_JBKFGJ010000011.1, from coordinate 168,398 downwards.
CGATAGTTCAATTCAATTGTTAATATAATAACCATAGGTTTTACCTATGATATTATGGTTAGGAACTCAAACTGTTTATAAGATTCCTATGAAAATAGGATGTTAATGAATTTCAAAAATGAAAATTGTTTAAATCAGGAGGTATAGAATGGAGTTAAGACAACTTGAATATTTTTACGCTGTGTGTCAAGAATTACATTTTACTAGAGCAGCAGAAAAGGTAGGGATTTCTCAACCTTCTTTAAGTCAACAAATTCGTTTATTAGAACATGAAATTGGCACACCTTTATTTGATCGTATTGGTAAAAAGACGGCTCTTACAGAATCAGGGGAATTACTCCTGAAATATACACGTAACATTTTTCATGAACTAGAACAGGCAAAAACCTCAATAAATGAACTAAACGGACTTCAAAGAGGAACCATTTCTATAGGCACCTTATTAACCGTTGAAAATTACCTCATTCCACCCATATTACGTAATTTTCATCATTTATATCCTGGTGTTAAGATATCTGTGTTTGGATTACGTACTGGGGATATTCATAAACAACTGTTAGAAAATAAGTTGGATATGGGGATTGTTTTTTTACCTATGAAAAGGGATGAATTGGAAACCATCCCCTTATATACAGAAGAAATGGCGTTTGCAGTGCCTGTTGGACACCCGTTAGAGAAACAAAGTACGTTAAGTATAGAAGTCTTGCAAACAACACCTTCCATCTTACTTCCTGAACAATATTTTATAAGACAACTTATTAATAAAGCTTGTAAAGACATGGGCTTTATTCCAGAACCGGTCTTTGAAATTACAACCATGCAATCTTTAATAAATATGGTGATCGATAGGGTCGGGGTAACTATATTACCGAGACCTTACTTAGAGTACCTTAACCATCCTGGTATCAGAATTATTCCTATTCAAAATGGTAACCTTGCCCGTGATATAGGAATTATCTACAGGAAAGATAAATACCTGAGTGTTGCGACACGTATTTTTATTAATACGTTAAAAGAGGCTTCACTTCATTTAAATCAGACTATTGGAATGTAGTGATTACGAAAAATATAAAAAATTATGGTTATTTACTATTCTTCAATAGTTATTAAAGGGGTGGAAGTATGAAAAATAATTTTATAGCATTATCAATTATTAGTTTAGGAATTTGTTTGTTAATCGGCAGCATTTTAATAGCAAATGGGTTGAAAAATGAAAAAAAGACTCCTTTAAATATGCCGATTCAACATCAATTACTTACACAATCAGAGTTAGCAAAGTATCTCGGTTTAAGTGTAAAAGAAATTCAAAAATTGGGTCCAGTATCAAATACTGAAGGGGTTATAACGAGCGAAATACCTTATATTAAAATTGGACATAGATATTATTACTCAAAAAGTGCAATTGATAGATGGTTAAGAAGTAAAGACTCCATTACTGTCCAATAATTTTTATAGGAACACAGTATATTTTATCTTAGTATAATGTCGTGGAAGTAGTTGGATATATAAAAAGGGCACTTGCGAGATGCCCTTTTTTGTTGTTCTAATTAAAATTACAGATAGAGTTTTCCAAAAAAATGATTCAGCATCAGGCGCTAATGAGAGACTAACATAGCACCTGACACATCCAGCAGGTTATATACAGTGAAGAGGTTAAAAATCGCTAATTGTCTTCATCCCAAAACAAATCATTTAATGTGCAGGAGAGGGCTTTGCAGATTTTAATGCACAGACTTAAGGAGGGATTGTATTTTCCAGATTCAATCAAGCCAATCGTTTGTCTAGAAACACTAACAGTTTTGGCTAGTTCTTCCTGCGACAACTCTTTCTCAACTCTTGCTAGCTTTAATTTCATATTTTTCATGGGAATTTACCTACAACTTGTTCTCATCGTCACGATTTTTAAGACTTATTTTTTTTGCCAACAAGTGGACACCGCCAAAAAGGAGAAGAAAAATGGGCAAATAGATCATTATTGAAACAAATAAAACGAGTATAAAGTACCATAAACCTTGAGTAGTGCCGTTGGCGTATGATACAGCACTATTCACTCCAAATATGATAGCAATAACTAATGCTAAACCAATACTGGACCAAACGGTCTTTGTTCCCATTGTTGTTTTATTCATACGATCATGCATCTCAACTTCATCCCAATAAACCCCTAAGAAAATACTCCTAATTAAAAAATAGACCCCCCCAAGGAAAAGAATGACTAATTCTAAAATCATCAACTTAAGTTCAAAACCATGGTTGGCAACTTTTATCCCGATACTTACAAGACAAATGACCATAATCAGATAGTACATTTCTTTAAAAATTTTGTTGCGGATATTTTCAATACGCTCATCGGTAGCTGTACGTTTAAACAATTTCATTTCCAATCAGCCTCCATTTTAATCTCATTTTAATTATATGATATAATTTACATAATGCAATATATATATTGCATTATGGAAAAAATATTAGTCATCACATTAAATTAGAACTCTTCGACACCCTAAACGTTGATAGATGCAAACTACACATGCGGGAATTTTTTTGTAGTTCTTTATAAATGGTGCTTGTAATGTAAAAGACAAAAAGTTTTATGAAACCTTTACATTGGGTTTACCACTATTTAACTGGTGATTAATAATAGTCTTCTATAATCAAAGAGAAGTAAATGATTGGAAAAACGATAAATTAGGAGTGAAGTGAATTTGAAAAAGTACCTAATACCTACACTGGCAGCATCTGTCTTACTTACTTCGGTCGGTTCTGTTTTAGCAGCACCTTCTCAACCACAGAAGATCAAATCGGTAGAGTTTATTGGAATGGATGCACCAAAGACGGCTGATGAGAAAAATAATCTTATATATTCAAAGGCTTCTGTAGAAGTTACATATGTGAATGGAAGCAAGAAAAAACTACCTCTAAGCTATAAAACATTGTTCAGACCGGGTGACATGATCAATGGCAAAACTGCAGGTGTGACCATGAATGCAAATCATGAAATTATGACCAAGCCAGATGGTACCCCTTATACATCAACTGCTCCTGACATGAATAGTTTAATGAAGGTGCCTGGGTTACCAGCAAACACCTATTATTTAATTAACCACTATGAATCCATGCCTAAGAATCAGAATGGGCTGGAAAACCCGGGAACGATGAGTCTAAGTACTGTAAAAATGGATCCGGAAACGGGCGAACTTACAGTTGTTGATAATCAACCCATTGATTTTTCTTCCGTTCACGGCATTTGGAAACCTTGTGCAGGATTGTTGACCCCTTGGAATACGCATCTTGGTTCAGAAGAGACCGATCCTGATGCAAGGGCACATGAGGCGAATCCAAAAACATCATCGGTAACCAAGTATATGCAAAACTACTATAACGATCCAACACTTGTAGGAAATCCTTATTATTATGGCCATGTCCCGGAAGTGACTGTAAATGCAAAAGGGGATACAAGTGTTGTAAAGCATTACAGCATGGGACGTATGGCATTCGAGCGGGTGAAAGTGATGCCCGATAATCGAACAGTGATTTATGGAATTGATAGTAATCCTGGCGGGTTCTTCATGTATGTGGCTGACAAGGAAAAAGATTTATCAGATGGTACTTTATATGCTGCAAAGTGGATTCAGACGGGGACAGATAATGGCGGTTCGGCCAATCTGGAATGGATTAAGCTAGGTCATGCAACAGATGCAGAAATTCAAAAAATGGCTGATACCCTTAAATTCAGCGATATTTTCGACGTCACCAATGATGCTGATAAAGGGCAAACAGAAGGATACAAGCCAGTCAAAACATCTGCCAATGGAAAGAAAGTGGAATGGTTGAAAGTGAAGCCGGGAATGGAAAAAGCAGCTGCTTTCTTAGAAACCCACCGCTATACGGCGTACGTTGGTGGAACCGTAGAATTTAATAAGATGGAAGGTCTCGATTTTAACGAAAAAGACAATAAGGCATACGTGGCCATCTCCTATCAGGAAAACACCATGCTTACTGAACCGACCGCACCTGCTGATGATATTCAATTACCAAAAATTAGTGCAGGCGGTGTTTATGAGGTTTCCTTCAAACCAAATCGGAAAACAAATGATGGCGAAAAAATTGACAGTCATTATGTGCCTGTCAGTATGGAAGGTCTTGTAATGGGTGAGGATTTAGTTTCTCCAGATCAAAATGGGAACACTGCTAACGATGACAAGATTGCCAACCCGGATAACATTGTCTATTCTCAAGAAATGAGAACTTTATTTATTGCTGAAGATTCGAGTCACCATGTAAATAATTATACGTGGGCTTACAATGTAGACAGTAAAAAGCTTTCCCGAATTCTATCAGTTCCAGACGGCGGGGAATCCACGGGCTTACAAATGGTGGGAAATTTGGATGGTCACACTTATCTCATGAACAGTTCACAAAATCCAGGCTATGTAGGGTACATTTCTGGGCTTCCCTCTTTGGAAGTAGACCAAAAGGGAAAAAACACCAAATAAATAACATTTAGGGCAGTCTTGTATGCAAGACTGCCCCTTTGTGAGTTTGGCAGCCTTTTTGCGATTAAATCCACCAAGTGCTATATATGTCTAGTTCAGATGAATCTACTCCCTCTAAAAATAGAGAACTCTTTATTTATTGGCTCTGTTAAACTTGTATGTTGATTTCCGCTCCAGGCACTTGCGGTTAGTGGGCGTTTCGGCGAGCCTCCTCGGCGCTTGCGCCTGCGGGGTCTCTCCAGAACCATACTCCCACAGGACATTGATTTTCTTCCTAGAATTCGCCCACGCACGAAGGAAATGCGTTAGCATTTTCGAGGAGTCTTCGTGCCTTCCGCTCCTATCAACAGGGTTTAAAATCAACAGTATTCTTTAACATAGCCAATTTATTAAAAATAGAGGGGATGGGATTAAAAAGACTTACATCAACAAAAATTCCCATAGATTATATCAAGTTTTTATAGTTTATTTCAAGAGGGTATGAGAACGTATTCATTGTTATAATTAAAGAGTTTGACGAATCAATGAACTTGATTGACTTTACCTGCGTGGTGGATTACGATTCCCCTATTAATATATTTAAAGGAGAATACAATCATGACCGGCTTTAACGCAGTACTAGGAAGAAATACGGAAAATGCTCCAATGGCTATTGGTCCATTTTCGCAAACAGTGGCTTTCTCTCATTACAACAATCTTTCAGCTCAATTACCAATCGATCCGAAAACTGGTAATTTGGTAGCTGGCGGTGTAAAGGAGCAGGCTGAACAGTGCTTGAAAAATATCAAGGCAATTGTTGAAAGCATCGACCATGTTATGAGTGATATTGTTAGAATCACAGTATTCGTTAAGAATATCAAAGATGTTGATGCAGTAGACGAAGTTTACAAAACATTCTTCACAACTTATGTTCCAACACGTACAACTGTAGCAGTTGCAGCTTTACCGATGGATGCTTTGGTGCAAATTGAAGCACTTGTTACAAACGGTGAAGGTACAATTCCAAACGCACCACAAGCAGGGGACCTTATCAAGCTTACAAATAACACGGCAAATGCGCCAACAAGTCCTCTTTCTACACAAACTGTAGCTTTTTCTCATTACAATAACCTTTCAGCTCAATTACCGATTGATCCGAAATCTGGTAAATTAGTAGTTGGCGGTGTAAAGGAACAGGCTGCTCAGTGCTTAAAGAATATCAAGGCAATCTTAGAAAGTATCGACGTTCCGTTTGACGATATTGTTAAAATTAATATTTTCCTTAAAGACCTTTCAGATATTGAAGCCGTAAACGAAGTTTATACAACATTTTTCCCAGACTCAGCGATCGCTAGAGCCGTAGCCTATGTCCCTGCTCGGACAACAATTGCAGCTTCTGCTTTACCGATGGATGCATTGGTACAAATCGAAGCAGTGGTATCACACGGAGATGGTACACCTCCACAAGCTGTTGAAGACAGACATGGTATCGTTATATGGGCGAACAATACTGACAATGCACCAAAGAGTTCTTTGTCTACACAGACTGTAGCGTTCTCTCATTACAATCACCTTTCAGCTCAATTACCTTTAGACCCGAAAACTGGTGAAATGCTAGCTGGTGGAGTAAAAGAGCAAACTGAACAGTGCTTGAAAAATATCAAGGCGATTGTAGAAAGTATCGATCACGTTATGGACGATGTGGTTAAAGTCAATATCTTCCTTAAAAATATTGCAGATATTGATGCGGTAGACGAAGTTTACACAACATTCTTCCCAGGTGGAGTTCCTGCACGTAGAACAGTTGGCGTATCAGCTTTACCTCAAGACGCTTTAATTCAAATCGATGTAGTTGTAGCGAATGCCGAAGGAACACCTAGAAAAGCATAATAGTTTGTAATTATACGAACTATTAATGTTACTTGTAAATGCTAACGGTGAACATTAAAGAAGCGGTCTCAATTGAATATTGAGACCGTTTTCGTTTTTCTACTTTTCAGGTGAAAAAGCATTGAGATTTTAGCCGATTATAGTATAAATCTTGATGTTTTTATGTTTCTGGGTATAACTAAAAAACTGGGTTAGCTTATGGCCATTGTACCTTGAGTGACTGTATATACATAGTCTGTAATAGTGTTTCAAATTACCTCATTTTACCCAATTTTCTTTGCACTTTTTATTTGTTAATATTAAAATGTAGTTTGATAAAATGTGCTTAAGGCACAGGATAAGTGTAATAAAAGCAGGGGAATCCTTGCTTTTTATTTTGGGTGACAAGGGCTTACCTTAGGTATCCCATAATGAGAGGATTTGAATTTGAAATGATAGAAAATTTTTGGCGTGATTTACCACGACCTTTTTTTATACTGGCACCAATGGAAGATGTGACGGATGTTGTTTTTCGTCACGTAGTAAGTGAAGCCGGTCGACCGGATGTCTTTTTCACAGAGTTTACAAACTCGGATAGCTATTGTCATCCAGAGGGCATGAAAAGTGTACGTGGCCGTTTGACTTTTACAGAAGATGAACAGCCAATAGTGGCACATATTTGGGGAGATAATCCCGAATATTTTCGCCAAATGAGTATTGGCATGGCAGAGCTAGGATTTAAAGGAATTGATATTAATATGGGCTGCCCTGTACCGAATGTGGCATCGAGAGGGAAAGGTAGTGGCCTTATTCTGCGTCCAGACGTTGCGGCAAAACTTATTCAAGCAGCAAAAACAGGCGGCCTGCCTGTCAGCGTGAAAACACGACTTGGCTATAAGGAGGTTGAGGAGTGGAAGGAGTGGCTAACGCATATTTTAAAACAGGATATTGCGAACCTTTCTATTCATTTACGTACTAGAAAAGAAATGAGCGAAGTAGATGCACATTGGGAGCTAATTCCGGAAATCAAAAAATTACGTGACCGTATCGCACCAGATACGCTTCTAACAATCAATGGAGACATTCCTGACCGTCAAATAGGGCTGCAGCTTGCTGAACAATATGGCATTGATGGTGTTATGATTGGGAGGGGGATTTTTAAAAATCCTTTTGCTTTTGAAAAAGAGCCAAAAGAGCATAGCAGTAAAGAATACCTGGATCTTTTAAGACTGCAGCTGGATCTTCAAGATCGATATGCAGATGTACTGCCGCGTTCAATCACAGGGCTTCATCGCTTTTTCAAAATTTATGTCAAAGGATTCCCTAGAGCTGCTGAATTAAGAAATCGATTGATGAACACGAAATCAACAGATGAAGTGCGTGAGATGCTAGATAACTTTGAGAAAAATATTGATGGGACATTTTAAAGAAAGGCAACTACAACATTTAAGTCTTTTGTAAAAATAAATTTTAAAATAGATCCTAAACGATTAATATACATCCAACTGAGCAAAGACTAATCATAAGTTATATAACGTTTTTATGACATTTACTGGAATAGACCATCAAAAATTGATGGTCTATTTATTTTCCCCTCAGCCTCCAAAACAATTCTTTTTAAAAATGCCGACAAAAGCGCTAAACCTCAGGAGATTGCCTAGCATTGATTTAAATAGTTGGCTATCACATAAAATGTAATTTTCTATTCATTTTCCGTTCACATACCGTCATTAAACTAAGGGTGTAATAAGGAATGGAGGAATCAAGATGAACATAGCATGGAAAGAAATAAAGAAAAATAAAGCAAGATTTTTAATTTTAGGTTCGATTGTTTTTCTTGTTAGTTTATTAACGTTTATCATATCCGGTTTAGCAAATGGATTATCACATGACAGTGCTGGATTAATAAAAGATTTGCCAGATGGACAATTTTATATGACGAAGGAAGCCAATCAGACCTATAACATGTCAAGTATAGACAGTAGGGTCCAAAACCAAATATTAAGCAAACAAAAAAATGCGATGGCATTTTCTATTCAAATGGGATTTTTGGATGGTCGAGATGGTAAGCAGAGAAGTGTTGCATTTGTAACGGCAACTAAATCTAAGTGGTTTGAGAATGTTAAAAAAGGTGAAATTGTACTTGACAGTACATTGAAAGACGATGGTATCAAGATTGGAGATACTTTAACCAATAAACAATACAACGGTAAGTTTATCGTAAAAGGTTTTGTAAAACAAAGTAAATACAGCCATGCTCCTGTAGCCTACATCAACATGAAAGATTATAAAGAATTATATCGAACCAGCGATATGCAGTTAATTTTTATACCAAAAGGGGATGCAGAAACACCAACAATCGCAGGGATGCAATCCTTTTCGAATAATCAATTCCTTAATACCATTTCGAGTTATAAAGCAGAACAGATGTCACTTAACATGATTATTTGGTTTTTAGTTGTCATTAGCGGAATGTTGTTTGCCATCTTTTTCTACATGATGAATGTTCAAAAAATGGGTTTATACGGTATTCTTAAAGCGATTGGAGTAAAAACAACCACACTATTTAAAATAATGTGGACGCAAATGGCCCTTATTACCGGCATTGCACTTAGTATTTCCATTTTACTGAGCCAAATTTTTAATAGAGTAGCACCTAAAGGAATTCCTTTTAGTTTAACCACTGATACAACGGTTCAATTGTCGTTAGTCTTTCTAATTATAGGATTCATTGGTGCAACGCTTTCCGGTATACAAGTTAAAACCGTTCAACCATTACAAGCTATTCAACAAGGAGAGGTTTAAGATGTTATTTACAATAGATAATGTTAAAAAATCTTTTAAAAATGGAGAGGAAATGGAAGAAATTCTAAAAGGAGTGAACCTTTCTATTAGAGAAGGTGAAGTAACCGCATTAGTAGGGGCATCTGGATCGGGTAAAAGCACGCTTCTAACCATAGCGGCAGGACTTCAGCCCGCATCAGATGGACAAATCATCTTCGAAGGAAAGGACATGACGGCTATGAATTCCGAACAAATTCGGCAAATCCGGGCGCATCAATTTGGTTTTGTCTTTCAATTTGCCCATCTGGTGCCTTTTCTGACAGTAGAAGAGCAACTGTTACTTATGTTGGATGTATCTGAATCAAAACTTAAAAAACGGGAACAGAAGAAAGAAATTGATAATATCCTTAAATTAGTAGAAATGGATCATCGAAAAAATGCTTATCCCTCTTCATTGTCAGGCGGTGAAAAACAGCGGGTTGCCATTGCCCGAGCCATTATTCACAAACCGAAGGTGCTTTTTGCAGATGAACCTACCGCAAGCTTGGATTCAAAAAGGTCAAAAGATGTAATGACTTTAATCAGTAATTTAACAAAGACACTCAATATTGCCACATTAATGGTTACACATGACGAAGAAATGCTTTCATTTGCTGATCATATCATTAAAATGAGTGATGGTCAGATTTTGCAAAAAGAGCTAGAGAAAAAAGTAATATAAATTGTTGAAACTCATAGGGGAGATTATGGCAAGAAGGAATTGACTAAAATTATAAAAAAATATAGTTGAGAGTTAGCTGGAAAACAATTTAATAAAAAAAGAATTTCCTTTACGATATGGAGGAAATTCTTTTTTTATGGTCATCTAAATATTAATAATTGGCTTTATCACTTGTGAGTTCGGTAAGGAATTTCAAATGGTTTCACAGTTGAAGTCTATTTTAAAAGAGTAAATAGTAAAGTAGAGGAGGAAAACGTTATACTATTCTGCTTTTTTAACCATAAAGCAAACGAGCATACAAGGTTCACTGCCATTATTAATACACCAGTGCTCTTCACCAGCTGAAATCAATGTTGCATCTCCAGCCTTTTCCACACTGTATTCACCATTACAATATGTATGGACTTCTCCACTGAAAATATAGGAGTACTCATCCTCATCGTGGCAGCTTAAGCCAACGGCTGGAATGCGTTCGCCAGGTGTTAGCGAAATGACACTCATGCTCACTTCTTTAAAATCACCTTCCTTGATGAATAGTTTTTTCATTTCATATAGTGGCATGCCAATAGACTCTACTTGATTAATATTGAGTTTTTCCAATTCTTTTTCCCACCTATTCTTTTTTGAGTTTAGGATCTAGAAAGTCTCGTAAACCATCTCCTACAAAGTTAGCACCTAATGAAATGGAGAAAATGGCTAGACCTGGGAAGGTTGACACCCACCAATTTTGAATAACTTTTGCCCCGCTTGATACCATTGAGCCCCACTCAGGTGTAGGAGGTTGGGTTCCTAGTCCAAGAAAACTTAGTCCTGAGAACATCAAAATGGCATTCCCAAGATCAAGTGTTGCCATAACCAATAATGGACCAAAGCTATTCGGTAAAATTTCTAAAAATAGAATTCGAATATGGGAAGCACCCATAACTCGAGAAGCAGTAACATACTCGCTTTCTTTTAAGGAAATCACCATTGAACGCATCAATCTCGCATAATTTGGCCACCAGATAATGGCCATTGCAAGGACCGAGTTTAGGATGCTTGGTCCAAGTGCAGCAGCGATTACCATCGCCAAAATAAGTGGTGGAAATGCCATGATGAGCTCTGAGAAACGCATCATTACTTCGTCCACTAATCCACCCTTATATCCCGCTATTCCCCCAAATAGGATACCGAAGGCAAAAGCACTAATAACCGTAATAATACCTGCTGTTAAAGAAATTCTGGAGCCATACATGACCCTTGAGAATACATCACGACCCAACTCGTCAGTTCCAAAAAAGTGTGAAGAGCTTGGAGAGAGGTATCTAATGGATAGATTCTGAGCTGTTGTACTATGTGTAGCGATTAACGGTGCAAAAATGGCAACGAGAATCCATAATGTACAAATGATTAATCCAAGTTTAAAAAGAAATCCTTTTTGAGAGATAAAAGATTTAAATGTTCTCATTATCGATACCTCACTCTCGGATCAATCACTCCATAAAGGATATCAATGATTAGATTGATAACAACATAAATAAATGCAATTAATAATGAGACGCCGCATATGGCGGGGAAGTCGAGTGAAACGGCGGAAAGATAAGCATATTGACCAATTCCAGGCCATGCAAAAATGTTCTCAACCAGTACCATTCCACCCAGCAGATTACTAAATCCCATTCCAGCTACTGTAATAACAGGTATCATGGAATTGGAAAGGGCATGCTTAATGATGATCGCTGATTCTTTCTGACCCTTTGACCTAGCGGTACGAATATAATCCATTGACATCACTTCAAGTAGGTTGGACCTTGTTTGACGAGCAATTAATCCCATTGTAAAGAATCCCAGTACGGTTCCTGGAAGAATCAAGTGCATCGCGACATCACCAAACAATTGAAAATCACCACTAATAAGCGAATCAATCAGTAATAACCCTGTTCCCCCTTCTGGAGTGGATGCTCGTGAATCAATCCGTCCTGGTCCTGGTGTAAGGCCTAAGATCGAAGTGAAAATATTGAGCATAATTAAAGCAAACCAAAAGCTTGGTAGGGAAACCCCACTAATAGAAACAGTACGAATAACATGGTCAATTGCCTTATTTCGATAAATGGCAGAGATGATTCCAAATAGAATCCCAAGAACTAAGGCAATGACCATAGCTACTATAGATAGTTCAAAGGTTGCAGGGAAGAACTGCCTTAAGTCATCTAACACAGGGTTGCCAGTTCGAATGGAGGTACCTAAATCTCCAGTGAGTAAGTGTTGAAAGTACAGAATTAATTGACTAAACAGCGACCGATCTAGCCCCCATTTTTCTTTAAAAGCTGCGACAATTTCAGGATTGCTCATTGCACTTTGGCTTAAATTCGCAGCCACCGGATCACTTGGCACTAAATGAGAAAGTATAAAAACAAAAAGTGCCACACCAAATAATAAGAAAAGTAGAAACAATAGACGTCTACCAATAAATCTAAGCAAATTGGATCACACTCCAGACTAAATAACCACTCACAGATAAATCTCAAATAATAGTAAAAATCAAAATTAAATATTGAATACCATCCGTAGGTAGTTGCCTACCTACGGATAGCTTCCGGTGATTTTTTTAAGATTATTTAGAGAGTTTTAAATCGTTTAAATGTAACTTACAAAGATCATTATAAGCAACACCTTCAAGTCTGGAGCTAACAGCAAATGATTTAGGGTGCTGTACTAAGAAGGCATATGGGCTATTCTCGGCCATAATGTCTTGCATCTTACCAGAAATCTCTGCACGTTTTGTTTCGTCAATTTCCACCTTCGCTTGCTCTGCCAGACTTACTAATTCAGCATTATCTTTAGGTTCCCAGTTCGCTCGTTTTCCTACAATATCGCCTGGAACAAAAGCTAATTGGTTGCTTAAATCATAGTAGTCAGGCGACCAGTGCATGACTAGGAATGGGCTTTTCCCATTTCTATAATCATCGATTACCACGCCAATTTCTCCAGTTTTAATTTCTACTTTGATATTAATTTTTGCAAGATCCTCTTTTACTTTTTCAGCGATTGTGACCCATGAAAGTCCTTCAGAATCAAAGTTAGCGGCAGTTAGAGGTACTGTGAAGCCTTTCTCATAGCCTGCTTGTTTCATCAAGTCCTTTGCCTTTTCTATGTTTTGATAATTAGCGGGTCTTGATTTAGCACCAACAAACCCTTTTTGAACAAAGGATAATGGCAGCAGTGCCCCATCACCTGCTAATTGTTGGAATCCCTTATAGTCAAGTGCATATCGGACAGCTTGTTGCACAAATGGATTTGCCATTTCTTTACCGATTTCAGGCTTATTATTCATTAGTAAAAATGAAATGGTTGAAGTAGGTGCGGAAACAACCTTTCCTTTTCCACCAGCTGTAATGCTTTTCACTTGGTCAGGTCCAACGCTTAATGCTACATCAATATCACCATTTTCAAGCGCTTGAATTTGGGTGTTTGGATCCGGCATTTCCTTGATGATTATTTTATTTGCATGAACAGTACCCTTATAATTTGGATTCTTCTCAAGAACCATTTCTGTATTGGCAGTCCACTTCTTCAATACATATGGACCGCTACCAGCTGATGCACCGTCCAGATATGTAGAGGCTTTATCTGCTGTGCTGGCATCCTCTGCATCAAAACCACCTTTTTCTTTCACAACTTTACTATCAAGAATGGCAAAGGCATTATTTGTGATTTTTGCAAGAAAGGATGCATCCTTTTCTTTAAGTGTAATAGCAACCGTTTTGTCATCTTTTGCTTCTACTTTTGCAACGCCTTCTGCAAGTGCAGCAGCATTCCCTTTTAAATTTTTTGTGCGATTAATACTGAATACAACATCATTTGCCGTTACAGGATTTCCGCTTGAAAATTTATGTCCCACGTCAAGCGTGAATGTATACACAAGACCTGAATCATCTACAGTGTAATCTTTAGCAAGGGCTGGCTTTGGTGTGAGATCAGAACCTTCTACCATATATAAATTCTCGTATGTTGCATAAAAATAGAAATTTCCGTACACTTCATAAGCACGTGCTGGATCCATTGTTTTCCAATCTGATGCTACCCCAATAACGATCGTATCAGTACTGGAAGATGATGTACCCCCAGTTGTCGTGCTGTTTCCTTGCTTCTTACTACATGCAATTAGAGATAGAGCCAACATGAATGTTATGGCCAGTAAAGCAACTTTTTTCATCCTCCCAAACCCCTTCTTATAAAAATTTATAGAATCACTTTGTACACAAATGACATGCAACAAAATGGTTACTACTTGTTTGAATAAAATCTGGTACCTCTGTTTTGCAAATATCCATCACAGCAGGGCATCTTGTATGAAACCGACATCCGGATGGGGGATTAGATGGGCTTGGCACATCCCCTGTAAGAATGATCTTTTCACGAGGATCCCCGCCTGCATCTGGAATAGATGAGAGAAGTGCCTTTGTATAGGGGTGTTGCGGTTTTTCGTATAGTTCATCGCGAGTTGAAAGCTCAACGATTTTACCAAGATACATAACGGCAACACGATCACTTATATGGTGAACCACGCTTAGATCATGTGAGATAAATAGATAGGTAAGGTTCAATTGTTTCTGCAGATCTACTAGTAAGTTCACTACCTGTGCTTGTATCGAAACATCCAAAGCCGAAACAGGTTCGTCACACACAATAAGTTCTGGACCGAGTGCCAATGCTCTAGCGATACCCACCCTTTGTTTCTGCCCACCTGACATTTCATGGGGATATCTATCTAAAAAACGATTGGCTAGACCGACCATATCCATCAGTTCGGTTATTTTCGCTTCAGCATTTTCCATTTTATGAATTTTGAATGGTTCTAATAAAATTTGTTTGATGGTTCTACGTGGATTTAAGCAAGCAGATGGATCTTGAAAAATCAGCTGTGCCTTCTTGGTGAAATTTTTTCGCTTGGATCTTGAAAGATTGGTAATATCCTCATCATTAAACATAATTTTAGAGCCATGATCTGGCGCATAAAGACCAAGTAGTGTCCTACCTAGCGTACTTTTACCACATCCACTTTCACCAACAAGACTAAATGTTTCGCCCTTTTTAATCGTAAAAGAGATATCATCTACTGCTCTAAGCAAGCCTTTTTTTCCATCCGGATTTTTAATATGAAAGGTCTTCTTTAAGTGTGAAACCTCTAAAATGTTTACTGAGGATTTACCCTTTGATGCCGGTGCAAGAAGATTAATATCATTTTGTGGCATGTACATCATCAACCTCTTTTGTTACGTCATAAATAAAGCATCTTACTTCACGGCCATCTTCTTGTTTAAATAATGGAGGTGCTTCCAGTTTGCATTTCTCTGTTGCGTATTTGCAACGAGGATGAAAGCTGCAACCACTTGGCATATTCAATGCATCAGGAACCGTTCCTTCAATCGCCTCAAGTCTATCTACCTTATTCGAAATTTTCGGTATGGCATTTAGCAATCCCTGTGTATATGGATGAAGGGGATCAGTAAACACTAACTCAGTTGGGCTTTTTTCAACTATTTGGCCAGTATACATGACGACCACTTTTTCACACATCTCTTTTACTACACCTAGATCATGGGTGATCATGATAATACTCAAATTTCTCTTTTTCTTTAGACTGGTCATTAAATCTAGAATTTGTGCCTGGATCGTAACATCTAAGGCAGTAGTAGGCTCATCCGCAATTAATAGTTTAGTATGACAGGCTAACGCAATGGCAATCATGATTCTTTGTCGCATTCCGCCAGACATCTGATGTGGATATTCATGAAATCTCTGTTCGGGGGAAGGAATTCCTACCAATCTCAGCATCTCCATTGCCATATTCCTTGCATCTTGCTTGCTTACGTCTTTTTGGTGAATAAGGATAGGCTCCATGATCTGCTTGCCACATGTATGTAGAGGATTAAGAGATGTCATCGGTTCTTGAAATATCATTGATACAGACTTTCCTCTAATTTTCCGCATATCCTTTTGTGAAAGTCTTAATAAATCTACACCATCCAAAACAATATTTCCTGTTATATCAGCGTTAGCATTTTGCAAAAGTCCCATTATGGAGAGGGAGGTAACACTCTTGCCACTACCACTTTCACCTACGATTCCTAAGGAACTACCTTGCTCTAATTCTAGGCTTAAATGATCCACTGCTTTGACAACACCCTGGCGCGACTTAAAAGCAATGGTCAAATCTTCTACTTTTAGTAATGTCATAAGCTTCACCTTTTTCAAATGTATAATTAAAAATGATTAAGTATAGGGGCTAGGGGGATAAATTAGTTTAGCTAAAAATAACGGGAGTGATGACGGATAGTAATATCGTTTCCTGATCGAATGGGTTCTCCCATATATGGGGAAGAGTAGAAGGGAAGTGAATTGCTTCACCTTCTCGCAAAAAATATTCCGTCTCATCCACAGTGAATAATACTGCCCCTTTTAAAACATAATAAAATTCTTCACCAGGGTGTTTAAATGGTTCATCTTCTTTTTGATGCGGCTTTATTGTTACGAGAAAGGGCTCTATTTTTCTATCTGTAAAATTATTGCTTAACCGAATATAAGTAGAGTTAGAACTTTCTATTTTAAATGGCTTTTGATCTTGTTTTTTTACGGCGTAATTTAAACTTTCCGTCTCTTCGAAGAAATGGATCATTTTTACTCCAAAAGCGTCAGCAATTTTTTTTAATGATGTGATCGCGAGTGAGGATGCTCCCCTCTCTATTTGGGATAAAAAACTAACAGACAGCTCAGTCTTTTCACTTAAGTCCTTTAAAGTCATACCTTGTTCCAGTCGTAATTGCTTTATTTTCTGAAAAATTTCTTCCATCACTTAATTCCTTTCTTTTAATGAGGAATAATTACTGTAATACTGTAATTAATTATGATTGTACCATAAAGTTTTCTGATGTAAATGAATATTTTGAATATTTTATATAATAAAATGAAATGTGTTTTTTTAAAGTAGGGTAGTGGTTTGGAGGGATTTGTAAATAAAGCTGTAATATGGTTTTTACACCCAATGACTGATTGCCTGGGGGGATATTTATATAAGAGGTCTAGCGCTAAGCATTACTTGAATTTTAGCAGGGGGCACATAATAAAAAAGCCGATTGATTTTTTTTAAAATCAATCGGCTTTATATGTTTTGAACTTAATAAACAACAACCGGTTCATATTGGCTAAGATTGTTATACACAGTTCTCATAACACTCGGTGGTGTGTTGACGCAGCCGTGTGATCCGTTTGAAAGATAGGCTTTACTGCCCCAATTGCCTCGCCAGCTGGCATCGTGGAAGCCCTGACCGTCATTGGTAAAAGGAGCCCAAAAATTTACATCTACTTGATAAGTGATTTTGCCGTTTTCACGGCCTGTTAATACGGAAGGAGACTGCTTATAAAGGATATACCAAACTCCTCGTGATGTATCATGGCCGGTACTATGATTGCCTGTAACAACATTCGTTGTAGCAACTAATTGCCCATTTTTGTAGATCCAAATTCGCTGCTCGGCAATAGAGACTTCAGCATATGTATCACCAATACCATTGTTGGCGATCTTATCATATCCGTAGCCTTCACCCTTCCAACCATTCCCATAAATATTAGAAGCGAGAATTGATTTCTCTCCTTTTTCAAAGGCTTCCATTATACGCGGTAATTCTTTATCAACATTAATGGCCCAGCCGTAACCTCTTACTTTAACGGATACTACCGCCCCGGAATGGGTCTTAAAAGGGATATTCTTATATAGGGTGGATTGAGCATTGTTAATTTCAGTAAGCTTATTTTTAACATCACCGGCATCATCAACCTTAATCTGCAAATCTTTTGAAATAGATGCATTTTTAATTAATTCTCCAGCGTTTAAGGTAAAAACTTTATCCTGTACTTTATAATCAACCGTTTGAGCTAAGAACTCTTCCAGCCTTTTCTGTTGATTTTTTACAAACTCGCTGTCTTCTTTAATGGGCTGTATGTAAACGGGATTGAGTCGGATCTCACTGATATATTCTTGCTTATCATACTCCTTCATAAGACTGGCAACATCATACTGTTCTCCGCTAACGCTGGGGGTTACAACAATTTGGCCTTGTTGTAACCGAACCACTGCATCTTGTGGCGCTTTTAAGCTTTGGTTCATGGCTAACAACTTATCTTCAACCTGTTTTTTTAAAGTATGGCTTCGATACTGATCAAGAGAACTGGGAATTAAAGAATAATCCTTCGCTTTTGAAGAAGGAAAAAATGTCCACTGGTTCTTTACTAATTTTTTTACATTGGACAGATCTTTCTCCGTGAATGCCATCTTTGTATCGGTTCCATCTATAATTTGTTGGGCCCCAACATAGACAACATTTTTTAATTCGGAAGATTTTAATTTTCCAAGTGCCTCATCTGCGGTCATGCCTCCTACTTTAGTACCGTTAATCTTGATTTGTGAATTAAAATGGGTTGCCTGATAATAGCTGCCTGCTGCAATGAAGAGCGCGATAATGATGATGATACTTGCCGTAATAAACTTCCAGTTTGCATACCACTTAGGTGGATAGACCTGTTGTTTTTCAATTTCTTGTACATTTACCGTGCTTTCCATTAAGTTTCCCCTCATACCTGACCTCCAGCTAATAATATCTGATGACCTTAAACCATTAGGTTTGTAAAAATGATTACTGTTTTTAGAAAAAAAAGTAAATTATACTACTATTCTACAAAAAGTCATATTCGAACATTGTCGGTTTTTGTGTGAGTTCACATTTTTTATTTTATTTTTTTCGCTGTAACTAATAACTTGATATTTGACTTATACTCTAGGTCTGAGTTTCATCACTTACCCACAAGATGGATAAATAGTATAATATTCATTGTTTTAAAAAGGTATGATCATATTTTTAACTTCTATTCCAGGAAAAAGGTCGTGGTTTTGTTTTGCATGCATCTAAGAAATCTGCTCTCATGCAGCCTTCATTTACAAACTTTTGGCTGTCACGAATTTTGTCTTCAAGTTCATTCCAGATGTTGTCCGTTGCGATCGGGTGGCAAATGTATGAAATAACACATGATGCTTTTAGTCTGGGGTTGGTAGGTCTTGCACAGTTTATTCCAATGGTCTTGCTTACATTGGTGGTCGGCCAAGTGGCAGACCGCTTTGATCGGAAAAGGATTGTATTAATTGCTCAACTGATTGAGGCTGTGATGGCTGCTCTTTTGTTATACGGAAGTCTTGCCGGCTGGTTAGGCCGTGAGCAAATTTTGCTGGTTGCCGCCATTATTGGCGCTTGCCGTGCTTTCGAAGGGCCCACTTCTTCAGCATTGTTACCGCAGTTGGTGTCACCAAGGGATCTTCCGCAAGCCATTTCCATGAGTACGACAGCTGGTCAAACGGCTCAAATCATTGGTCCAGCCCTAGGAGGTTTGCTTTATTCCCTAGGGGCGGCATATGTCTATAGCTCGGCAACGGTGGCATTAGTTTTGTCTTGCGTCCTCACATACTTAATCAGCTCCCAGGAGCAACCAACCCGCAGATCGGAACCTGTATCCATACGCTCCGTTTTCTCGGGATTGGTCTTTGTCTATCGTCATCCGGTCATACTCGGAACGATATCACTTGATCTTTTTGCTGTCCTGCTTGGGGGCGCTACAGCTCTTATGCCGATTTTTGCGCAGGATATTTTACAAACAGGTCCATGGGGATTGGGATTAATGCGGACTGCACCAGCAGTGGGTGCCTTGGCCATGTCCATTATTCTGGCTTATTTTCCTCTTCGAAAACAGGTGGGGATCACTCTATTTGGAGCACTGGCCATTTTTGGTTTGGCAACCATTCTTTTTGCACTTTCGACTAACTTCATCATATCGTTGTTTGCTCTCCTGATAATCGGTGCATCTGACGTGATCAGCGTTGTCATAAGGTCTTCACTCGTACAGCTGCAAACACCTGATGAGATGCGTGGACGTGTAAACGCCGTGAATGCGCTATTTATCGGGACCTCCAATCAACTTGGCGAGTTTGAGTCCGGTATGTTAGCTGGTTTTGTTGGGGCGGTTCCTGCTGCTTTTATTGGTGGACTCGGAACGATTTTTGTAGCTGGTCTTTGGATGCTTTTATTTCCTTCTATCAGAAAGCTCCGGTCGTTATCCTAAGACATAATTTCAAAATAAAAAGGTCAGACTCCCCTCACCATCAAATATAGTGGGACTGACTCTTTTTTTTTGTAAAAAATTACAAAAATCAGTTGATAATTGAATAAATGATGACGCATCATTGATGATGTATCATTGATTTTTTATAGGAGAGGTTGTTTATGAATAAGGTTGAGGAGCTGCGATTCCTAATTTTAGCTGCGCAAATAGAAGGAAGCAGAATGTTTACCAGTGTCCTACGTCCATTAGGGTTAACATCATCCCAGAGTGAGGTTCTACGTGTACTGTTTGATTATGAACCTCTTTCCCTTGCTGAACTTGGTAAATTGTTAATTTGTGAGACAGGAAGTCCTAGTCGATTGGTGAATAGAATGGTTGAGGGTGGATTTATCGAACAGAAAAAATCAGAAACAGATTCCCGAAAAGTAACACTTACTTTAACTAAGAAAGGAAGAGATGCCGTTTTAAAGATTATGGCTGTCGAGACAGAAACGTATCACTCCATCGAAACTATGCTTGAGGGATCTTCCGTATCTGAATTAATAGATGTACTTTGGAAGTTTGTTGATGGAAAACCAACAGGGAATGCATTGCATCTGCGGAAAACTCAAAAAAAAAATAACCCTAACAGGTGAATTCAAGTAGGGAGGGAGAAGATCATATGATTCATTTCATAAATAGTGTTTTAAACAAAATCTCGAATGGTAAAACTGTAATCGTTCTTCTTACGGTGACTCTATCATTTATGGCAATGATTAATCTCGTAAATCTGCCTGTCAGTGTACAAAGGATTGACCAAATCTCGAATGGTGCTGGGATTCTTGATATGAAATTTTACTTCACAAACAATGAAGCCTATCAACTACTTGATACCATACAACCAGATGGTAGAAGAATCTATTTACATTTCCTCCTTTTTTTTGATATGATCTTCCCCTTTTTGTACTCTCTTTCTCTAGCTGTTGTCAGTAAGGTCATTTATCATAAAGTGTTTCAAAGTAATTCGCATGAATTATGGACTCTCATCCCGTTTGTAGCAGGCATATTTGATTATATGGAAAACCTTACTATCATGACCTTGCTAAAATATTATCCTAGACATCTGGACTTTCTAGCATCTCTTGCAGGGTATTTAACTGCAGGAAAATGGATTTTCTCCGTAGTAAGTTTACTTAATATACTGTTAGCTCTCCTGTATATGGCTTGGCGTTATAAGGTAAGGAACCTCTTTAACTAAACACAAATTAACAAAAGAAGGAAAATAAAAAGAATGCAGAGAAATTTAATTAATATAGAATAGATATGGGGAGAGGGATATTTGGTGAAAGTACTTATATTGGGTGGCACACGATTTTTTGGGAAAAAACTAGTAGAGCAATTTGTTCAGGAAAAAGCGGATATCACGATTGTCACTAGAGGCAATACTCCCGATTTGTTTGGGAATACCGTGAAACATCTTAAGGCAGATCGGACGGATCTAGCAGCACTTAAAAATGCTCTAGGTTCATCTGCATATGACGTGGTGTATGATAATATATGCTATGGACCAAAAGAGGAAGAGGAAGCAGTCACCCTTTTTACCGGCCGTACCAGTAAATATATTTTAACGTCTTCATTGAGTGTCTATGATTTTGGCGGTCCTGCAAAAAAAGAAATGGATTTTGACCCATATGCCTTCAATATTTCTGTACCATTTCCTACCCATTATGATTATGCAGAAGGAAAGAGACTCGCAGAATCCGTTCTGTTTCAAAAAGCTTCCTTTCCATGCACAGCAGTTCGCTTTCCAATAGTATTAGGTCATGATGATTATACAAGAAGACTTCATTTTCATATTGAGCAAATTCAAAAAGGGGTGCCCCTAGTTATTCCTAATACCGACGCGAAAATTTCCTTCATTCACTCAGATGAAGCTGCAGCTTTTCTTTACTTTTTAGGACATTCCGATCTGGAGGGCCCTATTAATGCCAGCTCAAACGGAGTGTACTCATTGTCCCAATTAGTAGGACTAATTGAGCGGGTTGTCGGTAAGAAGGCTAGAATTGAATCGGAAACAGATGCAAATGATATGTCCCCTTTTGGTATACCGGAAACTTGGGTAATGGATACAACAAAGGCCAGAAACGGAGGTTTCTCCTTTAGTCATTTGGACAGTTGGCTGCCAGGATTAATTGAAGAAATTACTGCCCAATCAAATGATAGATAAATAGCTATATGCCTTGCCAGTATCCAGTGTTAACCAATAAACATAAGCTTATTTTATAAAAGGAAGGGATCTCCAACGCAATGGAGTGTTGGATTCTCTCCTTAAAGTAATACCAAATGTAGATAATTGTTGGGTTTTGTCGAATTTTCGTTTATTGACATTTCTGAAAAATCATGAAATTATTAGATGGAAAACCTCACATTCCCTCTTGATTTTTACATTCCTTTTTCACCTCTTGTCAACATAAAATCCCTTGATGAATGAAATACTACCATCCTCTTAATTGAATCTTCATGTTATTTCATCCTAACCCCTTTTATACATCTATCCTATTTAAAAAAACAAACTTGAAAGGAGTGATATCAATGTAAAACTAATGATGGTCATTTATAGTCTTTTAGGTTTTGTTCACTATTTCACATTTATAATTTTGAGGAGGAAAAATAATGGGTCATGATATTTTAGGATTAAATAGGGCAGGAGAAGAAATTGCTTATGCACGTTTTAGTATGGGGAATTATAATGCAACGATACTCTACCGTTTACTTGATGCACATCATTTTTATGCTGGGGTTAGCGGATCAGGAGGCAGTTCTACTTTTTCAAAACAACAAATTGAAAAGGCATTAATTGCCTTCCATCAATTATACAATAAGGGTGCTTCCTCCCATTCAAGTTATGATACCTTACCATGGGATCTAAAACAAATCCTGGTTTTTATTAAAAGCTGTTTAGCAACAGCACAAAGAGAAGGCAGTGTTAAAGTGTATTTTGGCTGATGTTTTCATTTCCCCTAAATTTATTTTTTAACTACTTTCCATTTCCAGCTCATCCCCCTGCAAAAGAAACACTGCTAAGCTAGTTATCCTCAAGTTAATTCTCCTATTTTTGTAAAAAACAATCAGAGTTGCTCTTTTTTGATTTGCCTTTTGATGCCAAGCAGGTGAATTTGAATTTTTTTTGATTTTTTCTCTTGCTATGAAATGCATTTCATAATTTACACTAAAGATAAGTTATGGAACAAAAAGCAATCGGAAGGTGAATCTAATGGATAAACGCAGTATTATTTTTTTTGATATAGATGGAACATTATTAACTCATGATAAAGAACTGCCGCCCTTAACAAAAGAATCAATTTTTAAACTGAAAAGGTTTGGGCACGAAGTCGCAATTGCGACAGGGAGGGCTCCTTTTATGTTTGAGGATCTTAGAAAAGAACTGGATATTCATACATTTGTTAGTTATAACGGTCAATATGTTGTATTAAATGGTGAAGTATTATCCACAAATCCCTTAAATAGTCCATCACTTGAAAAATTAACAGAAACAGCTCTTCAAAATAATCATCCAGTAGTGTACATGGACCACAAAGATATGAAGGCAAATGTCCCAGAGCATACGTATATAGCAGAAAGTATTAGCACGTTAAAAATTGAACATTTTCCTACGTTTGATCCTAATTATTACAAAGACAGGGATCTTTATCAAACCCTCTTATTTTGCCAGGTTGGTGAAGAGAAACAATACGAAGAGATGTTTCAAGATTTTGATTTTGTGAGATGGCATCCTCTTTCAGTCGATGTCATACCAAAGGGAGGGTCAAAGGCAAAGGGAATTGAACAGATTGTTAATAAACTCTCTATTCCTGATGATCGCCATTATGCCTTTGGTGACGGTCTGAATGACATAGAAATGCTTACCACCGTAAAAAATAGTGTTGCAATGGGAAATGCAGTGGATCAGGTAAAGAAAGTAGCAAAATTCGTTACACGAAGTGTTGAAGAGAATGGGATTACTCATGGTCTTCAAATGGTTGGGTTGCTATAACACAAGTAAATATAATTAAAAAATAGGCTCTACCCTGAAATATCTGTGGATAACTTTTAAATGAGGGGAGACTTTGAAGATATTTCATTCATTGATGTGCAAATTCTTTTGCATGGATGTCTGTTAAAGGATACTGTTGATTTTAAACCCTGTTGATAGGAGCGGAAGGCACGAAGACTCCTCGAAAATGCTAAACGCATTTCCTTCGTGCATGGGCGGATTCTAGGAAGAAAATCAATGTCCTGTGGGAGTACGGTTCTGGAGAGACCCCGCAGACGCAAGCGCCGAGGAGGCTCGCCGAAACGCCCACGGAAAGCGAAGTGCCTGGAGCGGAAATCAACATACAAGTTTAACACAGCCAAAAAATAAGAAAAGACAGTGAATTTTAACAGGCAACTTCTCAATAGAGGTTGCCTGTTTACTTTTTTGATATTTACGATATAGACATATTGTGTCCTAGAAATTAATAGATGGATTTTCACCTTCGAGTATGGTCTTTACTCGTTTGCCAATAATCGGATGATATTGAGGATGAGTCAGGATATAGAACTTTTCATCCTCGATGGCAGTAAAAACACTCATGCCAATTGAGTCAATTGGAATACCAGTTTCGATGACATGGCGGGCTCTTTCCAAACCGGCTTTATATGAAGCACTTTGAAAATATGGTTCCTCAGGTGTAATCGCGAAACGTTCAGGTCGATGGCGATCACTATGATGTAAATCGGTTTGGACAAATCCAGGGCAGAACACGGACATTTTAATTTTTGAATTTTGCGCCTGCAGGCTAAGATAGGTGGTTTCCGAAAGCGAAACAGATGCATGCTTGGAGGTATGATAAGCCACCATTCCAGGTGTAGAAAGTAAGCCAGCTACTGAAGCCGTATTGACGATATGACAAGGTGTATCCTGTTTAAGCATGATTGGAATGAAAGCACGCAAGCCATAGAATATCCCATTCACATTAACGGACATGATCCAGTCAAAGTCTTTAGCGGGAATCTCCCAAATTGGTCCAGGCACGACAACACCTGCATTATTAAATAACAGGTCAACACTGCCGAACGTATCAACAGCAGTCTTCGCAAGCTTTTCTACTTCTTCATAAATCGAGACGTCGGTCACGACGGCAACAACCTCAGCACCCATTCCGGCAACGAGTTCTTTTGTCTTCTGCAAATCAGCTAGGTCAATATCGGCAAGTACAAGCTTCATTTCTCGAGCGGCACATTCTTTTGCGAATTCAGCCCCGAATCCGTTGCCAGCGCCTGTGATGACAGCTGTTTTTCCTTTAAAGTCTTTCATTGTAAAATCTCCTTCATGTTGAAAATGGGTTTTTATACTATCTCTATTAGGGTATGGTTCAGTTCCCATCTCCCTAGGCAAGGAAGCAGGCATCCCCTGTCAGCTCCTGCTTGGGAAAGGGGGGAACCGAAGAACCTTATAGAACAAAGGATTTTTCAAAACCTTCGCGGATGGCATCAGATACTTTGCCTGCTCTGCTGGAGTCACCGACTACTCGAACCTTGCTTGGGAAGGCTTCTTCCAGTTGTTCGAGAAGTCCTTTTTGCGCCTTGACACCAAGGGACAGGACTATTTGTTGTGCTGCTAAGGTTTGAGGTTGTCCTGATTTTGTATGAACCACCGTTACAGAATCTTTACCGATCGAGTCCACCTTGTGATTGGTGACTACTTGGACATTGTATTGTTTCAGTTTTTGCGTGATATCATAAAGAATGGAAGCATAAATGCCATTACCAATTTGTTCCTGCATTTCCACTATTGTGACTTCATTGCCTTGTGTTGCCAACAATTCAGCAGTTTCACATCCTGTCATACCTGAACCAATGACGACTGTCCGTTTTCCAATAAAGGAGACTGAACCATCCAAGATATCGTTCGCCGTACATACACGAATATCATCGACACCGGGAATTGGAGGAATGATTGGCTCTGCACCTGCTGCCCAGAAGACTGCATATGGATCCAATGCCTGAATATCCTCAACAGTTGGCTCTGAATGGAGCTTTATTTCTACGCTGGAGCGAAGTAGTTCACGTTTTTGGTATTCAACAAACTCAGTCATGAGCTTCTTGCCGGGAGGCATTCCTGCTAGTCTTAGGGCACCGCCCAACTGACCTGACTTTTCAAAAAGAACAGGTTTAAAACCGCGGCCTGCCCAGGTTCGGGCCGCTTCCATCCCTGCAGGACCACCGCCGATGATGATCACAACTCGACCATTACCACTCTTATCCAATGAGGAAAATTCTAATTCGCGTCCTACACGAGGATTGACTGCACATTTCACAACTCCTCCCTTACTAAGGGTCTCAATGCAATGCAGGCATCCGATACATGGTCGGATTTCATCATCTTTTCCAGTCAACGCTTTGTTGCTCCATTCCGGATCGGCAAGCTGGGAACGTCCAACACCGACAAAATCAAGAATCTCTTCTTCAAGCAGGCTCTCGGCAAAGTCTGGGTTTTTTATAGTTGAAACAGCAATAACCGGGATTTTTACAGCGTGTTTGATCCCTGCTGCTAAATGTTTCTTCCAGCCTTGAGGATAGGAGGTTGGTTCAATGATGGTCACACCTGATTCGTAGGTTCCGCTGCTAACATTGATGGCGTCTACACCGATACTTTCCAGATAACGAGCAATTTTAATGGAATCCTCGAGCTTCAAGCCGCCTTCAACAAACTCATCACCACTTAAGCGAACACTGATTGGGAAAGTCCATCCACAAATATGCTTGATTCCCAAAATAATTTCAGTAATGAAACGCATCCTTTTAATAAAATCTCCGCCATATCGGTCTGTCCGGTGGTTTGTATATGGACTTAAGAATTGGTTAATTAGGTAACCGTGGGCTCCGTGAAGCTCAACGCCATCAACCCCAGCCATTTGCGCAAGTTTTGCACCCGTCACAAACTTCTTGACAAGCCCTTCCACTTCTTCTGTTGTCAACGCCCGAGGCATTTCCATCGTACGCTTACACGCAATTGCACTCGGTGCGACTATTTGCCTTCCTTCAATCAATGCGCTGTGTGTTTCTCTTCCGGGATGATGTAGCTGGACAAAAAGCTTTGTATCATATTTATGAACGGTACGGACAAGTCGTTCCAGTTGTGGAACATGCTGTGGCTTAGTCAGAGTCAGTTGGTTTGCGCAGCCAGCACCGTACTCCTCATCAATTTTAGTAATCTCGGTAATAATCAGACCGCAGCCGCCTTTGGCGCGTTCTTCGTAATAGGCGATAATTTCCTGTGACGCTTCACCAGTTGAACTAGCCAATGCTGTACCAATCGCAGGCATCACAATTCTATTCTTTAACTCCAAATTGCCAATTTTCCCTTTTGAAAATAAATGTTTGTACTTCATGTGGATCCTCCTTGTGAAATATTGAACAATCTATGGTTCTACATTATCAAATTTCAAACAAGCAACCCATGTTCTCCGAAGACAAATCTTTGGTTCTGTTTTGTTCAATTGGAACAAGTCAAGACAGCTTGGTTGCATGGGGACAAAGTGTCGCTAAAAAAAGGATCTGCTCCAAGGCATATCACGAACAGTCCACTCCTGTGAACAAAACCGCAACAATTGTTCCCGAACCTATTCTTTCTAAAACGATAAAAATATAATGGAGGGAAGAGGTGAAAAGGATGATTTCCATTACAAATGTTCATGCCCACCTAGCTAACTTCGAACCTAAAATATGGCAACCGCCACAAAAAGATGCATCACTTCGCGATATTTACTTTTTGTCAACAAATGATTTGGGAGATTCCTCATTATTGTATATGGGTACTGTTTCGGCAGTTCTTCCAATAATAGATATGGTTCATCATAACAATTTGCTTCTTATTGAGGATGTACCGATTACTGTATCAATTAGGACTAAGCTGCTTCAGCAAGGATGCACCCTAATTGTTCTCCCAGAAGGTACTGATTTGTTCAGAACTTTTAATTTTGTAAAAAAGGTATTTTCTGAGCAGCACCTGTTTTATCAGGAATCTTACCAACTTTTCAATGAACTAATTACAAGCAAGGATCTGGCACATGTTATCGCTCTCGCTGAAAAAGAGCTAAATAATCCAGTCATCTTAATTGATGAGAGTTTCAAAGTCCTTCAATATTCAAAAAGAATAGCTGTGACTGATGAAATTTGGGCAAAGAATATTAAGAATGGCTACTGCTCATATGAGTTCGTGACCGAAGTAAACAAGCTAAATTCCGTTAGGCAATCCCCTTCCACAATGGAGCCTTTTTCTGTCATCTGCCATGCCAATAAAATTACCAAGTGGGTCAGTAAACTATATTTCGAGAATAAGATGATTGGATATTTGGTGATACCAGAATGTCACTCTCAGTTGGAGAAGGACCAAATAAAGTTGTTGTCGATGTTTTGTAAAATAATGGTTCATCATGTAAGTCGTACGACACATCAGTATTCCTCCCAATTGATATCCCAGGAGAAGCTTTTTGTTGATTTAATAGAAAATCAGATCCATTCAGAATCCGAGCTCTCTGCCCGGTTAAAACTGTCAGGATTATCATTATTAAAACCTTATCAACTCTTGATGATTAAGGGCGATTCCTTTGAAAAAGCGAGGAAAAAAACAGAAACGCTGCATACTCATCTTTCACGATTGTATCCGGATGGACACCAGTTCATTTATAAAGATTCACTAGTGCTTCTCCTATCACAAAAGGAATGGAACCATAATTACGAAGCTAAGAAGCAATCGCTTTCTGAAATTCTTGAACAAAAGAATCTTCGGGCCATCTATAGCGATTCAATTGTCAATTTACTCGATTTATCCACTCACTATCATTCCTTAGTACAGGGCTTTGAATTAGCGACCATCCTTGTCAGGCAGGAGGTTCTGCTACCCTATAATGACTTAAAGTTCTATCAGCTACTGCATGGTATGGCGGAAAAAGACAAACTACTTACTTACTGCCACCCGGCCAACTTGACGTTATTAAACTATGATAAGGAAAATAACACAGACTATTACGAAACCCTGCAAGCCTACCTCTTAAACAGACAAAACCTGAATGAAACAGCTAATCAGCTTTTCATCCATCGAAATACCATCAAATATCGTCTGAATAAAATAAACGAACTAAGCAAAATTGACTTAACAAATGGCGAAACCGTCTTTCAACTTGCCTATAGCTACAAAATCCTTCATTACGTAAGAAAAAGAGGAGTTCTTTAAAAATATTTTAAGTAAGTGCTTTTTCTCTTTTTTGATATTTAATCGACGGTAAAGTATTATAAACTAATGAAATAAGGGTTTTTTGAGATAAAGGACAGGCACCTTTGTAACTTAACTAGGAGGATTAAAGTGGAAAATAATGATATATTAATTCGATTAAGATACGCACTAGAAATCAAAAATAAAGAAATGGCAGAGATCTTTAAACTTGGTGGAGTGGATATTTCGGTACCAGAAGTCATTCAGATTCTCACAAAAGTAGACGAAGATGACATAGAAAATGACAATCAACTAAAATGTAACAACATCATGTTGGATTCCTTTTTAAATGGATTGATTATTTATAAAAGAGGAAAACAGGAGCCCAAGCCGGGGCAGCCTAACACGCCTGAACCTCCAGTGCCGAATAGTGCAAACATGAATAATCTCTTGTTAAAGAAAGTGAAAATCGCCTTAGCGCTAACAACTGATGATATGTTGGATATTTTTAAAGAAGCAGGAATTCATGTTTCAAAAGGAGAACTCGGGGCCTTGTTAAGAAAAGCGGGACATAAGAATTATAAAGAATGCGGCGATAAATTCGCTAGGAATTTCTTAAAGGGATTAGCGATCAAATACAGGGAATAGTTCGTTTGGTGATGATATGATACATACTTACTTAGGTGAGACCATACACTTCGAGGTCAAATATAAAAATCGTACATCTATTGGAATGACGATTGATGGTTATGGAAATGTGGAAGTCCAGGCTCCGAAAGGGACACCTGATGATCGAGTGCGCCAGTTATTAGAGAAAAATTGGGAGCTTATTCAGCAGAAAATAAAAGAAATGAAAGCTAGGCTGGATGGACCGCAGAAAAAGGAATATGAGTATGGTGAGCGTTTTCTTTATTTAGGAAACGCCTATCCCATCCAAATTGTTCAAGATCCTACTATCACGCAAGATTATGTAGGTTTTAAAGAAGAGAAACTCCAAATATATGTTAAGCAGCATGATGCTGAAAAAATTAAACAAGCACTAAAACGATTTTATTATCAGCAGTGTAAGGGTTTAGTGGAGAAAAGCATAGCCTCCCACCAATGCAACTTCAAAACAAAACCGCGGTCCATTCGAATTACGGATAGCAAAACAACTTGGGGAACCTGTGATTCAAAACTGCAGTTAACCTTTAATTGGAGACTTGCGATGGCACCACAGGAGGTAATCGACTATGTGGTCATCCACGAAATGTGCCATATGGTTCATCTAAACCACGATCGATCCTTTTGGCGTCTTGTTGGAAAACTAATGCCTGATTATAAGGAAAAGGAAAACTGGTTGACTTTATCTGGTTGGAAAATGACTGTTTAATAACCTATTAAGAAAATGCTCCGGACATGTATAAGTGGATGTGAAGTTAGAGTAGGTATTAAATATGTTATTACTTGTGGTGTGGGGAACCGTATCATAAGTAAATGAGGTTTTATAGATTAATAAAACTTTTCTTAATAAAAAAGATAAGGAGAAAAGTTGTATGGAAATCCGTCAATTAACTTATTTTACGGTTGTTGCTAAAGAAAAAAGTTTTACGGTAGCTGCAAAAGTATTGCACATATCTCAGCCTGCTTTAAGCAAAATGATAAAGAATCTTGAAGACGAGCTTGGTGTCCTTTTATTTGACCGATCCGAGAAATTTGTTCAGTTGACGGATGCCGGGGAAGAATTGTATGCCCAAGCACAAAAGCTATTGTCAGATTTTGAGTCACTTACAGAATCTATTAGGGATACGGAACACCTAAAAAAAGGGCATATTAAAATTGGTATACCCCCTGTTATTGGTACTTCATATTTTCCATCACTGATAGCAGGTTTTCGAAATTTGTATCCGGGTGTAACATTGTCCATTTTAGAAGAAGGGGCTAAAACAATTTCTGAAAGAGTGGAAGATGGTTCTGTAGACGCGGGTGTGGTAATCCTTCCTATTGATTTAGAAAAATTCAATAGTATACCGATTGTTTCAGATGAAAATGTTCTCATTCTCCACCGAAACCATCCACTTGCAAACAAGGAGATCGTTTATTATGAGGACTTAAAGGATGAAAATTTTGTCTTGCTTAATGAAACTTTTATGCTTCACCATCGGATTATTTCTGCATGCCGAGAGACAGGGTTCGAACCAAAAGTAACAATTAAAAGCAGCCAATGGGATTTTATTGCTGAACTTGTCGCGTTAAATCAAGGGATATCTATACTTCCCCGGCCTATAGTGGAAAAATACAATAGCAGTATGATTTTGCAACTGCCAGTTAATCACCCATCTGTTAAATGGGAAATTTCCATCATTCTCAAGAAAAATAGGTATATATCGTTTGCATTAAAGCGCTTTATTGAATATGTACAAAGAAACATTTCTAGTTAAATTAAGTTAATTTCCCATTCCAGGTTTAAGAAAAAAGTTAGAAACAAAGTAGATTATTACAGTTTAAAATGACAAATATGTGTCCGCTTTCATAAGCACTGTGCCAAAAAACTCTTTCACTATCAAACTTGTAAAAAGCAGTTTGATTAGTGGTAACAAGGGTTTAAGGCAACAGTGCTTTTTGTTTGTGAAAATTATAGCAATAAGTTATAGGTCCTATAATTTCTATGTATTATCTTTATGTGGGCCCTTGAATTACATTATTGGTGTAGGCAGCTTACAGCAAAAAAAAAGCAAAACAAAAGTAAAACAATTCAAGGGAGGCACACAGATGAATCGGATGGATGGGAAAATAGCAATCGTAACCGGAGGTGCACGCGGAATTGGCCGTGCGGTATGTGAAACATTTTCAAGAGAAGGCGTAAAGATGGTATTTGCTGTCGACATGGCGGCTGGAGATTATAGTGCAGATAATATTACTCATATAGAACTAAATGTAACAAACAGAGAGCAGATTTCAGCATTTATTGAGCGAGTTAAAAATGAATATGGAAAAATTGATGTATTAATTAATAACGCAGGAATTACTCGTGATGCCCTTCTACAAAAAATGGATGAATCGATGTGGGATGCTGTAATTGATGTAAACCTAAAAGGTGTATATAACCTGACACAAGCAATTGCACCAATCATGATGGAGAAAGGCAAAGGGTCGATTGTCAATATTGCTTCAGTTGTAGGTGAATATGGAAATATCGGCCAAACAAACTATGCGGCAACTAAAGCCGGAGTAATCGGAATGACTTATACATGGGCAAAAGAATTTACTCGAAAAGGTGCGGCTGTAAGGACTAATGCTATTGCTCCAGGTTATGTAATGACAGAAATGATGGCAACCGTCCCTGATAAGGTTCTAGATCCAATCAGACAAAAAACACCGCTTGGACGTTTGGGAGAACCGCAGGAAATCGCAAATGCTATTTTATTTCTTGCGAGCGATGAATCAAGTTACGTAAATGGACATGTTCTTTCAGTGAATGGCGGACTTAGACTTTAAATAATAACTTAAAACAATAGTTTTAGCCTGAAAAGGAGCCAAAAAAATGGGAAAAGTATTTATTGTTTCCGCGAAAAGAAGCCCGATTGGCAGAATGCTAGGAACCCTTTCAACAGTACCTTCGGGTGAACTTCTTGGCCAGGTCATAAAAGCGGTGTTAGAGGAAACTAAAATAGACCCTAGCAGAATTAGTGAAGTCATTATCGGACACGTATTAACCGCTGGGCAGGGACAAGGTGTGGCACGTCAAGCATCTATTTTTGCTGGAGTGCCTGAAGAGGTACCCGCTTATTCAATAAATATGATTTGCGGAAGCGGAATGAAATCGATCATGACAGCCTACAACAGTATTAAAGCTGGTTCTGCAGAGGTTGTAATCACAGGCGGAGTTGAAATGATGTCGCAAGCTCCTTTTGTTATGAAGGGACTTCAGGCCCGTAACGGCAATAAAATGGGAGACATGCAATTATCCGATACCATTATTAGTGATGCACTAACAGATGCTTTCCATCACTATCATATGGGAATTACGACTGAAAACATTGTAGAAAAATATAGTATCACACGTGAAATGCAGGATCAATTCTCCTGGAAGTCACAGCAAAAGGCCATTAATGCGATCGATAGCGGCAGGTTTAAGAATGAAATTGTTCCAATTGAAGTAAAAACTCGAAAAGGGAGCATCATTGTTGATACAGATGAACATCCAAACCGAAGTACAAGCCTCGAAAAAATGACATCATTAAAGCCTGCATTCAAAAAAGAAGGAACTGTAACAGCAGGTAATGCATCTGGAATTAACGACGGTGCGGCTGTATTAATGGTTGCATCTGAAGAGGCTATTGAAAAATACGAATTAACTCCATTGTTTGAGATCATTGGCATTGGCCAAGGCGGAGTGGACCCATCAGTTATGGGCCTCGGACCTGTACCGGCTATTAAAGATGCCATGTCCAAAGTGGATATTAATTTTACAGATATTCAATTAATTGAATTGAACGAAGCATTTGCCGGGCAATCACTGGGTGTCATTCATGAGCTTAGACAGCATTTTAATGTTACGGACGAGTGGTTTGAAGAACGCACAAATGTCAATGGCGGTGCAATTGCCCTCGGTCATCCGCTGGGTGCGTCAGGTGCAAGAATTACAACAACCCTTCTTTATGAAATGAAAAAACAGAATGCCGAATATGGCCTAGCCTCTCTTTGTATTGGCGGTGGTATGGGAACAGCAGTGATTGTAAAGTCTGTCTAGATTAAATCATTAAGGAATCAGGAACAAAAGCAAGCCGTGGACTTTTAGTAAGGGAGCTTCACTGTAAAACAGGATTAGCCGGTAGTTCATTTGCCTGCGATTATTTCCCCTCAAAAATGCTGGAGAAACTTAAACATTCTCCAGCGGGCAATCAAGCACTGCCGGCTATATCTTTTTTGTAGAAAATCATTCTTATTTGATGCCGATGCCGTGGACTAAAAAAAGCCGTGGACATTGAATGAAATGGAGCTGTTTTACAAACAAAATCCTAAAAAGCCATGGACTTGCAGTTCTTTTCCTAAAGTATGTGAAATGTTGATCAAATATTAAAGTCAATTGAAAAGGTGATATAGATGGCAGCATCACAAGAAGTATTAGTCGGAAAAAGAGTATCGGAATTATCCATTGGCGATCAAGCCTATATGACCAAAACCATTTCAGAAAGCGATGTATATTTGTTTGCCGGCATCACCGGTGATTTAAATCCAGCTCATGTAAACGAAGAATATGCAAAAAATACTCCATTTAAATCACGCATTGCACATGGAATGCTTGGAGCTGGCCTTATTTCAGCAGTGCTGGGTATGAAGCTTCCAGGGGCAGGAACCATCTATCTGGGACAGGAACTTTCATTCAAAAAACCGGTCCTTATTGGAGATACCATTACAGCTGAAGCAGAAGTGGTAAACATGGTCGATAAAGGAAAATTCTTTATTTGTGAAATCAAGACAACTTGCTATAACCAACATGGTGAAGCTGTAATAGAGGGCATGGCAAAGGTCATTCCGCCCAAATAAAACGCTTTGTACATTAATATATGCCCAATGTTTTTCCAAACAAGGAATATGAAAAAAACACATCAAGAAGTATGGAGGAGATAAATATGACTACGTTAACTGCATTACCAAAGGTAACTATTGAACCAGTATTAAAAGGAAACATTGCTCGCGCAGCTCATCCATATGGCTGTGAGGCTTCCATTAAAGAACAAATAACTTATGTAAAGCAGAATGGAAAATTTGATGGTCCAAAAAAAGCGCTTATTCTTGGCGCATCATCAAGTTATGGTTTAGCTTCACGGATTTCTCTTGCCTTTGGGTCACAAGCTGACACAATCGGAGTCTCCTTTGAGAGAGGAATAACCTCCCCTGAACAAACAGGAACTGCCGGATGGTGGAATAATATCTTCTTTAAACAGGAAGCAGAAAAAGAAGGTTTAATTGCTAAAAACTTTATCGGAGATGCATTCTCTACAAAAATGAAAGAACAGGTAATCCAATATATCAAAGAAGAATTTGGCCAGATTGATATTCTTGTATATAGCCTTGCTTCGCCAAAACGAATCGATCCTGTAACTGGTACGGTTTATACATCATGTATTAAATCCATTGGTGAAGAAGTAAGGGATTACAGTATTAACCTTGAAAAACAGGAAATATTTGAACAGGTAGTAGAACCGGCAACGGAACAAGAAATTGCCGATACGGTAAAAGTAATGGGCGGTGAAGACTGGGAGCTGTGGGTCAACGCTTTGTTAGAAGAAGGCTTGCTTACTGAAGGTTTTAAAACAGTTTTGTATTCATATCTTGGCCCTGATATCACTAGACCATTTTACAGCGGTGGAACTTTAGGCCAAGCAAAGGCACATGCTGCAGAAACATCTAAGAGAATGGATAAAATCCTTAAAGAAAAAGTAAATGGAGAATCGGTCATTTGTGTAAGTAAAGCGGTTACAACGAAAGCAAGTGCAGTAATTCCAATTTTACCAGTATACGCAAGTGCTCTTTACAAGGTCATGTTGGAAAAGGGACTTCATGAAACACCTATTATGCATAAACAACGTTTCTTTAAAGATATGCTATACGGCAACAAGCGAGAGTATGACGAAAACGGGTATCTCCGTCCAGATTCATGGGAATTACGAGAAGATGTTCAGATGGAAGTAAAGGCAATTGTTGACCAAGTAACACCTGAAAACTTCCGTGAAATTACTGCAGTTGAAGTTTTCACGAAGGAATTTATGCAATTAAACGGCTTCGAATATAAAGGTGTGGATTATGGCGCTGAAATCGATTTAGAACAGCTTAGCCAATTACGTCCTTAATTTTTCGATAATGGAAGGAGAACCGACGATGGGAAAATCTAAGTTAATCAGTTCAAAAGGAGCGGCAGAACTATTTTTTGACGGTGCCATTTTAGGTGTAGGAGGATTTATTGGTACTGGGGTGGCAGAGGAAATCCATCAAGAGGTGGAAAAGCGCTACCTTGAAACGGGAAAACCAGAAAATCTGACCCTATTGTATGCAGCCGGAATCGGCGATGGAGGAGAAAGAGGATTAAACCATTACGCACATGAAGGGCTTATTAAAAAAGTGATCGGTGGTCACTGGGGGCTTGCACCAAAGCTTCAGCCACTTGTTGCAGCCAATAAAATTGAGGCATACAATCTGCCTCAAGGAGTAATTGCACAAATGTTCCGTGATAGTGCTGCGGGCAAGCCTAGAACCATTACCCATGTTGGACTTGGTACCTTTGTAGACCCTGACATTGATGGTGGGAAGTTAAACGAAGTAACAACCGAAAAGATTGTTGAAAAGGTATGTTTTGATGGGAAAGAATACCTTGCCTATAAAACTCAAAAAATCGATATAGCTATTGTAAAAGGAACAGAAGCTGATGAGAACGGTAATATTTCATTCGGCAAAGAGCCATTGACTCTTGAGGTTCTCTCAATAGCAATGAATGCAAAAAATAACGGCGGAATGGTT
Source organism: Neobacillus solisequens (assembly GCF_051233465.1). Lineage (NCBI taxonomy): Bacteria > Bacillati > Bacillota > Bacilli > Caryophanales > Bacillaceae > Neobacillus > Neobacillus solisequens. The sequence goes on along the minus strand of NZ_JBKFGJ010000011.1, from coordinate 131,668 downwards.
ATTGTTCAAGTTGAAAAGATGGTTAAGAACGGTTCGATTGACCCTAAACAGGTAAAAATTCCTGGAATCCTTGTCGACTATGTTGTGGTTGTGGACAAAATTGAAAACCATATGCAAACGTTTGGAACTCAATTCAATGATGCCTTTGTCCGAAGTGATGTAGTTATTAAAAAAGAAACAAATGTATATCCTCTGAACGAACGCAAGGTGATTGCCCGACGAGCAGCAATGCTTCTTGACCCCAACAAAAAAGTACTAAACTATGGAATCGGTGTGCCGGAAATCATTGCGGAGGTTCTTCGCGAGGAAGGTCAGGAAAAAGGTTTTACGCCAACAATCGAGCCTGGAGCGGTAGGCGGAACACCTGCAGGCGGGCTGGACTTTGGATGTTCAGCGGTTCCTGAAGCAATTATCGACCAGCCATACATGTTCGATTTTTACGATGGCGGCGGTATTGATGCAGCGTTCCTCGGTCTTGCTCAATGTGATGGTGACGGTAATATCAATGTTTCTAAATTCGGTCCAAAAATTGCTGGCTGCGGCGGTTTCATCAATATTACGCAAAATGCGGAAGAACTTGCTTTCTGCGGTACATTTACAGCTGGAGGCCTGAAGGTAAGGGCTGCTGATGGAAAACTGGATATTCTCCAAGAAGGAAAAGCTAAGAAGTTTATCAGTTCAGTAGAACAGATTACCTTCAGCGGAAATGTTGCCCGTCAGAATGGAAAAAAGGTCATCTACATTACGGAACGAGCGGTATTTGAGCTTCTTCCTGAAGGACTGACCTTAACAGAGATTGCTCCTGGTGTCGATATTCAAAAGGATATTTTTGATCAGATGGAATTCATTCCGTTGATTGCAGAAAATCTAAAGACAATGGATGAGCGAATTTTTATGAATAATCCCATGGGGCTTAACTTTGAAGAGGAAAAAGTAATGGAAGCATGGGCATTACAGTTTGCGTAAGTATATTCATCAAGTCTAAAAGTGGGAGGGGTCACCTCCCTGAATCACAATAATAAAAGAAGGTGAAAATCATGAACCAGGTTAATAAAAGAAAAGGCTATTTTATGATTGCGATACTTTGGTTTGCTTATGTTACATTTGCGATGAACTGGGTCGCAGGATCTTCCTTAACTCCGCAGATTACGATGACGTTCTTTAGAGGGCCAGTTGATCCTGTAATTTCCCAAGTTGTAAACTATTCCATTACAACGGCACGAGTGTTTGCAAATATTCTTGCAGCAATGATCTTGATGAAATTAGGACCTAAGAAGGCGGCAAGCCTTGCCATTGGCTTTTTAATGATGGCTCTTGTTGCTATATATCTTCCAAACTACTGGGCATATACTGGAGCCAGAATGGTTATGGGGCTTGGTGGATCAATGGTTATCGTTTATATGAACCCTGTTGTTAGCCGCTATATTACAAACAGTACGCAAAAGCTTCGTATTAATGCCTTGAATACAGTTTCTTATAATGTAGGTGCATTTATCGTATCCTTACTGTTTACATTTTTAGCAAACCAGCTAACACATGACTGGAAGCTTACTTTATCTATTTTTGCCTCCTTAACCTTAATTACGTTTGTAGCTTGGCTGTTGATGGGAGAGAACTTTGATACACAATCATCCAATACAGGACAAGTGATTGAGTATGGTTATAAAGATGCGATTAAGGATCCTTTCCTCTGGAAATATGCATTAGGGTTTAGCGGTTTCCTAACGTTGTATATATTATCTTTAGTTAGCTTAAAACCAGTCTTTGAGCAGTATACAGAGTTAAGCGGCTCAATTATTAATCTGTTAGTATCTGGAGCAGGTATTATCGGTACTTTCGTAGGAATGAAAATCGGAACAAAAGGCACACCTCGCAAACCTATTTTATTAACAAGCGGAACAGTGATGATCCTTTCATTCACTATGACGATTGTTCTAGGAAACTTATCTCCAATGTCATCATACGCATTTGCTTTTATTTCGGGATTTGCTATGTTCATTCAATATCCAATTTACATGAACCTAGCCCATGAACTTGATGGTATGTCACCTCAAAAATTAACCGTTATTTTTGGATTGTTTTGGGCAATCGCTTACGCTGCTCAAACCATTATTACCATTACTTGGAGTACAATCCTCGGGTCAGCGGGATATGTACCTTCAATGATTTTCTTCGTTGCTGCTTCATCCCTATATCTTGTTTTTGCACTTGTACTGCCGGAAACAAAGCCGAAAAATCTAAGTGTGCAAAGTAAAAAATCTGCATAACTGTAAATACTATGGGCAGGCATAAAAATTGGCCTGCTTTTTTATATGCAAAAAAATAAAAAAGTCAGGAATTACCTGCCGGTTTTATTAATGATAATCTTAATTTGTTTTTTTGATACAGAAAATTGTAACATCAGAAGTGGAGCATAAAATTGCTTCACTTTTTTCTTGTCCCCAAAGTGGGACCATAAGAGCAAGAATGAGGACGAAAAGACGGGCAATTACTTGTTAAAATGAGGCCAATGAATATAAGCTTTACCCGAAATGACGAATTGTAATAAGCTTAAAAAAGACGTTCAAGGTGTAGAAATGCCCTATCTGATAAAGTAAATAGAATGCTGGTGAACGATTGCATTGGGTGTCCATTTTCTTTCTTAAAACCTGATACCAGTGCAGAAAGGATAGTGAAGTGACGTGGCGACTAATATCAACCTTTCATTTGAAGAGATGTGGGAGAAAATCATCGCTTGTGACCGTAAATATGATGGACTATTTTTTACTGCAGTAAAAACAACTAAAATATACTGTCGACCTTCCTGCAGATCAAGGAAGCCCAAAAAAGTAAATGTTGAGTTTTATACTAACATGAATGAAGTTGAAAAAGCTGGTTATCGTCCTTGCAAAAGATGTCAACCGGAAGTTGAGCATTCACCTCATATTGAGCTTGTCAGAAATGTCATTACGTTTCTGGTCAATCATTATAAACAAAATTTGGTGTTAAAAGATATAGCGGATCAAGTCGGTTTAAGTCCCTATTATTTGGAACGCTTATTTAAACAAGAAACCTCAGAGACTCCGCGTACTTATTTAGAAAAAATACGTATCGATAAGGCAGCCCATCTTCTAAAATGCTCGACCCTTACGAATCTTGAGATTTGTTATGAGGTGGGATTTCAGAGTCCTTCCAATTTTTATAAAGTATTTCGAAGTTTAAAATACTGTTCACCCAGTCAATATCGAAGGGAACTCCTAAATGAATTGGATTGATTATGAGTCTTATATGAAGATTAATGCTCCAAAGGAATTTAATTTTGAAGAGTGTTTAATTTTTTTAGGCAGGTCCAATCAGGAAATCCTTCATCAAATAAACGAGGAGAATGTATATAAACTAATTAAAGTGAAAGAATCTTTGATACTATGCAAAATTGGATATGTCAACAATTCTATAAAGGTAGATTTCCCGATAAGCTTACCATCGGTTCACTACCGCGCAAAAGTGGCAGAGTATATTTGGGAATGGTTTGATTTGGACCAGGATCTAGAAGGATTTTATCAAATGGGTGGTCAAGATAAAGTTTTAAGGACACTGGTCCAAAAATATGATGGATTACGGATAATATGCATTCCTGATTTATTTGAAGCACTGGTATGGGCGATTATCGGACAGCAAATAAATTTACCATTTGCTTATACTTTAAAGAAACGTTTCGTTGAACAATTTGGCGAATGTTTAACTTTCGGAGGGAAAACGTTTTGGTTATTCCCCTCATTTGAAAAAATAGCTTCCATACATGTTGAGGAGTTAAGAGACCTTCAATTTACCGGGAGGAAGGCAGAATACATCATTGACATCGCTAAAGCTATGACGAATGGTGAATTAACAAAAGAATTATTGGTTGAGAAAAAAGAATATCAGCAGATAAAAAAGTACCTTATGATATTTAGAGGTATTGGAGCCTGGACGGCAGAATATGTGATGATGAAATGCCTTCACATTACCTCTTCTTTCCCTATAACGGATGTCGGCCTTCATAATGCATTAAAGAATATATTAGGACTTGAAAGGAAACCGACAATTGAGGAAATAAATGAATTAGCAGCAGATTGGAAAGGCTGGCAGTCATATGCCACCTTTTATCTATGGAGGTCCTTATATGACAAAAATATATAAATTAGATTATGAATCACCGATAGGCGTGATAGAAATAATCGGTACAAATGAAGCCGTCAGTTCTATTTTGTTCTCTGAAGGGAGTAAAAAGGTTAATGATTTACATGCTGAAACTCCCACGGTTTTAGAAGAATGCTATAACCAACTTGACGAGTATTTTAAAGGTGAGCGGAATGAATTTACCTTCCCTATTCAATTTGAAGGAACTGAATTTCAAAAAACAGTATGGGAAGCTTTAATAAAAATCCCTTATGCAAAAACGGGGTCCTATAAGGATATTGCTGTTTCCATAGGTAATGAAAAGGCTATCAGAGCTGTAGGGAGTGCTAATGGGAAAAACAAGTTAAGCATTGTCATTCCCTGTCACAGAGTAATTGGTTCAAATGGGAAATTAACCGGTTATGCAGGCGGTCTGTGGAGAAAAGAATGGCTGCTTCAACATGAGAAGACATGTAAAAATTTAATTGAAGTTAGAAAATAAAATAACCAATCTATGTTATTGACGTAAAAAAGGGGGCCAATGTCTTATTTTGCATTAGCCCCCTTTTTTTGTCCTTTCCTATCGGAAAGGGACAGCAAGAATAAGCTTAGACATCTATATCAACTTTCCTACCTGAGTAAAAAGCCAATTCCGGATCCAATCGATTTTCTTTAGCAGTCCGTTCGCGGGAGATTAGTCTAAAAACCGCAGTATGGCTCCCTAGTGAAGAGCGGTATTTCTCAACATGGGATTGTGGCAGGTTCTTGTTATAGTAACCAGGCACATATTTATCGAGCATTGCTTGCATCGCTGCTGTTGCTTCATGTATATCAGTAACAGCTTCAAGTTCTCCGAACAGCATCACACTCATATAAGCAGTATCTGTCTTGGCAGGAATAGGACTAACCATGGTTCCAAAATCTTCGGATACTGTGAAACAACCATTAGGATTGGCTTTGATCAACTCTATTTTTCTCCCATAGGCAGCTCCGTGAAAATAAACAGCCTCATTCATCATGACAAAATTTAAAGGGACTACATAGGGAACTTCTCCATCGGTTAATCCAAGATAACCCGTCCGTGCCTGATTTAAAAACTCATCAATACGCTGATCATCTGTACATGCTAATTTTTCCTGGCGAATCTTATTCATTTTCCATCCCCACTTTCTTTAAAAATGATAAAATCATTGTAAGAAATTTCTGTACATGAGAAAAGTGACAGAATTGAAAAGTTTGATAGGGACAGATGGAGGGTTGATTGTGGAAATATCCCCATTTTTACAAAAAGAATTACCTGAGCCGCTATACAGCCAGTTGTATCAGTGGATTAAAAACGAAATTGAAGAAAGCAGGCTTTTACCTGGCATGAAGATGCCATCTATTCGTCAGCTAACACTCCATTTAAAGGTGAGTCGGAACACAGTGGAGGCAGCTTATCAGCAACTGCAAGCAGAGGGATATCTTGAGAGTATCCCTAAAAGTGGGATATGGGTATCTGAGATTGAGAAGCCTTTATTACACCCGATAGAAGAGGAACATCCTATTGGGGTGGAGAGTGGACCATCAAGTGAGGTCCTTGTTGATTTTGAATATGGGAATGTGGATATGGATAAATTCCCCTTAAAACAGTGGAGGAGATGTCTGGCGGATGCAATTGACCAGGATTCCCACTGGCTATTTCAATATAGTGACAGAATGGGAGATTGGGAATTAAGACGGGAGGTTTCAAACTATTTAGTGCAATCAAGAGGTGTACGCTCAGTTCCAGAGCAAATTATTATTACGGCTGGAACACAGTCATCCGTGACACTGATTTGCCAGCTTTTAGGGCTTCGGGAAAAAACTGTAGCGATGGAAGAACCAGGGTACAGTGGAGTTCGTTCAATCTTAGAAGATCAAGGATGCCTGATTAAACCGGTACCTCTTGAAAAAGATGGTTTGTCGATTGAATATATCCAAACCGGAAGCCCAAAAGCCGTATATGTAACACCTTCTCACCAATTTCCGATTGGTATGGTTCTATCTGTTTCAAAAAGAATGCGCTTGCTGAAATGGGCGTATCAAACTGGGGGATATATTATTGAGGATGACTATGACGGGGAGTTTCGATACAGGGGTCAGCCAATTCCATCTTTGAAATCGCTGGATGAAGAGGAACGGGTTATTTATTTAGGTACATTTTCTAAATGCTTTCTTCCTTCTGCCAGACTAAGTTATATTGTCCTGCCACCTTCGCTGATGATTCAATATACAGAAAGGTTTGCAGCATATAATCAATCCGTCTCACCTATTATTCAGAGAGCAATGGCATTGTTTATGCAATCTGGAGAATTCGAAAGGCATATTCGAAGGATGCGGAAGACGTATCAAAGAAAACATCAGACCCTGTTAAGGAGTATTGAACAATATATGGGCAATTGTGTAAAAATTGTGGGTGAAAGGTCAGGATTACATATTTTATTGAAACTAAAAGGGATAACAGCCATCGAGATGATTGAAAGGGGTCTCCAGAAGGGTATAAAAGTCTACTCACCTGAAAGATTTTGGTCGACTCAAGATGCCGAAAGTCAATCCTATATGATGTTAGGATTTGGTGGCTTATCCATTGACGATATTGAAAAAGGCATCAAAATACTCTCTACCTGTTTGCCGGGTAAAGATGATGAGTAATAAAGGAACTAAACCATAAGCTAGACATGACATCTCCTGGAGAATGTTATAGTCTAGCTTTTTTATATTTATTATTTATAGAAAAATAAGTATGTAAAGGGGAATGTTCCTAATTTAGTGAAATCTATAAGGAATTTTAAAAATTACATACTAAAAATCGACAAGATTTGATAGAATAAGGAATATTTTAAAATAACATTTTGAGGTGAATTGATTGAATAAATTGACCAATAAAGAAATCATGTTTATTGGCTTTATGTTGTTTTCGATGTTATTCGGTGCTGGAAATTTAATTTTCCCAGCCTTTTTGGGACAAGCCGCTGGGAAAAATGTATGGGAAGCGGTTATAGGTTTCATTATATCAGATGCCGGCTTGGCAGTATTCGGGTTTATCGCTATTGCAAAATCAGGCACGTTCGATACGTTAGTTAAAAGAGTCAATCCTACTTTTGCCTTCCTGTTTCCAATGGCCATTTATCTATCAATTGGACCGGGACTTGCCATTCCGCGGGCAGGCAGCCTTGCTTATGAAATGGGAGTAAAGCCTTTTTTACCAACGACCATACAGGGTTCTCCATTTGGTTTATTGATTTATACAGTAGTATTTTTTAGTATCGTTTTTTGGTTTGCGAAGTCACCATCAAAATTAATTGACCGATTTGGTAAAATCTTAACACCGTCCTTATTGATTTTAATTATCATTGTTTTTATTAAAGCCATGTTTACTGATTTACCAGACTTTAAAGCAGCAACTTTAACGTATAAAGAAAATCCTATCTCACAAGGATTTCTAGATGGCTATCAAACTATGGATGGCCTTTGTGCATTAATTTACGGTATTGTATTTATCAATATTTTTAAGAGCAAAAAAATAAGCAATCAATCCTTACAGATAAAATATTTAGCCGTATTTGGTCTTATTTGTGCTCTGCTTTTAACCATTTGTTATTTCATTATTGCCTATCTTGGAGCTTCTGCTCAGGTATCAGGAAAAGTGGATAATGGAGCAATTGTTTTGAGTACAATTATGCAGCAATTGTTTGGAACAAGTGGGACGATTGTGTTAGGATTAATTTTTTCATTAGCCTGCTTAAGTGTTTGTATAGGGTTAATAACATCATGTGCTCAATATTTTTCAAGTATTTTTCCGAAGTTATCATATCTGAATTGGGCAGTCCTTCTATGCCTGATCAGTGGTTTTATTGCAAATCTTGGTCTGGCGCAAATTTTAAAAGTATCCATTCCGATCCTTGGACTGGTATATCCGATCTCCATTACCTTAATGATTTTAGGCCTAAGCCACGATCGGTTACCTTTCAATAAACGGCCCGTTTATGCCATGACGATCAGCCTGGTTGGGTTATATAGCTTAACGGAAATGATTAATTCGACATTTTTGCATGGTTCCATTTCGGGGATATTATCTATTATACCTTTACAAACTAAGGGATTTGGTTGGGTAATTCCGGGATTTATCGGTTTAACTTTGGGAAGTATGATTGAAAAAATTACTTTCAAAGAGAATAAAGCTGAAAGGACTGCCGCATAACAATTTCAATTCTATTGACTGGAAAAAAAATCTGTATTATAGTTTAAATATAAGATTGATTTAATACAATTAAATTGTTTAAAATTATACTATGGGGCAGTTCTAATGGATAAATATGAATCAATAAAATTAGAAAATCAAATATGTTTTCCCCTTTATGCTATGTCAAGGGAAGTTATTAAACTGTATAAGCCTATCCTTGAGCCACATCATTTAACATACACGCAGTATGTAACAATGCTAGTCATTTGGGAAGAAGAGAAAATCAACTTCAAAGATTTAGGATTAAGATTGCATTTAGATTCAGGGACCCTTACTCCTGTGGTGAAAAAGTTGGAATCTATGGGGTTAGTGATAAAATATAGAAATAAAGAAGATGATCGTATCGTTACAGTAGAACTTACCGAAAGGGGAAGGGTGCTTAAAGAGGAGATATTGGATGTTCCGGAAAAGCTCTTTTCTCAATTTAAGGGCAATACGGAGACTGTAATGATGTTAAAAAAGTACCTTGACGAATTATTGAATATGGCAAGTGAACAAAGTTAAATTCCATTTGGGGTTTAACTTTTCATTCGCATAAATCAATTGAGTAAAATTAAATTTTAATAAATCGAAAAGAGGAGAATAGGTTATGAACTTTTATGATTTTTCAGCAAAAAGAATCAATGGGGAAGAAGTGAGCATGAAGCAATATGAGGGGAAAGTAGTACTAGTTGTCAACACTGCGAGTAAATGTGGATTAACTCCGCAATTTAAAGAATTGGAGGAATTGTATCAACAGTATAAAGACAGAGGACTAGAAATACTTGGTTTCCCATGTAATCAGTTTGCCAACCAAGATTCAGGTAGTAATGATGAGATTGAGCAATTTTGCCAACTTAATTATGGAGTTACCTTTACGATGTTTGAAAAGATCGATGTGAACGGTCATAATGCTCATCCACTTTATAAGTACTTAAAGAGTCAGACAAAATCAATATTAGGCAAGGATATCAAATGGAATTTCACCAAATTTTTGATAGATGCTGAAGGAAATGTAATAAAAAGATTTTCTCCGACAACAGTGCCACTCAAAATGAAAAAGGATATAGAAAAATATATACAGAATTAATAACGCATCAACAGAAAACTATAAAAAGCTTAGTGGTGTCTTGGAAATTATGTCATAGTAGCAAGGAAAAATGGCCAGGTAAAAAAACTTGGCCATTTTTCTATACCATAAATACTTCGTAGCTTGCATTGGATATAAACAGCAAATCAAAAGGAGAATCTTGGATTACCTTGATTTACTGCTTCGTTGAATCAGTTTGTAAATCAAGACCCATAGAATTGTTATAAACTGTCTTTTTCGGAATCGCATCATCATACGGCATATCGCTATGCCCGTAGCTGCGATGAATCATCATATATACTAAACCAACAACAATAACTACCACTCCTGAAAGTAGAACAATATAATTATCATACCAAGGAGCTTCCGGGGTTCTTGGCCAGCACATGTTTACAATGGCAATGATTCCGTAGATAAGTGCGCCGATATTGACAGGCAGTCCCCACTTGCCCAATTGGTACTTGCCGCTTGGTTTCCAACCTTTTAGTCTAGCTCGAAGTGCAGCAAGAACTACCATTTGGAATCCAATATAAATGCCAAACGACGCAAAACTGACGATCTTTGTTAGCGCATCTTCGGACACTATTGAACCAAGCACAATGACGGCTGGAACGATAGCCGAAAGAATCAGCGAATATGGCGGAATGTGACGGGCAGTCGAAAACTTCTTTAATAGCCGGCTCCCAATAATCATGTCATCACGCCCATATGAATAAGCAAGTCTGCTGGCTGCTGCTTGTAAACTTATTACACATGAAATGAAAGAAATCAAAACAACACCCAAGACAATTTTTGCACCAACCACACCAAAGGCATTTGTTAGGATGGTATCAACCGGTGCAACGTCTTTACCAGCAATTACTGCCGGAATATCAGCAATGGAGAGTACTAAAGCAAGGCAAACAAACATGGCGGCAGCACCGCCGATGTAAATGGTCCGGCGCATTGCTTTCGGGATCAGAACACCTGGATTGGGTACTTCCTCTGCGACATCACCACAAGCTTCGAACCCAAAGTATAGAAAGGTTCCAATTAATCCAGCTGCAGCAAAGGCATAAAGGTAACTTTGGCCACTACCGGCGCCAAAAGAATCAAAGAGCACTCCAAGTCCGTGATACCTATGTGTAATTAGCAGCCAAAAACCAACTGCCAGTGCACCTAGAATTTCTGCAGTGAAACCAATGATTGCTGCAGCTGCCAAAGCCTTTGTGCCAAGAAAATTGATAATCGTTGCCAGTACTAAAAGGGCTAATGCACAAAGAACCGTGGAACTTACAGATGCTTCATAACCTAATATTTGCGCCAGAAAAGGCCCAGCTCCATAAGCAACACTGGCAATCGTAACAAATAAAGCAATTAAATAAACCCAGCCAGTCATCCACGCATATTTCCGTCCCCATAGTCTCCGGGCCCAAGGATAAACTCCTCCTGCAACTGGGAATTGTGCAACAATTTCACTAAAGACAAGTGCAACTAATAATTGTCCGAGGCCACAAATCACTAGACTCCAAAACATAGGTGGACCGGCTTGCGCAAGTGCGTAAGCAAATACTGTGTACACACCTACTACGGGAGAAAGATAGGTGAACCCAAGGGAAAAGTTTGCCCACGGGCTCATGTCGCGTTTAAATTCAGATTCATACCCAAGCGATGCCAAATGAGCATCATCATCATGATGCACTGAGGCAGTTCCACCTATTTGTTTTTTTACATTTTCTTTCATATTTGAGCCTCCTTAGTAAAGTATAAATTTAATAAGTCCTATTATAAACTAAATTCTAAATTATATAAATATTCAGTAATTTAAAAGAGATAAAATTATGTCAAGAGTGGTTTTGCTCAAACCACTCTCAAATAAATTTCACAAATGTACTGATAAACAATCTATCTATTTAATTATTTTTTATCTGAAAACCAGCCTGTTGGTCCTACCGCAAGATTAATATTGATTTGTTTCACTTCCTGGAATTCATCTAACCCAAACGTTCCAAGACTGGATCCAATACCGCTTTGTTTATATCCATGCCATGGTGCTTCGTTGTAAGTTGGACCATACGCGTTAATCCAGGTAATTCCTGCACGGACTTCTTTAATTACTCGCATTGCTTTCGCTCCATCAGAAGTAAATACTCCACCGGCAAGACCATAGATCGTATCATTTGCTAGTTTGACAGCTTCTTCTTCGTCTTTGAATTTTTGAATAACAGCAACTGGTCCGAAGATTTCTTCCTTCACAATCCGCATTTCTGGAGTCACATCTATGAATACGGTTGGTTCGATAAAGAATCCTTTATCTAAACCGTCTTCAATCAGGCGGTTACCTCCACAAGCTAGTGTAGCGCCTTCTTTTTTACCAATTTCGATATAGTCTAGAATGGTATCAAGTTGGGCTTCACTTACGATGGCACCCATTTCGGAACCTTCTTCTAATCCTGGTCCCACCTTAATATTTTTAGCACGTCTTACAAACTCTTTTACAAATTGATCATACATGCTTTCTTCTACAATAATTCTGCTCCCGGCAGAACATACTTGACCAGATCCGTAGAAAATACCTAGTAATGCATGGTCTACTGCAGCTTCAAAATCAGCATCAGCAAATATAATGTTAGGTGACTTTCCTCCTAGTTCAAGGGAGATTTTTTTCAAATTGCCTGCAGCATTGCGCATAATGCTTTTTCCGACCTCAGTACTTCCTGTAAAGGAAACCATATCTACATCATGGCTTCGTGCGATCACTTCACCAATCAGAGAACCTTTACCTAGTACCAAATTCACTACACCTTTTGGAACACCGACTTCTTCAATAATTTCTACTAATTTAGTGGCCGTTACTGGTGTTACTTCAGCCGGCTTATAGACAATAGTATTTCCGGCAGCCAGAGCAGGGGCGAATTTCCACACACTCATCAGAAATGGGAAATTCCACGGAACAATTAATCCTGTAACTCCTACAGGTTCACGCACGACCATTGCTTGCATCGGATCTGCAACGTGATAGGTGGCTCCATCCGGTGTTCTGATCAGACCGGCATAATAGCGGAAACAAGAGGCAGCATCATGGATATCGATATCAGCCTCAGCCTTTATTTTTCCATTATCTTTTACTTCAAGTTCGACTAGCTCATCGTGTTTTTCATCAATTTTGTCAGCGATTTTTAATAGAAAATCTGCACGTTCTTGTGCACTGATTTTAGACCAAACCCCACTCTCGAAAGTCTCTTTAGCTGCTTTAATAGCCTCTTCTGTTTCTTCGACAGTGGCTCTAGGAGCGATAGCTATTAATTCACCGTTTGCTGGATTAATCACCTTATTAGTATCCTGATTACTGGATCGTTTCCATTCACCATTGATATACATCTTTAATTCTAGTACTTGAGTAGTTGTCGTCATTTGATTTGCCTCCTTGTATTTTGAATAATTTAGTGGTAGTTCTTAATCAATACATGTATTACAGATTTAAAATGAGCTCTTTTTTCGATTCCTTAGCTCTAGAACAACAAGTTAAAATAACACTCTTTGTCTGTCTTTCTTCATCTTTATAAAAGTGATCCCGGTGATCGATTTCCCCGGAGATTACTTGGACTTCACAGCTTCCGCAACCGCCAACTTTACAAGAATAGGGAGCAGGGACGCCAGCTTTTAATAGCGCTTCTAATAATGTTTCTTGTTCGGTCACTTCAACCGTTTGGCCGCTGTTCGCTAGTTTAACTACAAAAGGATCTTTTGGGCCTTCATCAGCTACAGCGAATAATTCAAAATGAATCGAATGGTCTGGGTAGCCAAAACTTTCCGCGGCTGCCTTAAATTCCTTCACCATTGTGATGGGTCCACAGAAATAGACATGTGTACCAATCCTGTAATCCGCCATTGATTCAGGTGTCATTTTATGAGGAGTTGCAGTTCTGGAAAAATAAAAATGGCATTTGTCTGGATATTCTGTATTCAAGTCATCAAAGAAAGCACATTCTTCTTTCGTTCTTGCCCCATAATGCAATTCAAATGATTTTCCTTCAGTCGTTAAATCTTCCATCATGGTCAAAAAGGGAGTAATGCCAATGCCTGCTGCATAGAACACATGATGTTTAGCTGATTTGAAGGCGAGTGGGAAATGATTTTTGGGCCAACTGATTTCTAAACGATCTCCCACTTTGACTTTTTCATGCCAATACACAGATCCCCCTCTTGAGTTGTCATTCTTACGAATGGCAATGGCGTAATGAGTGCGATCAGTGGGGTGGCTAACCAATGAATAATTTCTTTCAATCACTTCGCCATCGGTTTTTAGATAGGTAGCAATATGGGCCCCACCCGTAAATGCGGGTAAAAGTTCAAGATGAACGGGAACCAGATGAAAGCGCTTTACAAAATCAGTTACCTGCACTATTTTATCTACGTAAACCGCAATATTTCCGAATGCTTTCATAAAACTCACTCCTTTCGATTAGCTAATCTGTTACGAAAGCAGGGTTGAAAGGATAGCCAATATATCCTTTTCGCTCCCTGGAGAAGAAAGGGCCAATTTCTAAGCTGATTTGACAATGGTAACAGATTGTCTCCGTCTCTTTTGGCTGTACTTCTTGCAGGTGATAGCATTTCATGCAATAAACATAACGGCGCTTCTCTCCTGAAATAAGTGTTTGAATTTCATCTTCTGAAAAGCCCGCCTCAATGGCCTTTGAGAAAATCGTTGCCGCATCATCCCACTTAGCAGAAATATAAAGTTGAGTTCCCATTTTTTGGCGTTCCAAAATTTTGTTTGTATCATGTAATTGAACAACATCGTTCATTTCAATTAATTCATATTCTTTTTGACCAGTAATTTCATTTATGAAATTTTGAACGGTGTTTGCTTGTTCTGGATCAGCAGAAAGGATCAGTAATTTTCTACGTTCCTGTTTTATCGTGAAATATTCTACAATGGTTTCAGATTGATCGTATAAAACCGGATTGTTATAAACCACCTTCCATACCTCCAATCTTTTTGAACTTAGTTGGTTTGTAATTCTACTTTTTTGATTAAGTTTTTCAAATATTCTACTGTTGGTTCAATAAATGGGGTGAATCCTTTGTAATCAGCCATTGGCTTAGGGATATCGGATAGGATAGAGTAGGTTTGTTTTAGCCATTCTGGTCTTTTGGCTAAATCTTTCATGGCAAGGAATTGGGTATTTAATACGAATAATACAGCGTTACTTCTTGGCATACGATAGAAGAATTGTTCTTCTACTCGAAGTCTTACTAGTTCACCGGCATTTTCAGGAGTAACCAAATGGCGAGTTGGTCCCCAAGTATCAAAGGTTTCATAGTTAACATCCCAGCGATTAGCCATTAGATTCCAATTAATTCTTGTCCAAGGTTCCCCAGGTAAAACATTACGGATTAAGAAGTTACGAACTCTTTCAGCCAGCGGTACCCCTGTGCGTGAAACAAATGGTACTGGTCCGTGAATTTCGTCAAATGACATCCCCTTATTCCAGTGAGGGGAGAATAAAGCGGCATATGAATCTTGTGCAACTTCTAAATAAAGATTTTCATCTCTAATCACCATTAGCACAAAATCAGTAGTAAAATGGCGGCCAATTAAATCAAGAGGCTCAAGCTCTATACTTGATGCATCACCAAAAATGAAAGATTCCGTTTCATTTAAAATCAAATTATGAAATGTCCAATGATGACCGTTCTTTTTTACTTGGAAGTGCTCGGGGTAGCGTTCAACCGCCATATGAATGAGCATTTCTGCCACTTCCCATTGCATTTCCATCGTATGGGGATAGGATTGGAACCTTACTTCAGGTTGTTCAATGAGTAATTCTCTTTTTCTTTTTATTTGTTTTTCATATTCAGGAGTAATGATCACGCAATTCATATGATCCTTATCAAGTTTTCTTAAGTCGTTGGAATATCGATAGTTTGAACCTTCTTTAATATGGTGAAAAGGGTAGGGGAATATATCTAGATTAGTAGATTCGTACATTTAAGTTCCTCCTTTAAACATCAGATTAATATTTAGAAAGTTTAATCTTCTTAATAATATGAGTGCAATAATTGTGCCAACAAAAAAAGTTCACAGAATAGTCATAATTGGAGTTTCACCCTCGGTAAATAATTTCAAAATTGAAATTTCGATTCAAATATGAAATAATTTACTAAATAGTTGCACTATTTTAACTTCTGTAGAGGAGGGCTAAATGGGTGGAGTCCGTCATTTTATCTAATGAACAACTACTTCAAGCCTATCAATCGAGCATTCTTTCCATTTACGACGAAATTATGGTGACGAACTTAAACGGAACCATTGTATTTCGGAGTGGGGGATTGAAAAATTTTTGGTCAACAAACTCTACCACATTTATAGGAAGAAACATTAACGAACTCGAGGAAATTTCGTACTTTGGTGATCCCATACTACAGTTATTAAATAGGGAGGCTCATTCACTTCAATTAAGGGCTTGGAATGACAGTAACATTCTTGTAACCGTTTTCCCGTCGGATACAAATGACGGGGAATTATTGATATGGGGGTTAAAAGGGATCTCCAATCAAGTAATAGATGCAAATAATATAAAAGAGGGAATGAACCCAAAAGGCATTCCAACAATGGTCGTTCATAGTCAAAAAATGCAAGATATCCTATATACGATAGAGATGGTCTCAAAAGTCTCGACATCTGTTCTTTTATTAGGGGAATCCGGTGTCGGTAAAGAAATGATCGCCAAAACGATTCATCAGTTAGGAAATAGAAGGTCTAAACCATTTATTGCCGTTAATTGCGGTGCCATTCCAGAAAATTTATTAGAAAGTGAATTATTTGGCTATGTCGGCGGTGCCTTTAGTGGTGCTAATAAAAATGGTGCTCCAGGAAAGTTTGAATTAGCCAATGGAGGCATTATTTTTCTTGATGAAATAGGAGAAATGCCACTGAACTTGCAGGTTAAACTCCTTCGAGTTTTACAAGAAAAAGAAGTAACCCCTTTAGGAAGTTCGAAACCGATTCATATTGATGTTCAAATTATTACGGCAACCAATCAATCATTGGAAAAAATGGTGAAAGAAAAAAGATTTAGAGAAGATCTATATTATCGTTTAAATGTGGTCCCTATTGAAATCCCTCCACTTAGGGAAAGAATAGAAGAGATACCTTATTTAATTTTTCATTTCGTAGAAAAATATAATACTAAATTTAATAGGCAAATTAATATTTTACCGGATGCCATAGAATTATTATCTATTTACGATTGGCCAGGCAATGTTCGGCAACTTGAAAATACAGTGGAACGAATCGTTGTAACCAGTAGAGAATTTAACGTGGATTCAAGCCTTGTTTACAGATACATTCCATGGGAAAAGGCTATGAGCCATGAGCCCCCGATGATCAATCACATTATGCCGCTGCAGGAAGCAGTTGATATCATCGAAGAACGGTTAATTACAATGGCTATGGAAAAATATAAATCACTGAAACTTGCAGCAAAAGTGCTGGATATCAGTCAACCCACGATGAGCAGAAAATACAAAAAAATTCGCGAAAGAATTCAACAAGAGACTCTCTCTCCTTCCAATAAAAGACAGATCCTTGAACAACATCTCAATAAACAATTACGATCGATGGCAATCGTTACATCTGCCGTTATTCTACCAGAAGAAATTTCAGAATTAGTTAATCATGATGCTTCACCTTCCAGCACAACTTATAAAAACGTCCAAAAAAAATTAACGAAAATAAGGGAACAAGAAGGAATCATTGAGTGGGTTTACATTTTTAAGGTCTTAGAAAATAACAAAATGCTGACGATCGTAGCCGATGAAGACTTCGTTATCCCAGCTGGCCAAATCTATGAAGCTCCGCCAGAAAATTTGAAGGTTGCCTTTGAGGCAATGAATGGAAGGGCTGGAGTAACCCCCTTATATGAAGATATCTATGGAGAATGGAAAACAAGTTTTGCTCCTATCATGGATCATAACGGAAAAGTGTTAGCCATTATCGGCTTTGATCACAGCAGAGCATATATCGAAACGGAGTTAAAAAGAATAGAGGATATGTTAAAAAAGCACTAGCTGTAGGCAACTTCTGTGGTAATAATCATAATACAAAATGCAAGGTGGCAATAACCTTGCATTTTGTCTTTCGGTACCCATTTTTTATTTAAACTTCTCTACGCATAGCTTTTAAAACATCAACCTGTGTTGCACGCTGTGCCGGTCGGAATCCGGAAATAATTGTCACCAGGAAGCAGATGATAAAGCAAATAACCGGCAATATCGGCGGGATGTCACTAAAGATTACGTTCAACATCGTGTCTTTACCAAATGCCTGTTTGATAATAAAGGGAATAAGAAGATTGACTCCATAACTTATTCCGTAGGAAACGACTGTCCCGAATATCGCGCCAATTAAGCCGATATAACTGCTTTCCAGAAGAAAGATTCGTTTGATAGTTTTGGGATTGGCCCCAATCGCTTTCATAATGCCAATATCAGGCGCACGTTCCGTTACTGCCATTGTCATCGTGTTATAAATACCGATGGAGGCAATGAGAATGGCAATAGTGCCAATAAATATGAGCCCTGCTTTGGCAATCATAAATACCATATTTACTTCTTTTAACTCATTTACAACAGAATAGGTGGCATAGTTCTCCTTTTGTAACGCATCCACAATTCCCTGAACCGATTCCATGTTTTTGGCATAAACCTTAACCTCATTGTAAGATTCGTACATTTCCTCTAATCCCTGTGTTGATTCCTGGCTGTTTGGGTCAAGCAGGATTCCTCTAGGCGTTCCAGTAAAGTTTTCAATATCTCTTAAAAGCTCATCTGAAATAAAAACGTTACGATCCTGAACCCAGTCCTTTTTAGGCTTTTGTGATATTCCGACCACTTTAAGTGGAAATACTTTTTCCACCTGCTGGCCATCTTTGTTCTGTCTTATGGTTACTTCTATCGTTTTTCCGATTACCTGGTCAGGATAAAGATACTTTTTCTTTACTTGACCATTGTTATCAAAAAGATCTTCCCCGGCATCCTTTGCAGCCAGATTGAGCGGGAAGTTGTAACCAATGACGATTTCATTCTTCGTTCTTGGCAAACGTCCATCTGATAACTCAAACCCTGCCTTAATTTCCTCTGGAAAATTCGTTACAAAAGCTTGTGTGTCCTCCTGATAATTTCCAATTGTAAACTGGGTTTGCTGCTGCAATTCTTTTCTTCTCGTTACAGCTTTAACATTATTAATCTTTTCAAAAAATGGTATATCTTTATCGGTAATCTGTCGGAAACCTGTATTGTCTTTTCCTTCACGGCCGTGGACATCAATTTCTGTCATGACCCGCCTTTCCGTAATTTCCTTGACAACAGATTTCTGTAACCCAAAACCAACTGAAGCTAGGACAATAAGAAAGGCGCATCCCATTGCTGTAGCAAGGATCGTCATGAATACTCTCGTCTTATTTTTTTTCATGTTTTGCCGAACAAAGCGGAATTGGTCCTTTAATCTCATATCATTACCTCCTCGGCAATTCGGCCATCCTTTAATGCTATCGTTCGATGTCCGATTTTGGCTACCTTCTCATCATGCGTAATTATTAAAAACGTGATCCCCATTTTATTATTTAATTCTTGAATGAATTCCAGCAATTCTTCTTCCGTTTCACTATCAAGACTACCTGTTGGCTCGTCTGCTAGAATAATAGGAGGATTAACAATTAGTGCTCTGGCAATACTGACCCGCTGTTGCTGGCCCCCGGATAATTCACCAGGATAGTGATCCTGATAATCTAGCAATCCTACTCTTTGAAGCATTTGCTCGGTTTTTTCTTTCCTCTGACTCTCGGTAACTCCCTTTAATATTAATGGCAGCTCGACATTTTGAAATGCTGTCATGCTCGGTATCAATTGAAAGCTTTGAAAAATAAAGCCCAGATTTTGGATTCGGAAATCAGCAAATTTCCCTTCTGAAAAATCGGATACCTCCACACCATTAATAGAGATTTTTCCTTTAGTAGGACGAATAAACCCGCTTACTAAATTTAGAAGGGTTGATTTCCCTGAACCACT
Organism: Neobacillus solisequens; assembly: GCF_051233465.1. Lineage (NCBI taxonomy): Bacteria > Bacillati > Bacillota > Bacilli > Caryophanales > Bacillaceae > Neobacillus > Neobacillus solisequens. The sequence goes on along the minus strand of NZ_JBKFGJ010000011.1, from coordinate 112,142 downwards.
CCGCCCAACAATCGTAACGATTTCACCCTTTTCTACAGAAAACGAAATATCTCTCAGTACGGGTATAATCGTTTGTCTGCCTTTTTTGCCAATTATAAAATCATGGCTTAAATTATTTACAGTAATCATACATTTCCTCCTGTTTCTAACTGCTTCACCTTAATAGACGATCAATATCCCACATGTCCCTACAGTTATTTTAAAAAAGTTAAAATAGTAGAGGGAATCCATTTTTTAGGAGGAGATTAATGACAAAAAGAAGAATATTAGTTATAAAAAAGTAAAAGGTGATCTATTATGAAAGAATTTTTACGAAAACCCTCCAAAGTTGCCCTAACATCATTGACAGCAACCTTAGTAGTTTTCATTTTGCTTATGGGTGTTTTGCGATTAGCTGGAGTGGAATCAAGGTTTGTGCACATGTTTGGAAAAGTAACCATCGCTATTTCTCTACCATTTTTAATATTGAACCCTTTATTTGGTTTTATCTATTCGTTTTACATAAAAGGAAAACGTAAAATACTCTACATACTTTTGCATTTGGCCTGCGTATGTACCATTTCTGTGTTTGCTTTTATGGCATTTATGTTTAGATATTTTGTTCCATTTGCACCATAAACCTAACTATATAAATAAATTGCTAAATAAGGAAAAGAATATAATAATGAAAAATATATAATGCCATTTATTCGTTTGATTATTTTGGCAGATAGAGGGAGTCTACTTTTTAATTGATTAAGTTAGAAAATAATAGGACTAGTGGACTTTAAATGGAGAATTTTTAAAAATGGCGGAGGAGGATGTTAATGCCTCATTTATTTATTAGAGGAATAACAGTTGAACAAGTAAAAACCATCAGTAAACCCATGGTTCAAGAATTAGCTCGGCTCTGTGAGTGTGGGACAGATAATTTTACCCTGGAGGTTGTAAATGCTACATTTGTTTTTGATGGAAGTGAGGTTCCGGGCTATCCATTTATCGAAGTAAAATGGTTTGATCGGGGTCAAAAGGTTCAAGATGAATTTGCCCATATTATCACAAGACAGGTTCAGGCTCTTGGGATACCGGATATAGAAGTTGCCTTTAGTACTTTTAGAGAGTCGGATTATTATTTAAATGGGAAAAGTTTTGCCTAAATAAACAGGGAGGAAAAACAATCCTCCCTAAATTTTACATAAGGTTATTAATCTCTTTCTCTTGCCCTCTGTGTATCTCTAATATTCTTTTGAACTGTTACGGCAGCAAATATACTAAGAACAAAGGCCATTCCATAAAATCCCTTTTCACTTAAAACAATGCTCCCTGCATTATATAAACCGATCCCCATTAATGAAATGGATACAATTAGTGCAAACCAACTAATACCATAATAAATATTAGTAACAGGTATCCCTTCCTCTTTATCTCTTACGGCCTTTTGTAAAGATACGGCTGAGTAGAGTCCAAATATTAAGACGGCAAAGTAATATCCTTTTTCGTTTAGTTGCATCGAAGCATTAAACAAGCCTATGAGATACGCAGAAATACCAACTAACAGAGCTCCCCAAGAAGCGCCTTTGAATGCTGGAGTAGGTTCTCCTTCTTTCCTTTCTATTTTTATTTTTGTGTCATTTTGTTTTCCTTTATCTAATAGAACCTCATTATCATTAGACATTGAATACTTCGCCTCCCCATTGAATGTAATAAAAATGGAGCACCTATAGTACTCCTACCTATATTAATTATATTGATTTTTTGTGTAAAAGATAGATAATTTTTACCTTTTTTCCAATTATTTCATTTAATTTTCCTTTTTGTTTTTTGAGAGGAATTTCTTAGAGAATGTCCTTGCGTTAAGGGTTGGAAGGAGGATCTATCATTTTTAAATGGAAATTAAGGCTCGTGATATTTTCCTGCTTTATTTTTCTTGTCTTTGATATAAACCTTCTTATTTCAGAATACTGCGTCCAAGGTTTTCTCGACTTCGGACACCATTAATCAATTATAAGCGTTGCCGTGTCCGAAGTTGTCTCATCTTCGGACACCATTAATCAATTATAAGCGTTGCCGTGTCCGAAGTTGTCTCATCTTCGGACATGACCAATCAATTATAAGCGTTGCCGTGTCCGAAGTTGTCTCGTCTTCGGACATGACCAATCAATTATAAGCGTTGCCGTGTCCGAAGTTGTCTCGTCTTCGGACATGACCAATCAATTATAAGCGTTGCCGTGTCCGAAGTTGACCCGTCTTCGGACACCATCAATCAATTTTAAGCGCTTCGTGTCTGAAGTTGCCCCGTCTTCGGACACCATCAAACAATTATAAGCGTTGCCGTGTCTGAAGTTGCCCCGTCTTCGGACACCATCAAACAATTATAAGCGTTGCCGTGTCTGAAGTTGCCCCGTCTTCGGACACCATCAATCTATTTTAAGCGCTTCGTGTCCGAAGTTGCCCCGTCTTCGGACACCATTAATCAATTATAAGCGTTGTCGTGTCTGAAGTTGCCCCGTCTTCGGACACCATCAATCTATTTTTCGCTCTGTCATGTCCAAAGTAAGAATCTACTAAAGATGAATTTGAAATATAGTATAAAGTGGAGGAGTAATTGTTACCATCTAAAAAATAATCTATAGTAAGGGATAATAAAATAACCAAAGGAGACAATCACTATGGAACGACTGCAAATTGCGAATCTGCCAACCCCGATTCATAAAATAGAGCGGCTTAGCCAAGAATTGGGAGTCAATCTTTATTTAAAACGAGATGATTTTACAGGTACGGAGGTAAGCGGTAATAAGGTAAGGAAGCTTGAGTTTTCAGTAGCAGAGGCACTGCGTCAAGGGTGTGATACTCTTATTACGGCTGGTGGAATACAATCCAATCATTGCAGGGCAACTGCAGCTGTTGCTGCGAAGTTGGGATTAGTTTGTGACTTGGTGATTAGGGGAGAAATTCCGAATCAAATTGAAGGTAATCTGTTCATAGATCATGCTCTCGGTGCTCGTGCTCATTTGATTACACCGGATGAATCCAGGGAAGCTAAGATGGAAGAAGTAGTAAAAAATCTCAAGACAGAGGGACATAAACCATACGTTATTCCTGTTGGAGCATCGAATGCGATAGGATCCTTGGGGTATGCAGCGGCAATGGAAGAAATTATCCAACACGAAAATGAACTCGGAATCTATTTTGATAGGGTGGTCATTGCTGTTGGATCAGGAGGAACGTATGCGGGGCTTTGGTATGCAAATCAACAACAGGCGACAAAACGCAAGATCCTTGGTTACGCTGTAGACCATAATACAGAAACCTTTGTGGAAGTCATAAAGGATATTTTGAAAGAAATGTACCAGAATGATGGTTTGAAAGTACCGAAGGAGTGTAAGGATATTTTTATCAATGACCAATATATCGGTGTTGGATATGCGAAGAGCACATCAGAAGAGCTAGAATTTATAATGAAAATGAGCCGAGAAAACGGATTTTTGCTAGATCCCGTTTACACGGGGAAAGGATTCTATGGTATGGTTTCAGATATACAAAAGGGTAAGTTCCAAGGTGCTAAAAATATCCTTTTCATCCATACTGGCGGTCTTCTAGGATGGACTCAAGAACATAGAGAAATGGCATTGAAGACTCTATAGCTTATTCTAATAAAATATTTAGGAGGTCCTTATGCAAAAAATAATTCCGCATTTATGGTATGACAAAGAAGCAAAAGAAGCTGCGTTATTTTATATTAGTGTATTTGAGAATTCCCGACTTTTAAATGTGACCGTAATTGAAAACACTCCTTCTGGTGATTCAGAAATAGTAAGTTTTGAATTGGATGGACAACGGTTTGATGCTATTAGTGCAGGGCCTTACTTCAAATTTAATCCATCGATTTCCTTAATAGTAGCTTGTTCCTCTATAGAAGAGGTAAATGTAAAATGGCAAGCTTTAAGTGAGGGCGGAACGGAATTAATGCCACTTGGGGAATACCCTTTTAGCAAATGGTATGCCTGGGTTCAGGATCGGTATGGCTTGTCCTGGCAGTTAATGCTAATGGACAAAGCTCAATCTGTCCCAAAGATTACGCCTAGCTTCCTTTTTGCTAATGAATCATGTGGGAAAGCAGAAGAAGCAATAAAGTATTACACCCAGATATTTGAAAATTCAGGAATAGAAATAATTAATAGGTATGGTGAAGGAGAAGCTTTGTTACCCAAGGCAAAGGTCAATTATGCTTCCTTCCATCTTTGCGGAATCCATTTTTCAGCAATGGATCATGCCTTTGAAGCGGATTTCAATTTTAATGAAGCATTTTCTTTTGTTGTAATCTGTAAAGATCAGAAAGAAATTGATTACTTTTGGAATAGGCTTTCTGCAGTACCTGAAGCTGAACAATGCGGCTGGGTAAAGGACCAATTCGGGGTTTCATGGCAGATCGTACCGGATAATATGGATGAGGTTATGTTTAAGGGTTCAAAAGATGAAAACAGAAGAGTTTCTGAGGTACTCTTAAAAATGAAAAAAATAGATATTGGGACATTGGAAAAAGCACGATTTACAAAGCAATAAGAATGAAGGAAGATAGAACAGTACATATGAATCAAAACTATGGCAACTCACTCACAAGGGAGTTGCTTTTTGTATTTTCACCAAGATTTCACCATTCTCTATTAAAATTTATTAGAACAAGGATTGAGAGGGGAAGAATGGGAGGATGAAAAATGAGTACAAATAAGCTTATTCTGCTATATCTGGGAATCACTCTTGTAGGGAGCCTTCTGCCTGTTGTAAGGGTATTTTTATCACATTTTCACAATTTAATCAGTCTTGGCATCAGTGTTTGTCTGGAGGGCGGTCGGAAGAATAAAATACAACTGCATAGAGATGGGACGGGACAGACAACAGGGGCGGCCATTTCACCGTTAAAGAAGGCCATTACGATATATGCTGGCTATACAGGAACAATGGTAGGAGCAATTGGCTTATTTTATTTAGTGGAAAGAGGCAGCTATGAATGGGTGATTGCACTGTTTTTAGGGTTTACCATTCTTGCCTTATTATTATGGATTCGTAACCTGGTAGGAGTAATATGGGCACTTACCGTGATCGTTCTTTTAGTAGTGCCGTTATATTTTCAATTCCAAATATTCTTACCAGTCAATTTCAGATATGAACTAGCGTTACCTTTCAGTATTAGTTACGATATGATTCTCGTTCAAATTAGTATTTTATTGGCCTCCGTTTTGTTTATTCAGTCCATTATTACTACGTTTAAAGTGTGTAGGCAAAGCTTTATGGCAAAGAGCAACCCAGGAAGGAAGGCAGCCATTGTTCAAACGAGGTATATTCCGGCAGTTGTATTAGGATTAGTCTTGCTTGGTCAGAACGTGTTTGTAGGGTACTTGTTTGTTGAAAATTTTTTAGGTTTACCGTTTCATTCATTATTTGGTCTTAATTTATAATAAACGTTCAAGCCCTTTCTAATAACATTGGAAAGGGCTTTTTCGGTATACTGTATCTTAGTCGAACTTATATAAATTAACGAAAAGGGGAGAGGAAGTTGAACATTCAGTTATTCCATTCATTGGAAGGTGAAAAAGTCTATTTCAAACCACTTAGTTTAGAGGATGTCACGGAAATTCATGAGTTTGCTTCAGATCCAGAAGTTTCACGTTTTATTGGATGGGAATTAAAGAATACTTTAGATGAAACACATGAGCATATTGAAACCATGTTAAAACGAGAAGAAGCAGGGACTCATTTATATGCCTCCGTTGTTATAAAACCAACAAAAGCCATAATTGGAACAGTGATGATTTTCAATTTTGACAAGGAAGCGAATCAAGCTGAAATTGGTTATGTTTTTCACAAAGATTATTGGGGAATGGGATATGGCACAGAGAGTGTTGCATTGATGAGTGATTTTGCTTTTAAAAATCTCAATCTCCACAAGCTTCATGCTAGTGTAGTGGATGTTAATAAGGGTTCTGCACGGATTCTTGAAAAAAATAAGTATGAGTTAGAGGGACGCTTAAGAGACCACTATTTTATAGAAGGCCATTTTTATGATGCATTGCTTTTTGGAAAACTAACATATTGATGTCAAACAAATTGGGATTGAAATAAAATTCTCTGCATTCTACAGCATATTTTTCCCATCCTATAAATGGAGGTGAAAATATGAAAAAAGATTATCCCATTGAATTCACTGGAAAGGTTATAGATCAGCGAAATAATTTGACGGGGCCAAATGATACAGGCAAGAATGGCTATCCAAAAGCACCCAAGCATGTACCTATTCAGGATGCTAACAGGAGGGAATAAAAGCATGGATCAAAAGTATAATACAGGCGATGACGCCACTGTAGAATTAAAGAAATCCTTAAGTAAAAGCACACCGAGAAAATATCCAAACATGAGTGAAGCAGAGTATAAATTGAAATATCAAGGGAAGAAAAGCTAAACATGAAAGGCTGACTCAAGAGTCAGCCTTTTGCTTGGCAATTTGAAGAAGTTAAATGGAGGATATCTAAAATAATGATTACAAATATTTTACATATCTAAAAGTGTTCTCTATTATTTTTATTAAAGCTGTGTTAAACAGCCCTGTTGATTTTTATCCCCGATAGACTGGAGCGGAAAACAACATACAAGTTTTAACATAGCCAAATTGTTAAAGAAAGCGAGTGATTGTCTTGATAGGTATGCAATATAAGATCAAGTTTCCAAAGGATTACGATATGGGGATTATTAAAAAAAGAGTAACCGATAATGGACATAAGACCGATGGTTTCCCAGGACTGCTTTTTAAAGCTTATTTAATTACTGAAACAGAGGAAAGCGGGAATTTTTATAATTCCTATGCGCCTTTATATATCTGGAATGACTCTGAAGGAATGAATAAGTTTATTTTCGGTGGTTTTTATGACAATATTTTAGGTTCCTTTGGCTGGCAGCAAATTAACATGGGGGTTCCTTATTCTATAAACCTCGATAAAGAGTTTAATAGGAGCAAGTATGTAGTGGAAGTGAAGGGGAATATTCCAGAAAGTAAGTCGTTAGCCAATAGGGATTTCCTACCATTTCAACATCTAGTAGAAAATAGTTTAGGAAATGTCCTCATCTATAATCCCGACAAATGGAGCTATAGCAACTTCTTTTTTTATGAGAGGAAACCGGAATTATCTCCAACAGACGACATCACAATATATGAAATCCTACATATTTCCCAATAATAAAGCCGGGTCCCGTGATAGGGGCCCGGCACATGTGTTAGGCTTCAACTGCTTTGAAAAATTGCGGTAAATATTCTTTATGTGCTTCTAACATTTCATCTAAAATCTGTTTTCCAATCTTGTCAGAAGGAACAAGAGGGTTGATGGTCATCGCTAGAAGTACAGTGTTGTAATCACCTGTTACAGCAGCTTCTGCGGCCACTCGTTCAAATGATTTAATTTGTTGTACAAGGCCTCTTACCGCAACTGGAAGGTCACCAACTGAAACAGGTTTAGGGCCGTCCTTCGTAATGATACAGTTCACTTCAACCGCGGAATCATCCGGAATACTTGCAATGGCCCCATTATTTCTTGTGTTAACTGGCTGAATATCTCGTTTATCATTATAAATAGAATTGATTAAGTTACAAGCAGCATCACTATAATAAGCACCTCCGCGTTTTTCTAATTGAGGAGGCTTAATGGCCAAATTCGGATCTTTGTACAGTTCGAATAGTTCTTTTTCAACCTGCTTTACCACTTCTGCGCGAGTTCCTTCCTCATTAGCTGCACGCATTTCATCTTCTAGCATTTCACTAGTTTTATAGTAATAACGGTGGTATGGACATGGGATAGCGTGTAATCCTCTTAAGAAATCAGGCTCCCAATCAATAGCCTTAATATTTTTCATTGTCATGGCATTACCCGGATTAGTCATTTTTTCAATAACTTCATCAAGGACGCTAACACCATCAACATACACATTTAAACCAAACACCATATGATTTAGGCCAGCAAAATCAATGTGCACTCTTTCAGGAGAAACATCTAGTAAAGTAGCAGTTTGCATTTTGATGCCGACAGGAACATTGCAAAGCCCTACAACCTTTTTAATATTGCTGTAGCGAAGCACCGCTTCTGTCACCATACCAGCTGGGTTTGTGAAATTGACCAGCCAAGCATTAGGACATAATTCTTCTATATCTTTACAAATATCTAAAATGACTGGAATGGTTCTTAAACCTTTAAACAGTCCGCCTGGCCCGTTTGTTTCTTGTCCGATGACATTATATTTTAATGGAATTCTTTCATCTTTTGCACGTGCATCCAGTAATCCAACGCGGAATTGAGTGGTAACAAAATCAGCATTTTTAAGTGCTTCACGACGGTTTAAGGTTAAATGAACTTCAATGGGAAGACCCGCTTTTTCAACCATTCTCTTTGCGAGATTTCCAACAATGTTCAATTTTTCCTGACCGGCTGGAATATCAACCAACCATAGCTCTCTGATTGGCAGTTCATCATATCTTTTGATAAATCCTTCTACAAGTTCTGGGGTATAGCTGGATCCTCCACCAATCGTGACAATTTTTATCCCTTTTTTCATACGCCACCTCCGGTTATTTTTCAAAAATACTTGCTAGACAATTAGAGTTTACAACCGTTTAGAAAGTTCCGTAAATAAGCTAAAGGGAAATAGTAAAGAGTGGCACGGAATGAAATATGTTTCATTAGGAAAACACAGTGTTACAATAATTATTATATTGGTGCTGCTTCATTTTTTTTCAATTCGCATTATATATAAGGAAAAAATGGCCGAACTAAAAAATTGTCGATTATGTGTCAAAATGCACAACTATTTTTTCGAGACTGTGATATGATAGGCGTATACTACTTTTGGAGGTACAATAAATGCAAGTCACTTTAGAAAATTCTAAAAATACCAAAAGTGATACACTACCATTTTCAAGGACCAATCCATTTCAAGCAAAGGTTCTTAAAAATATTAATTTAAATGGACCTGGTTCAAGTAAAGAAACAAGACATATTGAATTATCATTAAAAGGCTCTGGCCTTTCGTACAATCCTGGAGATGCACTTGGCATTGTTCCGTCTAATGATCCTGAACTTGTCGTTGCGCTTCTTAAGGAAATGAAATGGGATGAAGAAACAATTGTAACTGTCGGTAAGCAAGGCGAGACACTGTCACTAAAGAAAGCGCTGACAGATTATTTTGAAATTACCCTGTTAACAAAGAAAATTCTACAAGGTGCAGCTGGGTTTACAGACAACGAAGAATTGCAAAAGCTAGTGTTGGTTGAAAATGCGGCACAGCTTAAGGAATATTGCTACGGTCGTGATTTGCTTGATATGCTTCGTACATTTGGTCCGTGGAAAGCTACTGCTCAAGACATCGTGTCATTATTAAGAAAAATGACTCCGCGCCTCTATTCTATTGCGAGCAGCATAAGTGCAAATCCGGATGAAGTACATCTTACAATTGGTGCTGTACGCTACACGGCGTATGATCGTGATCGTAAAGGCGTTTGTTCTGTTTTATGTGCGGAACGGGTTCAAGAAGGAGATACTCTTCCTGTTTTCGTCCAAGCCAATAAACACTTTCATTTGCCGGAGTCTCAGGACAAAGATATTATTATGGTTGGTCCGGGGACGGGAATTGCCCCATTCCGTTCTTTTATCCAAGAACGGGCTGTAAATAAGGCAACCGGCCGCACATGGTTATTTTTTGGAGACCAACACGCTGCATCTGATTTCCTTTATCAAAGCGAGCTGGAAAAATACCAACATGAGGGAGTATTGACTAAGCTAGATACAGCATTTTCCCGTGACTCTGCTCAAAAAGTTTATGTCCAACATAAAATGCTGGAAAATAGCAAGGAGTTATTCTCATGGTTAGAAAACGGTGCCTATTTCTACGTTTGCGGTGATAAGGAATATATGGCAAAAGACGTGAACGAGGCGCTTATTAACGTGATTGAAAAAGAAGGTGCCATGACTCGTGAGGCAGCTGAAGCATATCTTCAAGACATACAAAAGCAAGGACGTTATCAACGAGACGTTTATTAATATAACTTGAAAGGGATCCTCCGATTGGTCGGGGGATTCTTTTTTTTCTAAACATACTTTGATCCGAGGGACCGTTCAAATGTTCTCAAGATACACAAATTAGTAAATTTACCACCCAAAAAATTATGTTAATATTTAAGGAGTAAAATTTTTTAGGAAACTAAGGTGATTTTAGATGAATATTATTGCTTCGAAAAAAACACAAAGAATGGCAACGAGTATTTTTACCGAGCTTGTTGACAGAAAAAGAGAGGCAATGAAAAAGGGCATTGAGGTCATTGATTTAAGTGTAGGCAGCCCAAATATGCCACCGTCTGAAACTGTTGTGGATACACTAGTTCAATATAGTAAAGACACGACAAAATACGGTTATACATTAAAAGGGATTGATGAGTTTAACATAGCTGTCAGCTATTTTTATAAACATCGCTATGGCATTGAACTTGATTCTCAAACAGAGGTTTTACAGTTAATGGGTTCCCAAGATGGTCTGTCCCATTTGGCCATGGCTATGATTGATCCTGGTGATTATGTTCTTGTTCCGGATCCGGGTTATCCCATTTATGAACATAGTGTTCTGATTGCTGGAGGAATCATTCACCCGATGCCATTATTAGAGAAAAATGGATATTTACCTCAACTGGATGAAATTCCACAAGAGGTATTGCATAAAACAAAGATGATGATCATCAGTTATCCGGGAAATCCGGTCACGGCTTTAGCCAGTCAGGAATTTTTTGAAGAAGTCATTGAATTTGCGAAAAAATATAATATTCTCGTGGTTCATGATTTTGCCTATTCAGAATTGATTTTTGACGAAAATCCACAAATTAGTTTTATGTCAGTCAAAGGGGCAAAAGAAGTGGGGATTGAATTCAACTCACTATCCAAAACCTTTAATATGGCTGGCTGCCGGATTGGCTACGTTATTGGCAATAATGAGGCGATAAAGATACTGGCATCTTTTAAATCCAATATTGATTACGGGATCTTTTATCCCATCCAAAAGGCTGCTGTAACGGCACTGACTTCAGATTACTCCGTCCTTCGCGAACAAGTAAAAGAATATGAGAAGCGGAGAGATACTTTAATTGCCGGACTTGAGAAGGGTGGATGGAAGGTGACAAAGTCACCAGCGACCATGTTTATTTGGACCAAGATCCCATCAGGATGGTCTTCGCGCCAATTTGCATTTGAATTAATTGAAAAAGCTGGAGTGGCCGTTGTACCAGGTGATGCTTTCGGAGCCCAGGGTGAAGGCTATGTGAGAATGGCGCTTGTCCAATCACCAGAAAAATTAGCGATTGCAGCGGAGCGGATACAGGAATTTCTTCAAACAGTAAGAGTCTAAAATGGAAAAAGAAGCCGAGTGAATATCTTGGCTTCTTTATTTTTCGGGTTTAAGATAACCCTTTTCCCCATATGGCTGCAATTTATCCAACCACGGTTTGATCATTTGTTTCAGAGCCCATTTCACGTCTGAAATGTCTGTTGTCTCTTTTTGCTCTAGAACTTCAAACGTGAAGGATTCTTCGCTAAGCTCATTCCAGTCTTTCTGTAACTGATGGTTTGGAAAATTCCCCATTTCAAGTTGTGTTTTGATTGTTAACCAGCGGTTTTTTAAGTTGGGATAGGATGCCACGTACATTTTACCGTTGACGAGGTTAGTAATCCGGATAATCCCCATATATGTCTTGATCTGTTTATAATCTTCCTGAAGTTGTTTACGTCGTTGCTTATCCATATTTATCTCCTTTCAGAGGTTCAGTTGTCATTGACCATTCACAAACATTATATTATTATGTTTGTATAAAAGTAAACATTTAATTAAATTGTTTGTTTTATATAGAATGCTGTGAGGAGTGTATTGGGGTATGGGTGTTTCGGATATTTTTTGGAAAGCCTCTTTGGAAGAAATGAAACGAGGATACATTCAGGAAGCTGAATTTTATATTTGTCTTATATGTGGTAAAAAAATTGAAAAAGGACTCATTTATCCTATGGATGGAGTTCTATATGAGGCGGAAAAATATGCCCAAGTACATATTGAACATGCACATGGGTCGGTTTTTGAACACTTAATAGGTCTTGATAAGAAGTTGACGGGTCTTACCGAACATCAGAATCAGCTCCTTCGCCTCTTTTTTCAAGGGAGAAGTGATAAGGAAGTCCAAGAGGAAATGAACATTGGGAGTACATCAACGATACGTCATCACAGATTTGCTCTTAAAGAGAAGGAAAGGCAAGCAAAAATATTCTTGACACTCATGGAGTTATTAAAAGAAAAAGATCAATATGCGCCTGCCTTCGTTCCTCCTCATAAAACAGCTAAAATGGTGGATGACCGGTACGATATTACGAAAGAGGAGCAGGAAGAGGTCATAAAGCGTTTTATTTCGGAAGGACCTCAAATAGTTTTGAAAAAATTCCCACCTAAAGAAAAGCAGCGACTGATCCTCCTGCGGGAAATTACGAAAATTTTGGATCATGATCACATATACAATGAAACAGAAATAAATCAAATTCTTGCAGAGATATACGATGATTATGTGTTGATTAGAAGATACTTAATTGAATATGGTTTTCTTGATCGAAAATCGGATGGCAGTGAGTATTGGTTAAAAGGCAACTAAGTTGCCTTTTTATATATCGCTGTTATTCTTTTTTTCTCAGAACAAGTCTAATTTTTGGAAGGGGCGAGTATTATCTAGTAGATAAGGAGGCGATCTGGTGAAATCAATCGGAATTTTGGGTGTAGGTCAAGCTGGAGGAAATATCGCTGAAATAGCATCGACGATGGGCTTTCAAACGGCCCTTATCAACACAAATCAACGCGACGGAGCCGTTAACACAAGAGTGGAAAAGAAATACTTTGTACCAGGATATAACGGAGCAGGTCAGGACCGGTCCGTTGGTCTGCGTGCCGTTCACGAGCATTACCGTGAAATGATTGACTTCGTTAGAAAATCCTTCAAAAATATTAAACTGTTATTGGTGGCTTTTTCGACAGATGGCGGCACTGGATCTGGAATGAGTCCGCTGTTAATGGATATATTATTGGATCAGCTGCCGCAAATAAATATCGGGGCCATTGCCATTGTTCCGGAGCGGAACGTACTGGCGGGAAATCGTATAAATGCAGCTGAATGCATCGAACAGATTTCTAAAATTGAAGGGATCTCTTCTATATTTCTAGTTGATAATGACCAAATGCGAAAAACAAACCCTCAATCCAGTAAACAACAAATCTATCTTTCCTCTAATCAACAGGTCATAGAGGCCATTCATCATGTGGTTTCAGTAACCAAAAAAAGCTCGTTTTACGGAAACTTTGATGAAACGGATCTCATGAATATTCTTAATACTAGGGGAGTCACCATCATTTCCTCGGCAACTGTCACGGATGCAAAGACATCGGCGGATATTGCCAGTGCCATTCAGCGGTCATGGGCGTCTTCTATCTTCTGTCCGGTAGACACGGTTGGAGTCATTCGTGCCAGCCTCATTTACGAGGGACCGGAAAACGTGTCAAAACTCATAAATGTACCGGCGGTTTTTGAAGGGATTGGCGAGCCGGTTGAACTATTTGAAGGAACATATATTACAGAAACGGATCCGACCATCACAACGATTCTCGCTGGTTTATCTTTCCCGCGAAGCAGATTGCAGTCACTTGAAGAATCACTTGAAAAGAACAAAGAGCGTCTGCAGTTCCTTGTCAAAAAAGAGCATATGGAAAAATATGACTCACAAGTAACTTGGGCATCCAACCTAAAGGCAAAAGCACCTGAAAGAAAGTCCACTGGAGTATCATCAAAATTGTCTAAGTATCAAAAATAATATCTTACGGGTATCTCCCTTATTTGGAGATGCTCTTTTTTTTTGAGTAAATGAACCGTTTAATCTTAAGATTCAATAATAAGAAACGATAAGATAGTGGGGAGTTAAAAATAATTTAATTGACATTAAATTTTATTAAATTTATTTTAGTAAAATAATAATTTACAATATAAGTATAGTAAGAACAATGTTAAAAGGGGAATGGTTGAAATGAATTTTAAGAATATTACAGTTGCGGGCAGTGGGGTATTGGGAAGTCAAATTGCTTATCAAACTGCATTTAAGGGGTTTCAAGTAACAGTTTACGACATTAATAATGAAGCTTTGGAACGTGCGAAAGATCGATTAGTGAATCTGAAGCACCGTTACCAGGAAGATTTAGGGGTAAATGTAACAGAGGTGAATGATGCTTATAACCGCATTTCTTTTTGCAGCGATTTAGCTAAAGCGGTTGCAGATGCCGACCTTGTCATTGAAGCAGTTCCTGAAGTGGTTCAAATAAAAACAGATTTCTATAAGCATCTTGGACAAGTTGCACCGGTGAAAACGATTTTTGCGACGAACTCTTCTACATTGCTGCCAAGTCAATTTGCTGAAGCAACAGGGCGACCTGAGAGTTTCCTAGCTTTACACTTTGCTAATGAAATTTGGAAAAACAATACGGCAGAAATTATGAAACATCCAGGAACTGATATGAAGGTTTTTAATGAGGTTGTCGAATTTGCAAAAGCAATCGGAATGGTCGCTTTACCTTTATATAAAGAACAGCCAGGCTATATTTTGAATTCTTTATTAGTTCCTTTATTGGAAGCGGCTCAGCTTTTATTAGTTAAAGAAGTTGCCGACGTTGAAACCATAGATAAAACATGGATGATTGCAACAAAAGCCCCACAAGGTCCACTTGCGATATTAGATGTTGTTGGAATCAATACAGCTTATAATATTGGACGGGCCAAAGCAGAAGCAACAGGTGATCAGGAATTCAAAAAATTAGCGGATAAACTAAAAACTGAGTATATCGATAAAGGTAAGCTTGGTGTAGCGACAGGGGAAGGTTTTTACACATACCCAAACCCTAGCTATTTGGAAGAAGGATTTTTAAAAGGATAAATGGCAAAATGATGCCCGCAGGTTTGTAAATTCTTGCGGGCATCATTTTTTTCTATTTTAAGTCTGCCAAAAGGTGCTCAGTAAATTGTTGAACCATTTCTGATTCCACTTCATTCTTTCGAGTCACTCTCCAAAGATAGTTGGAAAGAGTAAGATATTCATTGATTGAGATGGTGATGATTTCATTTTTGATCTGTAATGGAAACGTTTGTAACATATAATCATTTATAAACGTAATGGCGTTTTCATGAATAACCATCTGAATCAGAGCTTCTGCATTATTGGACGTTAGGGCAAGCCGATTATTTAAGTCATCTGCAAAAAGATTTTTGGCGATTTTTTTTAAATATGGATCATTGTATAAAACAATCATTTCATCCTTAATTTCTTCCAGCGAAATTTTTTGATTAAACCGAAATAAGGAACTCTTATGTACCACCAAAACCACTTCAACCCGTTTTATCGGTTCCCATAAAAGGGCTTCTTCATGATGGCTTGGACCAAAGGAAATAAACCCCATATCTGCATGTCCGTTTTTAACTTGGTTCAGCACCCCATCAGTGTCACTTTCCACCAATTGAACATTTACGAATGGATAAATCTTACGAAATTCCAAGGTGTTATGGATAATATGTGGAACCATCCCAGGAATGGTCGCAATCACAACATTACCGTATTGATTATTTTTCGATAAAGAAATGTCATATTTCATTTTATTGATCGTTTTTAAAATAGAAATGGCATGTTGAATTACTTTTTTTCCTTCTAATGTAGGGATCACGCCTTTCTTTGACCGGGAAAAAAGGGTTACTTCTAATTCTGCCTCTAATTGGCTGATTGAAATACTGATGGCCGGAACGGTCATATGATTTTTTTTCGCTGCCTCGGTTATGGAACCTAGTTCCCCTACATCTACAAGATATTGAAGCTGAATGATATTCATATTTTTTCTCCTAAAAAATACTGACCTTCCCCTTGTTATATATATTTTAACAGAACTCAGTGAATAGATTCCATAAAGTCTATTCATTAAATAATATCCCATCTTCAAAAAAATGGAACTCCTCCTAAAGGAGAAGCTCCATTTAAACAAAGAATGAATGTTTACTGCATGGAAATCCAAACACTCTTTACTTCAGTATAGTTATGAAGCGCATAGGAGCCCATTTCACGCCCAATGCCTGATTGCTTATAGCCGCCGAATGGAGAAGCTGCATCAAAGGCATTGTAGCAGTTTACCCAAACCGTTCCCGCACGAAGTTTGCTGGAGATGTAATGGGCCTTTGCCACATCGCGAGTCCAAACTCCTGCGGCCAGACCATATTCACTATTATTGGCTCGATTAATTAATTCATCTAAATCATCATATGGCATAGCGGAAATAACCGGCCCAAAAATTTCTTCTTTGGCAATGGTCATTTCGTCCCGGACATCGGCAAAGATCGTAGGGGAGACAAAGTAGCCTTGCTCCTGAGGCTTACTGCCGCCTACAACAAGCTGTGCTCCCTCATTTAGACCTTTCTCAATATATCCAAGAACACGGTTTTGCTGCTCGACAGAAATAAGTGGTCCGATTTCTGTGTCAGCATGAATTCCGGCACCTTGTTTAATTTTGTTGGCATGGGCAGCCATATCTGCAACAACATTGTCAAATTGTTTCTTTTGAATAAATACGCGAGAACCTGCACAGCAAACCTGTCCTTGGTTGAACATAACACCATTAAGAGCACCCGGAATCGCCTTTGTTAAATCAGCATCAGGAAGAATGATATTTGGGGATTTTCCGCCTAGCTCAAGTGTTACTCTTTTCAATGTTTTGGACGCGCTCGCCATAATCATCTTTCCAACTTCAGTGGAGCCAGTGAAAGCCACTTTATCTACTAACGGATGGTCAACAAGTGGTTGCCCTGCCGTTTCTCCGAAACCAGGAACGATGTTTACCACACCAGCCGGGAACCCAGCCTCTTGGATTAGCTCAGCTAAGTAGAGTGCTGATAGTGGAGTTTGTTCTGCTGGTTTTAATACAACTGTACATCCAGTTGCAAGAGCTGCTCCAAGTTTCCACATAGCCATAAGAAGTGGAAAGTTCCAAGGGATAATTTGCCCGACCACTCCTACCGCTTCGTGGCGGGTAAAATTGAAGTATGGTCCATTAACAGGAATGGTTTGCCCAACAATTTTGGTGGCCCAGCCTGCATAGTAACGCATATGCTCGATGGCTAAAGGAATATCCGCGTTTGTTGTTTCACGAATTGGCTTACCATTATCTAAAGTTTCCAGCTGGGCTAGTTCTTCACTATTCTCCTCCATTAAATCAGCAAGCTTATACATAAGGCGACTTCGATTAGCTGCGCTCATTTTAGACCATGGGCCTTCATCGAATGCTTTACGTGCAGCTTTTACTGCTAGATCAATATCCTCTTTACCAGCCTCATATACACAAGCTAAAACCTCTCCAGTTGCCGGATTGTATGAATCAAACGTTTTTTGTGATTTGCTTTCTACAAATTCCCCATTAATAAATAGTTTTTTCTTACCTACTAAAAACTTCTCTACTTTTTCTTTTAACCCTACAGCTAATTGACTCATTATATTCCTCCTTAAAAGTAGTATTCTATGTAAATCATGTTGAGGAAACCTGAGGTTAGTCATGGTAGCAGTTACATAAAAAATAGTAACACCGCGCTCATGTGTAATTCAATGAATTGTTTCACAAATATTCTGACAACAATCGAATAATTTTGTTATTACCTGACTGCTAAACTCAGTTTTTCTGTCAAAAAGGGATTCGATTAACAAGAAATGACAAAATGCATTAGGAAAGGATTGGAAACGCTTCATTTTTAATTTTTATAGTATTCAGAATTTTAGACTTTATTTTTTTGAATAAGGGGAGTATTCTATTCTAAAGGGTCTTTATTTTTATAGAATAATAAAGACAGAATTATAGGGGGAACATGCTATGAAAGATTATCAAATTAAAACAGTCCTTAGTGAAAATCGTAAATCGAAACCTGAAGCTGATCAGCTCACTTTTGGCAAGGTATATACGGATCATATGTTCATTATGGATTACACAGAAGGTGAGGGCTGGCATGATCCGCGGATTATACCTTACCAACCAATTAGTTTAGACCCTGCGTCAAAGGTTTTCCATTATGGCCAAACTGTATTTGAGGGTCTAAAGGCATACTTATCTGAGGATGGGCAAGTGTATTTATTTAGACCTGACCGCAATTTTAATAGGTTAAATCACTCAAATTCCCGTTTATGTATTCCACATATTGATGAAGAATTAGCTTTAGAGGCATTAAAGCAACTTATTATTATTGATCGGGAATGGGTTCCCAAAGCTGAGGGAACTTCTCTATATATTCGCCCATTCATCATAAGTACTGAACCAAATTTAGGGGTAGCACCGTCGCATAATTATCAATTTATTATTATTTTGTCCCCAGTTGGCTCTTATTATAAGGAAGGTATTCACCCGGTAAAGATCGCGGTGGAACAGCAATATGTGCGGACAGTTGCAGGTGGAACAGGAGAGGCCAAAACAGGAGGAAACTATGCTAGCAGTCTAAAAGCACAGGAAAAGGCAGATCAAATTGGCTATTCTCAAGTGCTTTGGTTAGATGGGAAAGAAAATAGATATATTGAAGAAGTAGGCAGTATGAATGTGTTCTTTAAAATAAATGGGGAAGTTGTAACACCTGAATTAAACGGCAGTATCTTGGAGGGAATCACCAGAGATTCTATAATTCAGCTTTTAAAATACTGGAATGTCCCAGTTGTTGAAAGAAGAATTTCTATGGATGAAATCTATGAAGCTTATAAAGCAGGTTTATTAGAGGAAGCATATGGTACAGGTACGGCAGCTGTCATTTCACCAATCGGTGAGTTTTTATGGGAAAATGAAAAACTTGTGATTAACAATGGAGAAATTGGTAAGCTTACCAAGGAATTATATGATACCTTAACTGGAATCCAATATGGAACTAAACCAGATCCATTTGGCTGGCGGGTTCAATTAAATCAAGAAACAAAAGATATGTATTCAGGAAGCCTAAGTTAAGGGCATTGGAAAAATATAGGATAACCCCTCGTTTCATACGGATCGAGGGGTTATTTTTTTTACAATTTTTTCAATATCGGTAAGAATATTCTACATAATATTACAATTATATTAAATTAACGACGCTTTTATTGTTTTTAGAGCATTTGGAATATAAACTAGGAATATATTAAACGTCTGAATCAAAGATACATAGCAAAAGGAGATTAATAATGATAAAGAAAATATTTAAATATTCAATATCGCTTGCCGTTGTTGCGTCAATGATTCAAGCAACGCCTACTTTTGCAAGTCCAGTCAATACACCAGTTACTCAAGGGCAAATTAATGAGACACAAGGACAAATCGATACGTTTGAAACAAAGATGCAACAATTGGACGACCAAATCAGCACATCAATGGAAAAAAGTCAGCAATTAAATAACCAGATTACTGAACAGCAAGCAAAAATTGAAGAAACAAAAGCTGAAATCGAGGCTGCTAAAAAATCTTTAGAATTGCATAAACAAGTCTATTCTGAACGATTAAAAAGTATTCAGTCAGAAGGTAAAGATTCTCTAGCCACTTATGCAGAGCTTTTGCTTTCATCTAATAATATTTCTGACTTCTTATCTCGGTTTACTGCTATATCAAAAATTCTTGAAAGCGATTCAGATCTACTGAACGGTTTAAATGAAAAAGAACAGGCATTAAAAACGGCTGAAGAAAAACTACATAGTGAATTGGATAGTTTAAATAAAAGTAAGGAAGAATTAGCTGCTGAACAAAGAAAAATTGAAGCAGATAAACAAGAAATTACAAAAGCATTGGCTGATGCACAAACTTTGTTACAAAGTCAGCAAGCACAACTTGCAGAGCAACAGGCTGAGGCTCAAAGACAGGCTCAATTGGCAGCTCAAGCCGCAGCAGCTCAGGCGGCTGCGCCAACTCAACAACAGCCAGGGGCACCTGCTCCAAGTGGAAGCAGTCCTTCTGTTCCAAAATCAACACCTTCGTTTGGTACAGCAGATCCTGCTGATCCTGGATCGGCTGGAAGACTAATTGCTATTGCCAAACAGTATTTAGGGGTTCCTTACGTATGGGGTGGAACAACGCCAAGTGGATTTGATTGTTCAGGATTCACCTCCTATGTATTCCGCCAAATTGGCATCAATCTGCCAAGGGTATCCAGAGATCAGCAAAATGTTGGAATTAGAATTTCTCCAAGTCAAGTACAGCCGGGTGATTTAGTATTTCGTGGATATCCTGCATACCACGTGGGTATTTATATCGGTGGTGGGCAATATATTCACGCTCCACAAACAGGTGATGTCGTGAAAATTGCTTCTTATAATCCTGCTTCCTTTTCAACTGCTGCTAGAGTTTTACGTTAGAGCGGAATCAATTAAGAAGGGCAATCGGTTCATGTATCATTCATTGTACCGATTGCCCTTTTATATTTTCTTAAAATTTGGGATGCCAAAAAGACTAGAGATCTCGTAGATTCTAGTCTTTTTTTTCTATCTATTTGGCTATGGACCGAAACCCCGTCACTTCAATTAATTATTGGTATGCATCACTAAGCCGTCAAAAAATTGTTTTAGAGAAACTTTGCCTCCGGTTGACGATTTTTCTTGTAGGAAAAGGATCTCTTTGTGGATATTTTTATATCCATAGAGAGTATTGGCACACTCCATCGTTAATTCATTGTCAAAATCATCTTGGAATAAATTAGCGAGATTTACCATGCCCTTTTTTATCGCTCTCCGAACGCGCTGAAAAATAATTTTCTTTTCATGAGAGTTTAAAGCAAATTGTTGATCAAAGTTGATATCATTAAAAGAAATATTTTGTTCGATCATCAATTGACAAATATTTAAAATATCAGCATAACCTGCTTCAGAAGTTATTCCTAAAAATCCAAGAATAGATCGAACTTTCTTTTTCGTTTCATGAAGATGATTTGTGTTTACATTTGAAAAGCCATTGGAAGAAGGTTCTAACAAGTTTTGAATTTTTTTCAGTTTTTGTTCCATTAGAATACTTTGTTTTACACGATCAACGATTGTCCGTACTTCGATAATATTGATGGGTTTATCGATAAAAAATTCAATACCAGCTTTATAAGCATCCTCTCTCAAATCACTGTCTCGTACTTGTGAAATCATAATAAATTTTAACTCGGGTTTTGCCTTGTGAAGTGCTTCAACTAAGGCAATACCATTTAATTCAGGCATTAACAAATCTACCAATACAATATCAACATTCCGCAACATCAGGTCATTTAAGGCCATTTTAGGAGATACTGAGGTTCCAACTACCTGATTGTTCATGTTTTCTTCCACGATTCTTTGTAAGATCATTGTGACTGCAAGATCATCATCAACGATATAAAAATTCATGACTGTTCCCCCGTAGTTAGTTTTTCTTTATTAAGCGTTAAAAAGAAATTCGCTCCTTTTCCTTCTTCAGAAACAACTTTTATATGTCCCCCGAATTGTTCTGCCACAATAATTTTTACGTGCGACAACCCAATTCCTCGATAAATATCTCCGGTATATTGATTGAATTTTGTTGAAAAACCTGGTTGAAAGATCATATCTATAATCTCTGAAGGGATACCAGGACCATTGTCAGTAATACTAATTAGCAGCTGCTCTCCCTGATCTTTGACTATTACTGTTATGGAACCTCCATGTTGTTTTCCAATTGCATCAAGGCCATTCACAATTATATTCGACAAGATTGAAACCAAGTAGTAATGATTAACGATTTGTAAATCGATTTGGTTTTTGACCGTAATTAAGATATCCAATTTCCTCTCTCTAACAAGACTGCGTGAATGCATTAGGACGATTTTTAGAATGTCGCTCAATCGCATAAAGGGGTCATTTTCAACTTCAAAATAACTCCCCAGACCTTTGATGACATTTTGATAATCTTTCTTTACCTCATGTACGTCTCTGGCGATATCTAACGCAATACTACCATTTTTACTAAGAGGGTTTTCATGAAAAAGCTCTTTATTGAGTAAATAAGCATTTTTCATGATTCTTTCGATTTCGTTAATATTCTTATTCATAAAATAGACTTCACTTTTAACTGCCGAAACTGACCACAAAAAATTATAATATCTCTGCTCATGACTCTTTTTTCTAATCATTAGCGTAAAGTAATGATATAAAAATGCAATAAAGCAGCTAATTAGAGCGCGCAGCAAGGCAACAATAAATAATATCTTAAATAAACGCAGACTATAATGTGAAAAATTTAACAAAAGACTAACTTCCAAAAGATTAGATATATAATCACAGAGCAGAATTGTAAAAAAGAAAGAACTATCATTGCGATATGCACGATGCCAGTATAAAAAATAGTACACAAATCCGTAACAGAGATAAAAGGCAATATCGGTAAATATATATGAAGCAATCGTTTCCAGAGCATAATTATTGGTGATAAAAAGTAGAAGTCCTCTGAAAAAAGGTGAAGCAAATGCAATTCCAAGTGTTAACGGTATTGGATTTAGATCATCATTAAAATATAAAAAAATGGGTAATAAGATGACGGCCAACGTTAAAATGAAGCCATCCACAAAAAACGTTATATTAATTTGTGCTGCCAACGCGATACAAGTTGCAGCAACAGTTATTCTTTTGATTTTATCTTGGTTGATATTGCGAGAAAAAAACGGAATAAAAAATCCCTCCCAGAAAAACTTGTCGAATCTTTTTGAAGTTTTTTGAAGCATCCGAATACACTTAAATTATAGATTGTAAAAGGTTTCACAAACAATGAATTATTTGTGAAACCTTCTATACGATTATATTTTACTGGGGAGATGACCTTATGAATAATGTAAGCGTTGCCAAACAACCGGAGGACATGATGAACAATGCAGGCTCCAGCACAGAAAAGGGTCCAAGAAAGAAGTTTAAATTAAGAATGCCCGGAGCATTTGTCATCTTGTTTTTCTTAACGATTGTTGCTGTGATTGCAACATGGGCTATTCCAGCAGGGTCTTATTCAAAGTTATCCTATGATTCATCTAGTTCTAAATTGCAAATTACTGATCCATATGGAAAAGTCAAAACCATTCCTAGTACACAAGAAGAACTTAACAAACTTGGTGTTAAGATTGACATCAAACAGTTCACTTCGGGAGGAATAACGAAACCGGTCTCTGTTCCAAATACATATAAAAGATTAAAACAGAAGCCTGCAGGACCCGAAACCATAACAAACAGTATGATTCGCGGGACAATAGAGGCTGTTGATATTATGGTATTTATTTTTGTTTTGGGCGGTTTGATTGGTGTTGTTAAGGCAAGTGGTTCGTTCGAATCTGGTCTTTTAGCTTTGACGAAAAAAACGAAAGGGCGTGAGTTCCTTTTAATTTTCTTGGTCTCGATTTTAATGATTTTAGGTGGAACGTTATGCGGTATCGAGGAAGAAGCCGTAGCCTTTTATCCCATTTTAGTTCCTGTCTTTTTAGCGATGGAGTATGATTCTATCGTTTGTGTAGGGGCTATATTCTTAGCAAGTTCAATTGGTACCTGCTTTTCGACAATTAATCCTTTTTCCGTGGTCATTGCATCTAATGCCGCAGGAATCAATTTCACTCAAGGTCTTACTTGGCGGATTGGTGGGTTAGCTATTGCGGCCATATTTGTCGTCCTTTATCTACGTTGGTATTCCCAAAAAGTGAAAGCTGATCCTACGTTCTCTTATTCTTATGAAGATCGTGATGAATTCGATAAAATGTGGTCTGTAGCATCGACTGAAGGAAACGAAAATACTTCATTTACAGTGCGTAAAAAAATTATATTGACATTGTTTGTTGTGGGATTCCCACTTATGGTATGGGGTGTTATGTCTCAGGGCTGGTGGTTCCCTACCATGGCTGCTTCATTCTTAACATTTGCTATTATTATTATGTTCTTAACTGCTACTGGAAAAAACGGTATTGGCGAGAAAGGTGTCGTCGATGCCTTTGTAAATGGTGCATCGAGTTTAGTGGGTGTTTCCTTAATTATTGGTCTTGCCCGAGGAATTAATATCGTCATGAATGAAGGCTTGATTTCTGATACGATCCTTCAATTTTCATCTTCACTTGTTTCGCATGTAAGTGGGCCGATATTTATTCTTGCCATGTTATTCATCTTTTTTGTCCTTGGATTTATCGTTCCGTCGTCATCCGGATTAGCTGTTCTTTCTATGCCGATCCTTGCTCCTTTAGCTGATACGGTGGATATCCCACGGTTTGTCATTGTTACTGCTTATCAATTTGGACAGTATGCTATGCTCTTCTTAGCACCAACCGGATTAGTAATGGCGACTTTACAAATGTTGAATATGAAGTATTCTCATTGGTTTAGATTCGTTTGGCCTGTTGTCCTTTTTGTTCTAGGTTTTGGTGGACTAATGTTAGTTTTACAAGTGCTAATTTATTAGAGTTAATGGATTTCTGTTTCTTTTATCAAGATTGTTAGTAAAGAAATATAATGAAAAAAAGACTACTTCTTCATCATCAGGGAGTAGTCTTTTTAGTAGATTAAAATGTTTTAAAGTATTCCACAATCCCATCGGCAATAGATCTTGCTAATGTGCTTTGGTAATAATCGGTAATTAATTTATTACGTTCACTGTCATTGTTGATAAATCCAATCTCTACCAACGTAGCAGGCATTGCTGACTCACGAATAACCGAAAAGGAATTTCCAGCCGTTCCACGATTATATGCTCCTGTGTAGGAGGCCATTTTCTTTTGGATTATGTTTGTTAGTGTGATACTCTTTGATACTCTTTGCGGATTATCATCCATGTCATCATTAATTTTGGAAGGATAATCCGGATCATATTCATAATAGAAAGACTCGATTCCAGAAGCAGACGTAGCACCAGTTCCTGTTGAATTCGTGTGGATACTAACAAAAATATCAGCTTTTGCATTATTGGCCATACTAGAACGATCTAGTAAGGGAATAAAGGTATCATTACTGCGGGACATATATACAGTGTAGCCTTTATTTAATAGAATGGATTGAACTTTTTTTGCTACAGCAAGATTCAAGTTTTTTTCTTGATATCCTCCAGCAGTTGCACCTGGATCATATCCCCCATGTCCAGGGTCTAAAAATACAGTAAAGGCTGATTGATTAAATGCCACAGTTGTACTAGGCAATGTTGTAACCTGGCCTTTATTGTTAGTTGCTTTTATTGTAATGGTATGTTTTCCTTCAGAGTATTTGGTTGTATCCAATGAAAAGTGATAACCGGAGTTGCCATTTTTGAAATCAGGGTAAGCCTTTTGGACATCCTTTCGTACATCGCCATAGACAGCTTGACCAACTACAGCACCGTCTATTAATACTTCAATATTCTTTACTCCGTTTTGATCCAATAACCAGCCAGATATATTAATGATTTTTTGGAGGGTAGAATTTGGTGTAGGACTGTCCATGGTTCCAATTATATTTTTTATCGTAATGGAACGATTTGGCAAGGTTGTGATCAACCCATCTTTTCCTGTTGCCTTAATTGTAACGGTGTGGTTACCATCAGTAAATTTAGTTGTGTCAAGAAAGTAATGGAAGCCTGAATGACCATTTCTGAATTGTGGGAAAGCTTTTTCGACATCTGATCTAGCATCACCATAAGCGGCCTGACCAACTACTGTGCCATCAACTAGTACCTCAATTTTTGCTATACCATGCGCATTCAAGAACCAGCCGGATACGTTTTTTGTTCCTGTAAGTGTTGAACCTGCAGTAGGTGTATCTAAAACTCCCTCGACATTTTTGATGGTTACAGACCTTGATGGTAGAGTTTTAACGTTACCATTCATGGCCTTTTCTCGAATAGTAATAGTATGTAAACCATCTGAGAATTTAGTCGTGTCAAGAGTATAATGGAAGCCTGATTTGCCATTTTTAAATTGAAGAAAAGCCTTTTTTACATCTAGTCTGGTATCACCATAGACTGCTTGACCTACTACCTTGCCATCCACCAGTACTTCGATTTTGGATACTCCGTTTTGATCCAAAATCCAGCCTTTTATTTCATGGCTTCCGGTAAGGATAGAACCAGCTGCCGGATGATCTAATTCACCTTTGGTATTTTCAAACTTTACTTTATTTTCCGGTAAGGTAGTAACTCGACCATTTTTTGATGTTTCTCTCACTGCAATGGTATGGTCACCGTCGGAGAATTTGGTAGTGTCTAAAGCAAAATGAAACCCAGAGTTTCCATTTTTGAATAGAGGGAAAACCGTTTTTACATCAGGTCTTGCATCACCGTAAACGGCTTGTCCAGTCACTTTACCATCCACTAATATTTCTAATTTTTTAACTCCGTTTCCATCCAAAAACCAGCCTTTTACGTTTTGTGTCCCGGTAAGAGTAGAGTTTGTAACTGGAGTGTCCAATACTCCCTTGGTATTGGCAATGCTAATAGGTGTTGCGGGTAAGGTTGTAACGCGACCATTCTTAGCGGTTTCTTTAATTGATACAGTATGTTTTCCATCAGAAAATTTTGTTGTATTGAGAGTAAAATGAAAACCAGATTTCCCATTATTGAATAATGGGTAAGCTCTTTGGACATCCGGTCTGCTATCGCCATAATAAGCTTTTCCAACCACATTGCCGTCTACCATTACTTCGATTTTCGCTACTCCACTTTGATCTAAGAACCAGCCTTTGACATTTTGTGTTCCGGCGAGACTAGATCCAACTACTGGACTATCCAAAATCCCTTTGACATTGGCTGTGGTCATGGTCCTTGCGTAAGCAGATTGAGGTAAATCCACGCACGTCAACAACATGGCTCCTGCCAATAAAACTGTTCCAATTTTTCTAAAAAACTTCATCTTTTCTCCTTTCAGCTGTGTTATTAATCTACAAAAGTATCCTTTACTATAATACTATTCTTTTGAAAAAAATGTATAAAAATGTAGTATTTTATTTCAATAAACAAACAAAAAAAGGACTTCCATCTAATGAAGTCCTTACATGTAAATATGTGTTTTAAAGAATCATTCACCATTAGTCTTTCACGATTAAACCCATCAAACTGGCAAATAGAATAGCTTGGTCTGTTGAGACTTTGCATCCTTTCAAATCGTCAAAAGTTACGATAAGGGAATTAAACGAGGATGAACTAATATCAATCCCTTTTAATGATGTTTGTGTAAAATTAGCTCCGTCTAGATTACAGGTTTGAAATAGGACACTTTTTAGTTTGCAATCAAAAATATCGGTATCTTTTAAAGAGGAGTTTTGAAATAGAACTTTTTCAAACTTTGTATTTCCAAATGCAGATAAGTTTAAAACGGAATGATCAAACTGAATATTACCGAAGCGCGATTCGGTAAAGTCTACCCCTAATAATTTACAGTTTTTAAAAACAACGCGATGGATAGAAGATTTATTTAGTTTTGCATTGGAAAAGTCACAGTTCTCAAACAAAACGTCTGTTATATCGATATTGTTAAAATCAGTATGAATGAAGCTGCAATTTTTTATCACCATATTATATAATCGAACCCGATTTGTTACCTCATGTTCGAATACGGTGTCCATAATCTGGCACATTTCGAGTTCTTCCTCTTCTTCATAAAAAAGGTCGTGGAAGTTCCTTAATGGTAACTCATCAGATAATCTTGGTAATTCAATTTTCATAGACTAATACCTCTCATATGCTAAGAAGCGAACAGTGCCAAATCACTGTTCGCAACAGCTTATTTCAAGTTACCTGGTACAGATTTCATAATTTTACCTGAATCTAATTTACTGACAGGTGATGTTGCTGGACGTAAAACCTTCATTCCTTTTCACCTCCTTTCAAATGGTGAAAGATATTAGTCCTGTATACTATTTTTCCAAATCAGGTTTAAGGCTTTTTTGATATTCCTTTTCTCGTAAGGGCATGGCCTTTCGCCAGTCATCATCCGATAATATGGGCAATGATTTCCTTGACAGGCTGGCCGGTAGAAACAGGATTGACATACGGTATCCGTTTCTTCTCCAGAGGTCACCCAAAGAGCAATTTTATCATAATTAAGGTCAAGGGTACCATCTTCATGGATTTTTCCAACTTGATTTCTTTCCTCTTCTAATGAAACCGTACATTTATAAAGTTGGCCGTCAGAGCCTACCACTAGAGAGTGAGGTTTAGCTGCATAGCAAACAGAGCCGCTAGGCATTAAGGATCCGGCAACCATAGGACTTAGTCCAATACCGTTAGTTACTGCGTGATTGGAAAACTCCCAAATTTTTGTATTTGCAATGATTCGACTGCACACAGGAAGATCATCATTATTTTCACCACCCCATCGGCCCACAGGTCGAAACAGGATACTAAACCGTTGATCATCAGCAAATTGTTCTTTAATAAACTCTATCAGTCTAGGCATTTCTTCAAGATTGCTGTCATCAAAATTTACCCTGATGGTTATATCAAACGAATCTTCGACTTCTTTCAAGGAAATTAGGTTTTTGATAATGGTATCAAATGTTCTCCCTCCACCGGCAAAATGTCTACGACCGTCATGGACTTCCTCAACCCCGTCAATCGTAATCATAAACTGTCTGATTTCCCAAGAGAGTAATTTTTGGAAAACTTCTTTGGTTAATAAATATCCATTTGTCACAAGATCACAAGCATAATGGATTCGGTTATCCCTAGCACTTTCCATGAAAGAGTGAGAGAGTTCCTCAATAACATCTAATGAAAGCAGGGGTTCACCGCCAAACCAGCTAATATTTAATTGTGAGAGATTAGTAGCTCTTTCTTTTACGAGTGCTTTTAGTCCATTGATGGTGTCGCGGTTCATTTTTCCACGGGTAAACGATTCATAACAGTAGGTGCAGCGGAAGTTACAAGCTTCAGTTGGCATCAGGACGAGGTGCATCACATCTGTCCGGTGCAGAGATTGATGGAGATACTGTGCTCTCCTACTTTCATCTATTTGGCTGGAAACTAAGAACCCATTTTCATATAAGTCATGTTGCATTTCGGTTTCCAGTTCCGTTAATCCTTCTCGTTTAAGAGAGGACAATACGGTTGTTTTCTCATCCTCTGAAAAATGAACTATAGCTCCATTATAACTATTGAAAAGAATAACCCCGTTATCGTCTGTTTTTGATAGGGCATTAAATCTTGATGGAACATAGTTTGTGTTGCTCTTCATGGGAAATTAACCTTCTTTCTTTGGTTCTTCTAATATTCTTCTATTTTGACCCAAGGGTAATCATATTGCTTCGATTTGGAAAATACAAGTCCTTTTACCGCCTTCGGCACCTATTTGCTTTGAATAAGTATGGAATAGGCAAAAATTAGTATAAGAAACCCATAAAACCTTTTCCGTGTTTGAATAGAAAGTGTGCCTTTTTTATTGAAAATGTTAAAGGAAGAAATAATTTAGGCAGTAAGCAGCCATTCCAGAGGATAAATCTGACAAAATTTCGCCATATGTACATTCTGTGAAATGGATTGTTCGTATGAAAAGTATGATTTAACCTACTTGTAGGAGGTGAGTGCAATTGATTGATTATAGAGGTTTTTTGGGCACAACAACTATAGATAAGAATGGTCAAATTGAACTTCCACTATCAATAAGGGAAAAATTTGAGCAGCATGAAAAATTGGTTGTAGCAGGAGGAAGAAATAAAGAATCAATTATTTTGATAAAAGCAGAAACCATGGATAAGCTTGCCTTTTTTCAATTGAATCATTCGAAGAAGTTTGAGAAGTTGGCTAATGACATTTTAGCAAAAGCAGATTTGGCAGATACAAAAATGTCTTTTCCAAACAACAGTAAAGTTATGAATAAAGAAGACTTTTCAGAAAATCGTTTCGATGATGATCATGTGTTAGATTTGTTCGACGAGGCGGAATTTAATGCATTCCTGGAAGAAATTCTAGGCTAATACAGAAAACTATTCTACATATTGGAGAGAAATCCATGACTCATGCACACATAACTACAATTATACTAACTATCATTTTGTTTGGGATTATATTACTCTTACAAAATAAAGGCCGAAGCACAAAAGTTTTGAAAATGATTCTCCGCGTGATGTATCTTTTAATCATCCTAACAGGAGTTATGATGTTGTTCTCTTTATATAAAATAACCATTCTCTATGTTTTAAAAGCTGTTTTAGGAATTCTAATGATTGGCTTATTTGAAATGATTCTTGCAGAGGGGAAAAAGGGGAAAAAGGTGGCAGTTTTTTGGAGTTTGTTTTTGGTCATTTTAATCGTTACAGTTTACCTTGGCCTTAAATTGCCGATGGGAATATATATCTTTTAAAACAGAGAAGTGAAAAACGTTAGAAATTGACATTTTTCACTTCTTCTTTAACTAAACCTGGAGTTTATGCTTGAAATTCATTATGTCTAAAGCCTTTATTAGTGAGGTACACTTCGTACCACGTATATGTAGGTGCTTTAAACCATTCATACTTTGGCAAATATACGACGTATCTTACACTTCCGTCAGCGTCAATTAGGGTCTTAAAGATTCTAACACGGCCAAATCCAAATACTTGATCCAAATAACCTTCCAATCCATCTCTAACCGTATTTTTTCTTTTCTCTTCTTCCTGCTTATAAAGATCGATCATTCCATCCATGAAAATACTAAGCATTATTAATGTTACTGCGATTAACACAAAGATAAAAATTTTGAACAAAACGATTCCCTCCCTTTAATGTTTGTGTACCTAACTACAAATTACTCTAAAATGGTATTAGCCCCACTTCCTTGATAAAATCAATATGATTGTACTGTTGAATGAAAATCAAAAGTGTGACGGAAATAACATAAATTTATGGAAAATAAGAACATTTTTTGAAAAATGCAAGAAAAAAAACAACAACCGATGGTCGTTGCTTTTTTTAGCAATAGTATTTTTAATGGACTAAGCCCCGTTCAAAATGATTCATATCGGTTAATTCAATGATATAGTCAAAGTTATCAATGGAATGTTGGAGCGTTTCTTTTTCCTCTAATGATAGGCTTGGACTTAGTAATTTTTTCTCCAATAATAGTTTAGACTCTTCTAATTTTATCTTTACTACTTGGTAATCCATCTAAAAAACTCCCTTCTTTGTTAAATTAGTTATGAAATCGCTTTATCTATATTTTTATTATAATTATAAAAATTACTATTGAAGCATTGTATATGTTATGAATTTGTGAAAGCTATAAAAATTTTTTTACAATTTAAATCCTTTTTTTTAATGATTTCGTTAACTTAGGTGGAGGTGAGGAAATAAAAAATAAGCAGGAATCCACTACTGGCATCCTGCTTATTTTTCTATTTAGTCGTATATTTCTCCCGAAGTGCTGTAACTCCCTCTTTGCAAACACCATAGGATAACCAGGAGCATCCTTTACAAATATAATCTAAATCATCAGCCTTTACTTTTTCAGCAGTAAGTTGAACTAAAAACGATTTATTATATACAGCCCCATCAATTAATTCTAGATGATGGATGACTTTATTATCCATGGAGAGTACATGCTCATTTGAACCAATGCTTGCTTCACAAGTGGATTTGCCTTTGTGTGGACAAACTGTACAGGTATCATCTAGTGCAGCAACTACTCTTATAGGAAAGTCCATGCGGTCATCCCTGATCTGTTCAACTACCTCTTTCATTTTTGCAATGAATTTAGGGCTATAGCCCATTCCTCGAAATCCGTGAACACATAATAAATGGTGGCCTCTTAACACCAAACTCAACCCGATCACCCCTTCTATTTGGAATTATATCAGTTTTTTTAAAATTTATGTTTGTAACAGATTCTGTGATTAGAAGATTTTATGTTTGATGACTTCTTCTTTATTTTTTGGCTGTGTTAAAGAACAGTGTTGATTTTTTACACTCTGTTGATTGTAGCGGAAGGTGTGAAGACTCCTCGAAAATGCTAACGCATTTCCTTCGTGCGTGGGCGAATTCCAGGAAGAAAATCAATGTCCTGTGGGAGAACGGTTCAGGAGAGACCCCGCAGGCGCAAGCGCCGAGGAGGCTCGCCGAAACGCCCACGAACCGCTTGCACCTGGAGCGGAAATCAACAGACAAGTTTAACAGAGCCTATTTTTTAAAGGTGCATGAGTCTGTCTCCGGAAGGACCCTCTTCTAAACTATTGAACTAGTATACCGAAAATATCAAAGTAGTATACTCTTGTGAGAGTCCCCAACAAAAGACAACTAGAAATAACATAGGAGGGAATTACTTGTTAGGAAATTTTAAATGGTCAAATATTAAGATTGGCGGTAAGTATCTCGTTATTTTCTTATTTATTACCGTTACATTCTTAATTGCTATTTTTATTACTGGTGCTTTTATCCACGGAACTAGCGGTGACATGGATGAAACGGTACAGAAAAATAATGTGGCAAAGTATTCGTCAGATTTGGTTACGTTATTTGATGAAAAATATTTGTTAATCCCGGAGTATCTACTTCTTTCAGATGATAGGAAATTGAATGAGTATTTAGATCTTAGTAAGGAATATACGGTAACAGCCAAAAAATTAAAAAAGAATCTGAGTAAGGATCAGTTATCAACGTTTAACCAAATGGTTGAGAACAATCACAAACTAGATGAATACTTTTTCAGTACGATTGTGCCAAAAGTTCAAGATATTGATACCAGTGAGTTTAAGGTGTTACAGCAGTCTGCTAATGAATTAAAAACAGAAACAGGAAAACTTGGATATGATTTGAAAAATTCAGCGACAAAACTGAGCAATGAAAAAATGGATCAGGCCAAAGAGAATCTTGGAAGATTAATTACGATTCTGATTATTTCTGTCATCAGTTCGATTGCCATTTCTATCTCTCTTCTTTATGTGATGAGCAGGAAAATAAGTAAGAACTTAAATCAAATTGTCTTAAGAAGTAATGATATTGCCAGCGGACAATTGAATAATGAAAACTTAGCCTATCAAGGAAAAGATGAAATTGGTCAACTTTCCGAATCCATTAACGTAATGAGTCAAAGTTTAAGTGAAATGATTTCAGAAATTTCTACTGTTTCAAAGGATGTGGACCGCCAGATTATTACTTTATTTGAATCCTCAAAAGAAGTAAAAACAGGCGGTCAGGAAATTGCTATTTCTATTCAAGAAATGGCGAATGGGTCCACTATTCAGGCAAGAAATGCTTCAAACATTTCACAAAAAACGATGGAATTTAATGAGAATATTTTAAGTGCAAGTGAACAAGGTGAAAAGTTGGTTCGTTTCTCAGATGAGGTATTGCAGGCAGCCATTATTGGAGACAAGCAGATGAAACAATCACTTGAGCAAATGCATGTCATCAACAACGTTGTAGAAAACTCTGTAGACCAAGTTCGTGGATTGGAAAGTAAAACAGAGTCAATTACGGAGATTGTTCACGTCATTAAATCGATTTCGGACCAGACAAATCTTTTGGCATTGAATGCTTCAATTGAAGCAGCACGTGCAGGAGAAGCTGGCAAGAGCTTTGCAGTTGTTGCAACAGAGGTACGTAAATTAGCAGAAGAAGTTTCTAATTCAGTAGAGGGGATCTCAAAGATTATTTTCTCTATTAAAGAGGAAACTTCTAAAATCGCTGAAAATCTCCAAAATGGATACACCGAAGTCAGCAAAGGCAGTCAGCAAATTGAGAACACAGGTCAGCAATTTACAGAAATCAATGATAAAGTGTCACAAATGTCAACTTGGGTAAAATTGATATCCGAGACTTTAACGAAATTTAAACAATCAAGTACCGAAATCAACGATAACATTGTTGATATTGCGGCCATTTCAGAAGAATCAGCCGCTGCTTCAGAAGAAATTTCTGCAGCCGTTTCTCAACAAACAGCCTCTCTCGATATGATTTCAGGCAGCACCAAAAACCTTACGGATATGGTGGAACGTATGAATGCCTTAATCAATCGGTTTAAGCTTTAAAAATAGGGAAGAGAGGAACCATCATGAAAATTCTACATCATAAAACGCTAAAAGCACTATTACTGTTATCTTTGATTACTGTGTTCACTGCAGGCTGTTCCAACAGTCCTGTTAAACATTCTTCAAATCAAAAGCAGATCAAATTAATCTCTGATGAAAATAAACCGTATGTTGGATTTTTAATTGATACGTTAAAGGACGAGCGCTGGTATAAGGATAAAAAATTATTTGAGGGCCAAATCAAATCATTAGGTGGGCAAGTAAAAACATTAGCGGCAAATGGACTTGACGATGTACAGCTTAAACAAGCAGAGCTTCTGATTGAAGAAGGGGTGGATGTCCTTGTGGTTGTTCCACATGACGCTACAATGTCTGCAAAGATTGTTGATTTAGCCCATAAAGCCGGGGTAAAGGTGATATCGTACGACCGGTTAATTAAAGATGCTAAGGTAGATTATTATGTTTCTTTTGACAATGTTAAAGTAGGTGAATTACAGGCTACTGAGATCTTAAAAAAGGTATCAAGTGGTAACTTTGCTTATATTGGCGGGGCGGAATCTGATAACAATGCAATCCTATTCCGTATGGGAGCAATGAAGGTTCTTCAACCTCTTATAGATAAAGGGCAAATCAAACTTGTATACGATAAGTATTCTGACGAATGGAAACCAGAAAATGCGAAAGCAAATATGAAAACGGCTTTAGCTGAAAATGGCAATCAAATTAATGCAGTTATCGCTGCTAATGATGGAACGGCAGGCGGTGCTATCGAATCTTTGGCGTCTGTTGGGTTAGCAGGTACTGTTCCTGTATCCGGTCAAGACGCTGAATTAGCAGGGGTTCGCCGGGTTATTTCGGGGACACAAACCATGACTATTTATAAATCCATCCAACAACTTGCTACTAAATCAGCTGAAGTTGCCATTAAGGCAGCTAAAGGGGAAACCGTTAAAACAAATGTTACTATCAATAATGGTAAAATGGATATTCCATCTATTTTGCTTGACCCTCTTGCTGTAACAAAAGAAAATGTTCGTGATACCGTGATAAAAGATGGCTATCTGACAGAAAATGAAGTGTTTAATCCATAACAAAAATGTTGGCTGGGGGATCATCCCCCGGCCAACATTTTTGTTTATTGCGAAAGCGAGCTCGAACTGGAGAAATTCACTGCATTTTTCAAATCTTTATCTGAAATGCTCACATTAGCATCCTTAAATTCAGATTTTAAAACTTTGAGGATTTTATCTTCTGTCATTTTTGATTCTTTCACTTGATTTGTAAGGGTCTTCTTTAATTCATCAAATGATTGTTTTTTCTTTTTATCCAGTACTTGAATAATATGGTAGCCATATGAAGTTTTAACGGGGGCACTAATTTGATTTTTCTCCAAAGCAAAGGCGGCTTTTTCAAAATCTGCGTCCATTACGCCTGTACCAAACCAGCCGAGATCCCCACCGTTTGAAGCTGTTGCAGTATCCTCTGAATTCTCCTTGGCTAGGTCTTCAAACTTAGCCCCTGCTTTAAGTTTTGCTGCAATGTCATTTGCTTTGGCTTCGTCACTCACTAAAATATGACGTGCCTTAATTTCCGGCTTATAATCAGTGTAAGCATTCTTCAATTCTTTATCGGTTACCTTAATGGTCTTAAACACCGCTTTTTCCTCTAAAAGATTAAGTTTGACTGTTTTTCGGTAAGCTTTCTCATCTGCATAGCCATATTGCTGCAACGTACTAAGAAATTGATCTCCCAGTTGTTCTTTTACCTTTTTAACTTGTGCATCCACTTCAGAATTTGAAACAGAATATTTATTAGATAAGACTTTTTCTATTGCCAGTTGTTGAAGAGTATCGGTACCATATTTTGTTTTCATAGCTTGATATAAATCATCTTGCGTAATATTTCCTGCATCAGATTTCAAGACCGCACTGCTGCTGCAAGCAGATAACCCTAATGCACTAATCATCATTCCTGATAGAATCCATTTTTTCATTTTGTCACTCCTATATAACAGCAGTTTGGAAGTTCGATTCCAAAACTACCGCTTTCAATGAATCCTATCTTACTGAATGAATATGAATAAACCATGAACAAGCTAAGAAAAAATCAAGATTCAGGCAGTAAATGAAAAAAGTGGTGCCTGTCACCACTTTTTTAAAGCCTATAATAGCGACGAAGGGAGTAGGTAATCCATTTACATTGAGGATGATGACGAATGTTTTCGATTAACCCTTTTATGATAGCTGTAGTGTAAATTGGGTGGATTAACTGTTGTTTCAATAGAGTCAATGATTCCTTTTCAATCGATTCATCCAACTCTTCGATTTTTTGATCCAGCATTTCTATTATTTGATCCTCGCTAATTTCTTCGTTCATTGGCTGCAAAATGTTGAGTAACTCATTCGTTGCAAATGTTATAGTAGAATGCTGTGCAAGTATGTTAGTTTTTTCTACGAGGGATTCGGCCAATCGGTTCACATCGACGAGAATATTAAAGAAGACAAACAAATGTGAATACATATTCATGAAGCCTTTAATACTATACATGAGATCATATTTGATTACTTCGACCCTGTCACCATATAATCGTTCAATCATAGAGATGATCGAGTTTTCCATAAGTTTGTCATAGTATTGCATCTTCAAAAATAGTTCTTTATTTAGTTGTGACTGTTCCTTTATTAGAAGCTTGGCAAAATCGGAATGCTTTTGGAAAGACGAGTAGATAGAATAGTAAAATTCGTATAAAAGTTGTTCCGTTTCTGCACTTTTGACCAAGTAGTCAATATCTGCCACAATTTGTATCATAAACTGGTCAATTAAGGCAATGATCAGCTCGTCCTTTGACTTAAAGGACAGGTAAAATGCCCCTTTGGAAATCCCGCATTTGTCGGTTATTTGCTGAACAGAAGTCGACTCAAAGCCTTGTTTTGCAAATAGTTCCAACGCATTTTCCATAATTAATTGTTTTTTAACCATGTTATTATAACGCTCCTAATAGTCTTTTGTTGACAAATGACTCACTGGTCATTATTATAAATAATTGAGTTTGATAAGTCAATTTAGGGTAGGTGTAACAGTGAAAGGGTTAGTCAACTTTGTACTTAGAAATAAACTAGCAGTTTGGCTTCTTACCATTATCATTACCGTTTCAGGAATTTATGCTGGTACACGAATGAACATGGAGACCATTCCGAATATCTCGATTCCATACTTAATGGTAACAGATGTTTATCCGGGTGCCACTCCGGAAAAAGTAATGAAAGATGTTTCAATGCCAATCGAAAAAGCAGTAGAAGGTTTGGACCATGTCAAGGCCGTCTATTCTAATTCCTATTCTAACATGTCCAGTATTCAAGTAGAATACGAGTACGGCATTGATATGGATGAGGCAAAGCGAGAATTAAAGTCTGCATTAGACTCTTTAAAATTGCCAGAAGGGGCACAGGAGCCTACCACGACAGCAATTAGTATGAATATGATGCCGGTAGTGGCCTTGAGTGTAAGCAGCACTAAAGAAGATATCGTCGAATTAACCTCCACCGTTGAGGAAAGTTTACTTCCAAAAATTGAAAAAATCGAAGGTGTCGCGTCGGCTACGATCAATGGTCAGCATATTGAAGAAGTTGACCTGACCTATAATCAAGCCAAATTGGCCCAATTCGGTTTAACTGAAGATAAAGTGAAACAAATGATTCAAGCCAGCAATATGGCTGTGTCCTTAGGACTTTACGAATTTAAGCAGGGGGAACAGGCGGTCGCAATTGATGGCAAGTTCATGACAGCGGTTGAATTAAAGAATAT
This sequence comes from Neobacillus solisequens, assembly GCF_051233465.1. Taxonomy (NCBI): domain Bacteria; kingdom Bacillati; phylum Bacillota; class Bacilli; order Caryophanales; family Bacillaceae; genus Neobacillus; species Neobacillus solisequens. The sequence goes on along the minus strand of NZ_JBKFGJ010000011.1, from coordinate 74,328 downwards.
GCTTATCCCGGTCACACCGACAGCTGCAAATCCAACACCATTTGTGAAACTAGGCGATATTGCGAAAATTGAAACCGTCGGTAAAGTAAAATCCATCTCCCGTACAAATGGGAAAGATGCGATTGCTATTCAAATTGTGAAAGGCCAGCAGGCAAACACAGTTGATGTTGTTAATAAGGTAAAACAAGTTATTAAGGATGAAAAGAAAAAAGTCGATGGGCTTGTGATTGATGTAACACTCGACCAAGGCAAACCGATTCAAGAATCGGTGACAACCATGGTTGAAAAAGCAGTCTTTGGTGGATTAATTGCAGTACTAATCATTTTATTGTTCTTACGCGATTTTAAATCGACCATTATTTCAATCGTATCCATTCCAGTATCGATCCTGATGGCTTTATTAATTTTACACTGGATGGGTATCACGCTTAACATTATGACACTTGGTGCGATTACGGTAGCGATTGGGCGGGTAATTGATGACTCCATTGTTGTTGTCGAAAATATTTATCGGAGACTTCACCTAAAAGAGGAAAAATTAAATGGCCGGGCACTTATTCGTGAAGCTACCATTGAAATGTTCAAACCAATTATGTCTTCAACCCTGGTTACTGTCGCCGTATTTGCACCTTTGATTTTTGTTGGCGGAATGGTAGGTGAGTTGTTCGCACCATTCGCGTTGACTATGGCATTTTCATTGGGAGCATCATTACTGGTAGCAATTACTATCGTTCCCGTTCTGTCCCACACTCTATTTAAGAAGAAACTATATGGTGAGAAATCAGAAAAAAATCATAAGGAAGTTGGTAAATTAGCGACTTGGTACAAGGGTTTCTTAAACAAGGCCCTTAGTCATAAAGTGATTTCTTCCATCATTGCCCTTGTCCTTTTAGCCGGAAGCTTAGCATTAACTCCATTGATTGGTTTTAGCTTTATGGGCAGTGAACAAGATAAAGTTATGTATTTAACGTATACACCAAAAGCTGGTGAACTAAAAGAAGATACAATGGATAACGTTAAAAAGGTCGAAGAAAAGATGCTGAAACGTGACGATATTGATATTGTTCAAGTATCTATTACAGAAGCTGGTGACCAATCTGCTGCCATGATGGGCGGCGGTGGAGCAGGCGCCTTAATGTATCTCATCTTTGATCCTGATATGAAGGATTTCCCAAAAGTAAAAGAGAAGATTGAAAACTACGTGAAGAACATCGGTCAATCGGGTACATGGAAGAGCCAGAACTTCTCTTCGATGGGAAGCTCAAATGACGAAGTAAGCTATACCTTCTACAGTGAGAATTTAGATAAATTAAATCAATCTGTGAAAAAAGTTGAAAAAGTCATGAAGAAAAACAAAAACTTAAAAGATGTGACTTCAAGTGCCGAGGAAGCTTATGTAGAATATACTTTCCGTGTTGATCAGGCCAATTTATTAAAATATGGTTTAACCACTGGGCAGCTTGTGATGATGTTAAGTCCGCAAAAAACACAAGATGTTCTAACAACAGTTGAAAAAGATGGAACTTCATTAGATGTCATTGTTCAGCAGGAACAATCGGCTCAACCGGAGTCCGTTGACGAAATGTTAGCAAAGCCGGTACCTACTGCATTCGGCACTACGATGCCGCTTAATCAGCTGGTTACAGTGAAAAAGGGAACAACCTATAATACCCTTGCACGCAGTAAAGGGGAATATTACGCAACTGTAACGGGTAAAATCACAAGCAAGGATATTTCAAAAGTAACTTCTAAGGTTGGGAAACAAATTGATAAAATGGATTTGCCAAAAGGTGTAACTGTAGGAGTTGCCGGAGTCCAGGCAGACATGACCGAAACCTTTACACAGCTCGGTGCGGCAATGGCAGCAGCGATTGCGATCGTCTATTTCATCTTGGTCGTTACCTTCCGTGAAGGCGTTGCACCGTTTGCGATTCTGTTCTCATTACCTTTTGCCGTGATTGGTTCCTTTGTAGGTTTATTAATCTCCGGTGAAACCATTTCAGTATCCGTTATGATGGGATTACTGATGTTAATCGGTATTGTCGTCACGAATGCCATTGTTCTTGTCGACAGGATTATTCATATGGAGCGGGATGGATTACTAATGCGTGAAGCCGTGTTAGAGGCCGGGGCGACAAGACTTCGTCCGATTCTAATGACCGCCATCGCTACAGTTGGTGCGTTAATTCCGTTGGCACTTGGTGAAGGTGGCGGGGGATTAATCTCCAAAGGCTTAGCCATTACCGTAATAGGAGGTTTAACAAGTTCAACGCTGTTAACCCTTATAGTGGTACCAATCGTATATGAAGTATTATCCAAACTGTTTAAGAAAAATCGTAAGGAAATTGAGGAAAACTAAAATTTAAAAAGAGGCGGGAATTGTGTCCCGTCTCTTTTTCTGTAGATCAAATTAACTTTATTCTAATGGAATTCTGATTTTCTTAGAGAATTTCCTGTTTCTTAACAAATAAATTATTTTACTCCAACTGCGTCATACGACTTATTGACGGAATCTACTTCCACTGAACCAGCTCCATAGAGATCGGCTGCTGCTTGAACAAGGGCAGCCCGAGCTTGGCTGAAGGTTGCAGAAGCAGTTAAATACACTGTATTGGCGCGGTAGTAGATTTGCCCAACCTTGTCGTTCCCAATTCCATTAACGGTTACCCCATAATGTGTGCCGCCTTTAGCCAATAGGTAGGCAGCCTTATTGATAATTCCGCTGTTTGTATGAACTCCACCATTATCGCTTGTCCCAGTGTAACGTTTCGAGTAATGATCCGGATCACCATACTTAGTTGGGTCACTCATAGAACGAAGGGCATCATTTGCTACCTTAGGTGTATAAATATCTTCGCCAATTTCATAATCTGGAGTTTTATTATTATAAAATTCTACTAACGTACCAAAAATGTCGGAGATCGCTTCATTTAATGCTCCCGATTCGTTTTGATAGATGAGGTCGGAACTTGTGTCGGTTACAGCATGGGTAAGTTCGTGTGCTACCACGTCTACACCGCCTGATAATGGAATGAAGGTTGTACCGTCACCGTCTCCATATACCATTTGGGTACCGTTCCAAAATGCATTATTGTAATTTCGGTTATAGTGAACAGAAGATTTTAATGCAGAACCTTTGTCATCATAAGAATTGCGATTAAACACATTTTTATAATAATCAAATGTTTTTCCTGCATAATAATGGGCGTCGACAGCAGCAGATTCATTCGTGCTATTTAACAGAGTATCAGCGCTTGCCCATAAGGTTCCAGGCAATCGTGAGCGACTGGCAGCATCATAAGTATAAATTCCGGCACCCCTTGTTTGATCTTGCAGATAATAGGTTGAGCCGGAAAGAATCATATTTAAACTCTTGGAATCTCCCAAAACACCGACTCCTGAGCCTGTAGTATCGGTAGTAAGGCTGGTTCCGCCGCCAGACTTAGCTTGATCAAGATCATTATATTTATTTAAGATTTTTCCTGTGGATGCTTCGATAAAATAGTTATAGTTCCCGGGCTCTGGTGATAGGAAATTTAAGTTTACTAGATAGGCATAAACAGCATCGGAGCCTACTGTATAAACAACCAGTTCAGAGGTAGGTGCCTTTTCATAATCAGGTGTATAGCCAAGATCCGCTTCTGCAATGTTAATGGCTTTATTGGCATTTACCTTCTTCTCTGTTTTTAGGCCTTTTTTCGTTTCGAGATTTGGAGTGACAGTACCGGATAATGTGGTAAGGACACCTTCATTAGATACTAGGGCCGCTTGTGTAGAACCCCATACAGGAACACCATTATATACTTGTTGCATTCTAATGGAAGAACCAAGCTTGTCCTTTTTGATGGAAGTAAATTTGAAGGATTCTTGAGCGGACTTTGCGCCCAGCTTGTACTTGTCTTTGTTGCCATTTAGATAATCAAGAACAATGCTGTCTGCACTTTTGGTGGATGGTTGAGTAAGATTGCCTGAAATGAATTCCGGTGATCCAACTGCTTGATTATATTTGTAGTTGGATAACACATTTTTTGGCGCTGCTAAGGATGAAACAGGAGAGAAGGCACTCGCGGCCAAACCGAGTGACAACCCAAGGGCTACTACTTTCTTCTTCACTAAAATTCCCCCTAATACAAAAAATGGTAGTGCAAGACCTATAATATCACCTAATTGGCAATATTTGTACTTTTTTTAAGATTTTGAATATATTTTACTATAGTGATAAACTCAATATGTTACTCAAGAAGGAGAAACGATTATATTCTTTTAAAAAACGATTAAATTAAGTTAGTAGAGAAAATACTAAACCCAAAAATGAGATGTTAAAGGAGATCAAATGACAAATAATAAAGACGTAGGATGGAATTTTGACAATAGTTATGCCCGGCTACCGCAGTCATTTTATAGCCATCAGAACCCCACATCGGTAAAGCTGCCCGATTTGATCATATTGAATGTGGAGCTGGCAAAAACTTTAGGGCTGAATCTCGATCCATTGCAAAATGATGAGGGAGTTGCTGTGTTTGCCGGAAACAAGATTCCTGAAGGTGCTTCACCGCTTGCTCAGGCCTATGCAGGTCATCAATTTGGCCATTTTACGATGCTGGGTGATGGTCGTGCTGTGTTGCTGGGTGAGCAGATTGTTCCCACAGGTGAACGATTAGACCTTCAGCTAAAGGGTTCTGGGAGAACGCCATACTCTCGAGGAGGTGATGGTCGGGCAGCTCTCGGACCAATGTTGCGAGAGTATATCATTAGTGAGGCCATGCATGCACTTGGAATACCGACCACCCGCAGTCTGGCTGTAGTGACGACCGGTGAATCCATCATTCGCGAATCCATTCTACCTGGTGCGATTTTAACCAGGGTGGCCGCCAGTCACATCCGCGTAGGTACTTTCCAATATGCAGCTGGAAAAGGCAATATAGAAGAACTCCGAATTTTTGTTGACTATACCATTAACCGTCATTATCCGAATATCAATAACGACGAAAATAAATATCTGTCACTGCTTAAAGAAGTAATCAATAGGCAGGCAGAATTGATTGCCAAATGGCAGTTGGTAGGTTTTATCCATGGAGTGATGAACACGGATAACATGGCGATTAGCGGTGAAACAATCGATTATGGTCCATGTGCGTTTATGGATATTTACGATCCAGATACGGTTTTCAGTTCAATTGATACCCAAGGACGCTACGCTTATGGTAATCAGCCCTATATCGGTGGATGGAATCTTGCCCGGTTTGCGGAATCTCTTTTACCCTTACTTCATGAAAATCAGGAAAAAGCGGTTGAAATGGCTCAAGACGAGATTTCTAATTATATGGATATATATCAGAAAAATTGGCTCAAGGGAATGCGAGCTAAGCTTGGAATAATTAATGAAGAACACGAGGATCAGTCATTAGCCGAAGAGTTGCTAACTATCATGAAACAATATCGTGCCGATTACACCAATACCTTTCGAGCCTTAACGTTTGAAAAAATGGAGGATACGGTACTGGGTGGCGTACCTGAGTTCACAAAGTGGGTTGAACGTTGGAAAGAACGAGTTGGAAGGCAACAGGAATCGTCAGCCGCCATCCAACAACTGATGCAAACCAATAATCCTGCAGTGATTCCTCGTAACCATCGGGTAGAAGAAGCACTGGCTGCTGCCGTGAATGATGGGGATCTCAGTGTGATGGAAAAATTGCTAAAAGCGCTGGCAAATCCATTCGCCCACTCTACGGAACAGGCTGAATACTGTTCCTTGCCTGAACCATCAGAACGGCCTTACAGAACTTTTTGTGGGACATAATTTTGTAGTTGCCGGTAACACATTTCATTATTTTTATTAAGAGTATCAAAAACCCACTTGACAACTAGGAAAACTCAGAATAAAATGAATATAATTTAATAAACGACAAGTCGATTGGACCACCAAAGGCTTATACTCCATTAACAGAGTATAAGCCTTTTTCTGTCCAAATGAAGGCTGCCGATCAGTCCACTGAAGGCTGCTTATTTTTAGTTGTGCTCTAGAACAATTCACTATTCATGAGCAATTTTCTAAAATTAGGCAGCCTTTTTATTTTTAAAAAGGGGGAAATACAAATGTCTATTCAGAAAAAGCTGGGTTTCAAATTTTCACTGGTTATTATTTTATTGGCTATGGTTCTTGCTGCATGCAGCAGTGAGACTAGTGGCAATCAGAGTACAAAGAAAAAGGAGAAAGATAAAACGGCCGAAACGAAAGCTCCTGTTGAATTACTAAATGTTTCTTATGACCCGACTCGAGAACTTTATGAACAGTATAACCAGGAATTTGCGAAGTATTGGAAAGAGAAAACGGGCCAGCAGGTCACCATTCAACAGTCTCATGGTGGTTCTGGAAAACAAGGAAGAGCTGTCATCGATGGGCTTGAAGCTGATGTCGTCACGCTGGCCCTTGCTTATGATATTGATGAGATTGCTAATATGGGAGGATTGCTTTCAAAGGATTGGCAAAAGAAGTTGGAGGATAATTCCACGCCTTATACATCGACCATTGTGTTTCTTGTCAGAAAAGGGAATCCGAAGGGGATCAAGGATTGGGATGACTTAACCAAAAAAGGGGTCTCGGTAATCACACCAAATCCGAAAACCTCAGGAGGGGCTAGATGGAATTATTTAGCGGCATGGGCATACGCGCAGAAAAAATATAACAATGATGAAGAAAAAATCAAAGACTTTATGGGCCAATTATATAAAAATGTTGAAGTGCTAGACTCTGGTGCAAGGGGTGCTACAACCACATTTGTGGAGCGGGGAATTGGCGATGTATTAATTGCCTGGGAAAACGAAGCCTTCTTAACCCTTAATGAGCTTGGAAAAGATAAGTTTGAAATTGTTGTGCCATCCCTGAGTATTTTGGCAGAGCCACCAGTCGCAGTTGTCGATAAGGTAGTTGATAAAAAGGGAACAAGAGAAGTAGCAGAGGCGTACTTGAAATACTTATATTCCGAAAAAGGACAGGAGATTATCGCCAAAAATTATTACCGCCCAAGGAATGAAAGTGTTCTTGCTAAGTACTCAAATGTATTTCCAAAAATCAATTTGGTGACCATCGATGATGATTTTGGCGGCTGGAAAAAGGCCCAGGAAAAACACTTTAATGATGGTGGGACATTTGACCAAATCTATCAACCAAAATAAGAAGATTCCTATATTTAGAGGTGCTCATGGTGGGCACCTCTGATGTACTAGAGCGAAAGGGGTCAACCTCATGGCTTATTTAAAAAAAATCAAAATGAAAAAGCATGGTCCACTACCGGGATTTGGCTTATCACTAGGTTTTACGGTTTTCTACATCAGCCTACTTGTTCTTCTGCCTTTATCCATGATCTTTATAAATTCTTTTGCAGCCCCTTGGTCAAAAATTTGGCAGACCATTACCGAACCAAGAGTTGTTGCATCCTATAGGCTTAGCATCGGTGCCTCGTTAGTAGCTGCAGCGATTAATGCTGTATTCGGGGTTTTAATCTCTTGGGTATTAGTTCGTTATCGCTTTCCAGGCAGAAAAATAATCGATGGACTAGTTGATTTACCATTTGCTCTGCCGACGGCGATTGCTGGGATTGCCTTAACGACTTTGTACACTGAGCAGGGCTGGATTGGACAATTTCTTAGTTTTAAAGTGGCTTTTACTCCATTAGGAATTACTCTTGCATTGACATTTATTGGGCTACCATTTGTGGTTAGAACCGTACAACCGGTATTGCAAAATGTTAATAAAGAACTGGAAGAGGCTTCGGAAAGTCTTGGAGCTACGCGTGTCCAAACCTTTATTAAAGTCATTTTTCCTGAACTTATCCCTGCTATTTTGACAGGCTTTGCTTTGGCATTTGCAAGAGCACTAGGCGAGTATGGCTCGGTTGTTTTCATTGCTGGGAATATGCCGATGAAAACGGAAATAACTCCATTGCTAATCATGACGAAACTAGAACAATATGATTATGCAGGTGCCACCGCTATCGCTGCAGTGATGCTCATTTTTTCATTCATATTATTACTGATTCTGAATTTGTTGCAATGGTGGACGAACCGAAAATTTGCATAAAGGGGGCATTTACAAATGGCAGGAAATGTATCGATGAACTACACGAGTACACCTTTACAAAGTTCAAGTAAAAATTCTGAATCCGGCTGGGTTCGCTGGACTCTAATTTTGATTGCGTTAGGTTTTTTAACACTATTTTTAGTACTGCCACTTGTGGCTATTTTTATAAAAGCATTTGAAAAAGGTTGGGATGTCTATCTATCAGCAATAAGCAGTCCTGATGCTCTATCGGCGATTAAGTTAACTGGATTGATTGCCCTGATTTCAGTTCCAGTTAATGCGATTTTTGGAGTTATCGCCGCCTGGGCTGTTACAAAATTTCAGTTTAGAGGTAAAAGTGTTCTGATTACGATTATAGACTTGCCATTTGCCATTTCCCCGGTTATAGCAGGCTTGGTCTTTGTGTTATTATTCAGTGTTCATGGATTGTTTGGAACATGGCTACTAGATCATAATTTCAAAATAATTTTTGCCGTACCGGGGATTGCCCTTGCTACCCTTTTAGTAACGTTTCCTTTTGTTGCTCGGGAACTGATTCCATTAATGCAGACACAAGGAACGGCTGATGAAGAAGCATCGCTAACTTTGGGTGCCAGTGGCTTGAAGACTTTTTTGTTGGTGACCTTGCCAAATATCAAATGGGGTTTATTATATGGAATGATCCTTTGCACTGCAAGAGCCATTGGAGAATTTGGAGCTGTTTCCGTCGTTTCAGGACATATTCGTGGTGTAACAAATACAATGCCGCTTCATATCGAAATTCTCTATAATGAATATCAATTTTCTGCAGCTTTTGCGGTAGCCTCTTTAATGTCCCTCTTTGCGATTATTACTCTAGTAGTAAAAAATATGATTGAGTGGAAAACGAAAAAAAGTATTTTAATTGAAAAGGGAGATGACTAATATGAGTATACAAATTCAAAACATATCTAAATCATTTGGCTCATTTCTCGCCCTTGATAACATAAATTTGGATATTCAAACTGGGGAACTTGTTGCATTGCTAGGGCCATCCGGATCGGGAAAAACCTCTTTATTGAGAATAATAGCTGGTTTAGAATCGGCAAATCGTGGATCGATTCTTTTTGGTGAGGAGGATATGACCGATGTCAGCACAAAAGAAAGAAAGGTTGGCTTTGTATTTCAACATTATGCCTTGTTTCGCCACATGACCGTTTTTGAGAATATAGCATATGGCCTTAGAGTACGTCCGAGAAAAACACGACCTTCCAAGCAAGATATAATGGAAAAGGTTTCTGAATTATTAAAACTTGTGAAACTTGAGAGTTTTGCAGACCGTTATCCGGCCCAATTATCAGGCGGACAGCGCCAAAGAGTGGCTTTAGCAAGGGCACTAGCGGTTGAGCCTAAAGTATTATTGCTCGATGAACCTTTCGGAGCTCTTGATGCGAAAGTAAGGAAGGATTTGCGCAGATGGTTAAGAAGGCTCCATGACGAATACCAAATTACCAGCATTTTTGTTACCCATGACCAAGAGGAGGCCCTTGATGTGGCAGACCGGATTGTGGTCATGAATGAAGGGCAAATTGAACAGATTGGAACACCTGAAGAAGTTTATGAACATCCAATTAGCCCTTTTGTCTATCACTTTTTAGGAAATGTCAATTTGTTTAAAGGGCGCTTGCATAATGGAAAGCTAAACGATGGCAGCTTTGAAATTGCCGCGCCGAATGAATATGCAGGAAAAATGAATACAGAGGCAGTCGGGTATGTAAGACCACATGATATTGGCATTAATCGGGAAGAAAGCAGGGACTCTGTAAGAGCAAAAATAACTCATATTCATTTCGTGGGTTCAGTTGTTCAAATTGAAATGGTACGATGGGACAATAATGAGTATATAGAAGCAGAAATCACAAAGGAATATTTTCGTCTTCTTGATTTAAAAACGGGTGAGGATGTGTGTATTAAACCGAAGCAAATGAAGGTTTTTTTACAGGATTAGGCACTTTGAAATAAGTTCTCCCATATTTGCTGAATAATTTTATCTAAAAATAAAAGGATTATTAGATAGGTCTGTAGAACTATAATTATGTGTTATTAATACATTTTTCTGTATTTTTCTACAAGAAGGAGTTGGCAAATATGGAGAACAATTTGAAAGTGTTAGTTTGTGATGATTCTGCATTAATCCGTAAGAAATTGCGGGGTATGCTAGAAAAGTGTAAATGTAAAGAAATTATCGAGGCGGAAAATGGTAATGTTGCAATTGAGTCAGTAAAGCACAATCAGCCTGACTTAATTTTTATGGATATTGTAATGCCAGATAAAGACGGAATTGAAGCGTTAACTGAAATCAAAGAAATCAGCCCTACTAGTAAAGTTGTGATGGCATCCTCAGTTGGTACAAAGGAACACCTAAAAAAGGCCCTTGAAAATGGTGCCTATGACTTTATCCAGAAACCAATTTCCCTTGATTCTATTGTGAATCTTTTAGAAAAGATCATAAAGGAGGGGAAAGTGAATGTTTAGTCAGTATTTTGGTCATTATTTACTCAATTGCGGCTTAATTACTCGGGAGCAGTTGGCTGACGCATTAGAATATCAGCAATCTGTTCATGTCAAATTTGGTGTAATCGCCATCGATGAGGGGTTTATGACACCTTCACAGGTGGAAGAGGTTCATGAGAAACAAAAACAAGTCGATAAGCGCTTTGGGGAAATTGCAGTAGAATTAGGCTACCTATCAAATGACCAAGTAGAGTCATTAATTTCTGTACAAAAGCAAGGCCATTTATTCCTAGCACAATCGTTGGTTGACCGTGGTTACATGAATATTGAACAGTTTGGCCAAGCCTTAGACGAATATAAAAGGGATAATAGTCTTTCAGATGATCAATTTGAAGCTATTAAGAGCGGAAATGTGGAGACATTAGTTAACAGCATTCTTTCAAAAGAAAAGGATACATATGGTGAATATCTCTCCCTTTTTGCGAAAAATATGATTCGTTTTATAGATGACCAAATGTACTTAGAAGTAGCTGAACAGGAGAATACGCAGCAGCAAAACTGGTTGGTTTATCAAGAAATTGTTGGTAACGATCCACTGTTCACTGCGATTACTGCTAACAAGGATGTATTTCTTTATCTGGCGTCGAAGTATGCCGAGGAAGAACTTACAGAAATGGATGAACTAGCACAAGCATCTGTCAGCGAATTTCTAAACTTACATAATGGAATATATTTAGTAAATAAGTCCAACAAAGGCGTGGAGCTAAATATGAAGCCACAGAAACTAAAGGAAAAGGCCTCTGTTTCCGGTAATACTTTTGTAGTTACAGTCCAAACAACTAAAGGGCCATTCCAGCTCATTTTATCGAACCAACCTGAGCAGGTATCGATTAGTTTAGGAGAATAACTATAGCAAAAGGCAATCCGATATGGATTGTCCTTTTTTATTAGCAACATTTCCCTATTAAACTATTATGATTTCTGGTCCGATAATAAAGATATATTGGGAAGGGGAATTCGATATGAGCATAAGGTTTAAACTGATGCTAGGATTTATTTCTGTTTTAATCGTAAGTACGATTGGTTTTTTTATTGTGTATTTTTCAATGCAAAATCTTGGAGATTCCTATAATCAATTAATAAAAATTAATGTAAAAGCTTATAATATTGCACAGGAAGTTGAAAATGAGAATGTAACGATCTCCGACGCCGTTAAAGGGTTGATTATTCAGCCGGGCAATCAAGGTGAACAAGGGAGATACGATGATAACGGTAAGAAGATAGAAAAAAGCATGAAAGAAGTAATGGCTACTGCTACAGATGCCAAATCACAAGAATTATTAAAGGATCTTCAAAAAAACAATTTAAATTTAGAGGCTATTGAAACGAAGATGCTTGGTTTAGCTGCAGTTGATAAGGAAAGAACGTTGGAAATCTATAATGGAGAATATATGGATGTTCTTTCTAAGTTTGCTGCCGATGTATCTGACTTTAAACAAATACAATCCGATTTATTAACTGAGAAGATCAACCAACAGGAAAAAATGATGCAAACCCGTGCAATGATCTCTATCGGTATTCTCATTGCTTCCATTCTTATTGGTATTACCGTTTCAATCCTACTGTCAAGAAAAATTACTAAGCCTGTGATCGAAGTAGTTCATAAGCTTGAGCAGTTATCCAATAATGATGGGGATTTAACGCAACGATTAGAGGTTAAAAGTAAAGATGAGATCGGTCAAATGGCAATTGCTTTTAATAAAATGATGGAGAATATCCAGACTATTATTAAACAAGTGCAACTCGCGGCTGTGGAGGTAGCAGCTTCTTCTGACGAGCTAACGGCAAGTGCAGAACAAAATTCTATCGCTACTAATCAAATCTCTGCTTCTATTCAGGAAATTGCTGCGGGGACCCAACAGCAAGTAGGTGGGGCGGATGAAATCTCCATAGCGATGACTGGAATGGCCGTTGGAATAATGACCATTGCTAATTCTACTGAAATAGTAACAGATTCAGCTCATAAAACCATTGATGAGGCTAATGAAGGTCATAAGGTAATAGGAAAAACCCTTGACCAAATGAAAACGATTCAACAATCGGTGGATGAGGCTGGCAGTAAGGTTCAAGAATTAGGTAATCTTTCACATGAAATAAGTCAAATAATTGAAGTCATTACCAACATTGCTGAACAAACCAATTTATTGGCGTTGAACGCTGCCATTGAGGCCGCTCGCGCTGGAGAATCTGGAAAAGGATTTGCTGTTGTTGCTGATGAGGTAAGGAAATTAGCAGAACAATCGAAAGATTCAGCTACTAAAATTTCGACACTTGTATCAAAAATTCAGATGAATACTTCCAATGCAGTTAACTCTGCAACAAAAGGGATTGAAGATGTAAATACTGGAATTCAAGTGGTTAATGAAGCAAATAATGTCTTTAATCGAATATTAAAGTCAGTGCAAGCTGTCACAGATCAAATTAAAGAGGTATCCTCCGCTTCCCAGCAGATATCATCAGGAGCGGAACAAGTTGCTATGTCTGTAACAAATCTATCTATGATTACAACCCAAGCCTCTTCCAATTCTCAAGCAGTTGCCGCTTCATCAAAAGAGCAATTAGTTTCGATTCAGGAAATATCCACTTTTTCTAAAAATCTGGCCCAAATGGCTAATGATTTAGAAAGACTAACCGGAAAATTTAAAGTTTAAAATAGAACTTGCCCTTACATAAAAAAGGTTTGGCCTTGTTGCCAGACCTTTTTTAATGGTCAAATGATTAAAACCTTCCTTATAATCAACCTACCAATTCTGGATAAGTTCCTCTTCCAAGGAAATACTAAATCAAAAAGGGGGACTTTTTTATGGATTTATTTAAAAAGAAGGATGTTGAGAAGGAGAAACTCGAGGAAGTTCTTGAACATTCACTTGAAATAGAAGAGGATTTAATGCGAACATACCTCATTACAGCAGAACGGGTCCATGACGATGATGAATTAAAGGAACGTCTTGAAAATTTTGCAGAGGGTAATGCCAAAAGGTCAAAACAGTTAATGGATGAACTAAATGATAGGACAGAAAAATAGGCGAAGCTGTGGGACGATTTCCACAGCTTTTTTCATACATTTAGTCGAAGATTCTCGAAATCTTGTCTTTAGAATTTCTTTTTCCACCCTATAATAAATGGTATAATTGGAAAAAAGTACAATTTATTTCGGTAGATCTGCCAAAGTAGAGCAATTTGGCAGTTTTTTAGTTTTAGGGGGGGAATCTATGAAATTTGCAGGACAGATCTTGGCAATCTCTATTATGGTTGCATTAACTGGATGTTCTACGGAAAGCTCAGTGAATGTAGACAAAAAAGGAAATATAGAAATCAAAGAAAAAGACGGTAAGGGCAAAATAAAATTAGGGAAGGCAAAATGGGATAAAGAAAAAATGTATGGTTTGGCAGCTCCTAAAGCTAATTTGGATGGTTTTATTTCGAACAATGAAGGGTCAAGTTACACCTTTTCCAAAATGAAGGAAGAAGATATAGTGGCATATATCCAAAAAATTAAGGATGCAGGTTTTATATATAATTATGTAAGTATGGATAATTTTAACTATACAGGGACGAATAAAGGCGGGCAGATGATTAGCTTCGTCTATTCAAAAGATAATAAATCTGGTGTTATTTTAGCTGGGAAAGGTGAAAAGCCAACTGGAGAAGGAACAGGGATGATTATGGAAGGTGAAAATGCCAAGTGGGATTCTGCAAAAATGGCAGGACTTCCGGACCCCGGTGTGAAAATAACCTCCTTTACTTCAGGTGAAACCATTAATTCCTATACTTTTGCAAAAATGGATAATCCGAATGAATACATAGAGGAGATAAAACTAATTGGCTTTACGATAGAACCCTCTGAAATAGAATCGTCTGATGGTATCATTTATAATGCTAAAAACGATAAACGGGATGAGATTACCTTTACTTCATCTAGTAATGGGTGTTCTATATCGTTAACAAGGGCAGGTCACTAAAACCCTTAAGAAAAGAGCCTCTGGCTCTTTTTTAGTTTTGGCTCTGTTAAACTTGTCTGTTGATTTCCGCTCCAGGTGCAAGCGGTTCGTGGGCGTTTCGGCGAGCCTCCTCGGCGCTTGCGCCTGCGGGGTCTCTCCAGAACCGTACTCCCACAGGACATTGATTTTCTTCCTGGAATTCGCCCACGCACGAAGGAAATGCGTTAGCATTTTCGAGGAGTCTTCGCACCTTCCGCTCCAATCAACAGAGTGTAAAATATCAACACCGTTCTTTAACACAGCCTTAGTTTTATATTCTGCTGAAATCCGTAGGGCAAAAACATTTCGTATGACCATGCAACCTAACTAAAAGTTTCTTATAATAAAAATAAGTGTTTAAAGAAGGAGGGGTTCTTATGTATGCAGCCGGGCAAAAGGAAATGCAGCAAATGGACCGATATACGATTGAAAAGTTAGGGCTACCGGGTGTTGTGTTGATGGAGAATGCAGGTGCACGAGTAGTGGAGGAAATTCTCTCTTATAAAGCTGTAGAAAAACCGAAAGTAATGATCCTAGCTGGTGGAGGAAATAACGGTGGTGATGGTTTTGTGATTGCCCGAAGGTTAGTTGATTTGGGGATCGAAACCCTTCTCTGTCTTTTAATTGGTCCTGAACGGCTTAAAGGGGACGCATTGACACATTTCAATGTATATCTAAAACGAGGGCTTCCTCTTTTATATTTTAATGAGAATACTTTATCAAATCTTCAGTATGAGCTCGAGCAGGCGGATCTGATTGTGGATGCCATTTTAGGGACTGGGGTGAACGGTCCACTCAGGGAACCATTGAAAACTGTGATCTCGCTAGTTAATGAAATGAAGGGAAAAAAATATATCCTTTCTGTCGATATTCCTTCAGGTGTTAGCAGCGACACTGGTAAAGTAGAGGGGGGCGCTATTCAGGCAGATAAAACCATAACATTTGTTTTTCCGAAGAAGGGTTTCTTTTTAAATGATGGCCCGAAATACATAGGGGATTGGAGAGCTGTTGACATTTCGGTACCGCCTTCTCTGGTATCCATAATGGATCTTAAACTCCCTCATATCATCACAGAAAACCTAGTAAAAGATACCGTTCCAAAACGGCCTAAACATGGACACAAAGGAACGTTTGGACATGCGTTGATTCTCGGTGGTTCACGTAATTATGTTGGAGCACCCATCTTTTCGGCTAGAGCGGCATTGCATTCAGGTGCTGGATTAGTGACTTTAGGCATACCTGAACAGATTTATCCCATGGCTGCAGCACAAAACCCTGAATCATTATTTCTTCCCTTATCAGAACAGAATGGCTATTTTTCTGAACAAGCTCTGAATGAACTGACTCCATCGCTAAATCAATATGATAGTATTGCAATTGGACCAGGCATGGGAAGATTACCTGAAGGAGAAAAGTGGATTAAATCCTTGCTAAAGCGTTTCACCACTCAGTCACTTGTGATCGATGCAGATGCCCTATACTTACTGCGGGGTGATTTAGAGTTGCTCCATGAGTATCAGGGGGACATTCTCCTTACACCGCACCCTGGAGAAATGGCCAGACTTGTGAATAAAACGATCCAGGAAGTCGAGGCCGATCGAATCGAAATTGCCAGGCTATTTGCGGAAAAATATCAGGTATATCTGCTGTTAAAAGGTCATAGAACCATCATTTCCACACCTCAAGGAGTGATTTATATAAATCCGCACGGCCATGACGCTCTTGGAAAAGGTGGAAGCGGGGACGTATTGACTGGATTAATCGCATCGTTTTTGGCACAAGGTGCGAATCCCATTAATGCCCTCGTTTCTGCGAGTTATATCCATGCACTTAGTGGCGAGGAACAAGCAAAGAAATTATCCAATTATGGTGTAACACCTGTTAATCTTATTGATGGAATAAAAGAAGTGCTGAAACGATTAGTATAAAAAGGGTGGCTTAGTCCTTTGACTGAGCTTTTTTTGCCGATAAAAAGTATTTAATTAGGCATAAGTGCAACCATAGTAGTCAAGACCTTAAGTGACTCCAATCGTCTAGTTTTCTTTAAAATAGAAAAAATTTCTTATAAAAGATACTAATATTTCATGATACAATAAAACTAGTAATATCGACAATTTCCGAGCATACATACATATTTATAATAGATTACATCGGGGTGGGGGGATTAAAGTGAAGCTAAAATTGAAAACGTTTTTAGTTGTTAGTGTAACCATGCTTCTATTTCTAACCCTACTTATTCTTGCTATTCGCCCCTTTTTACTAAGAGATTCGAATAAACTAGACCAAAACAGCACATATGCTGATGTAAAAAGAGTAAAAAATGACTTGGAGTCTGATCTTGCACATCTGAATAGTATTAATCGAGATTGGGCGATATGGGATGATACATATTTATTTTTAGATAATCAATATCCGGATTACTTAAGAAAAAATATCAGTAATGCTACCATGGAGAATATTGGAATTAACTTCATGGTTTTTATTAATAAAAACCATGAAGTGATTTATCAAAGGGCTTATGATTTAAACAGAAAAAAATCAATTGATATTGATATAGATTTTTATAAAGCGTTTTTACCTGCAGTGCATGATACAAATGACCTCAATAGGGCATTTTTCCTTAAAGTAGATGATCGTATGACGATGACCTCCATTCAACCTGTATATCAAAGCGACCGTGAAGGAACCTCACCTGGTTGGTTGATTATGGGGAAATGGTTTAACGAACGTGCTGTAGATGATTTGGGGAAGAAACTGTCTTTAAACCTTTATTTTAAACAATCCAATCTAACCAATAAACATATGCAGATACAGGTTCAACCTGTGAGTGAGTCCAATATAAAGGGCTCTCTTTCTATTAAAGAATATTCTGAACAAAAATATTATGAAATTAGTATTTTAAATAAGCGAAGTTTTTACCTTCAAAAGATGGCAAATATTAAGCAAATCACCATTTATTTAATTATTTCTACACTGACCCTTATTGTGTTAATGAATATTCTTCTAAGTCGTTTGGTTACCTCTCGTGTCCGAGACTTGTCTCTACAATTAGGAGAAATTCAAACAAATAAAGATATTAAAACAAGAGTAAGAATTAGTAAGGGAAAAGATGAATTGTCCAGTCTGGAAAATTCGATTAACAACATGCTGGCTTCTTTGGAAGAAAAACATGAAAGTGTCACTCAATTGGCCTTTTATGATCAATTAACCATGCTTCCAAACCGCTATAAATTATTTAAAGAATTTTTTGATCGAACCATTGGAAAAAAAGAGGAGCTTGTCATCTTTTTCTTTGATTTAGACGGGTTTAAATGGGTCAATGATTCCATGGGCCATACGATCGGTGATATGTTACTAG
Organism: Neobacillus solisequens; assembly: GCF_051233465.1. Lineage (NCBI taxonomy): Bacteria > Bacillati > Bacillota > Bacilli > Caryophanales > Bacillaceae > Neobacillus > Neobacillus solisequens. Next base: position 56,378 of record NZ_JBKFGJ010000011.1, on the reverse strand, counting down.
TAAATGTGTGTAAACGCGTTAGTCCAGTTGTAGAAGAACAAGATGGAATGCTTGCTAGGTATGGTGGGGATGAATTTGTTATCTTACTTCCGAATACAGGAAGGGCAGAGATAGAGAGAATCGCCGAAAATATTATGTTAGAGATAAACAGAGTGTTTCAAATTCATTCTTTTAAAATCTCAGTTACTGCCAGTATTGGTATAAGCTCCTATCCTCAAGACAGCACGACCATTGAACCGTTATTGCAAAAAGCGGATATTGCCATGTATGAAGCTAAAAGGAAGGGAAAAAATCAATATATCTTTTATCATGATTTAAATAATACGAATAATTATAAAAACCTGTTAGAATTAGAAAAAGATTTAAAATATGCCCTCATCCAAAAACAGTTAGAATCCTATTACCAAATTATTGTGGATTCAGAACATCATCAAATAACAGGAGTGGAGGCTCTGTTGAGGTGGAATCATCCAACAAAAGGTGTAATTCCTCCGGCAAAGTTTATACCAATTGCAGAGGAAACAGGAATAATGCCTTACATTGGATTATGGATTTTAGAAGATGCGGTTAAGCAGGCTAAGAAATGGCATCTTCAAGGCCATGATTACCTTTCCATTTCTGTCAATATTTCAAAATCACAGATGAAGGATCACAGTTTTATTAATAAGTTGGATAAGGTTTTAGAAGAATATGATTTTCCGCCATCAAAGCTGCAAATAGAAATAACTGAGAGTGATATTAACCATTATTTGAAGGAAATTAAGGATTTTACCATTGAGTTAAAAAAGCGGAATATTAAAATAGCTTTGGATGATTTCGGCGTTGGCACCTCTTCCTTAATCTATCTAAAAGAACTGCCGATTGATGTAATCAAGATTGATCGCAGTTTTATAAGAGATGTTCCTTTAGAGCCTTTTGATACGACACTACTTTCGGGTATTCTTGAAATTATCCATGACCTTCAGCTTGATGTGATTGTCGAAGGAATTGAAACCAAAGAGCAAAGTGAGTTTATTCATTCGCAATTTAGTGCAAAATTACAGGGCTACTATTTTAGCCGTCCTATACCTGCAAGTGAAATCGAACAAATTTTTCTCTTTCCAAATCAAAACATTGGACAAATAATATAAATGTAATAAACATAAACCGAAAGAGACATTGTATGATCATGTCATGTTCGGTTTATTTTTTTGAAAAATAAGGCTTGTTTCACGTAACCGGAAAGTGTATGGTGAAATCAAATAAGTGAAACGGGGGATGTGCGTTATGAAAATAGGGGTAATAGGACTTGGTGATATTGCACAGAAGGCATACTTACCGATTTACAGTAGTTTGAAGGACGTTGAGATCCATATTTACACCAGAAATCAGGAGAAGCTCAAACATATTAGCAGTAAGTATCGCTTTGAGCATATTCACAGTGACCTTGAATCATTAATGGAAAGTGGAATTACTGCAGCATTCGTGCATGCTGCTACTGCTTCCCATGCGGAAATTGTGCAAACGTTGTTAAATCGAAACATCCATGTATTTGTTGATAAACCCATTACAGATGATTATGAAGGGTCAAAAAGGCTGGTAGAGTTAGCTGAGGAAAAAGGGCTAACTTTAATGGCAGGTTTTAATCGCAGGTATGCACCTTCTTACATTAAATTAAAAGAGGTAGTAAATCCAAACATGGTTATTGTCCAGAAAAATCGCAGGAATCTCCCGGGCGAACCGAGAACCTTTATTTTTGATGATTTTATCCATGTAGTGGATACGATGCGATATTTATTTCCGCATCCGATAGAGGACCTCCATGTCAATGGGAAAATGGAGAATGACACATTATACCATGTGGTGATCCAATTTATTTCCCAAGGTGCGACTGCGATTGGTATTATGAACAGGGATAACGGAACAACAGAAGAGATTGCACAGGTGATGGGGCCGTTTGAAAAGAGAACGGTCTATAATGTCTCTCAGATGATCATTTCAAAGAATATGGAGAGTATGGAAGTTAGAAGTAGTGATTGGGAACCGACTTTGGTGAAACGCGGTTTTGAGCAAATGGTCCTTGATTTCATTCAAGCTGTAAGGACCAATACCGAGCCGGAAATCACAGCCTGGGATGCCTTAGAAACTCATGAAATGTGTGAAGAAATCTTACAGAAACTAGTAAAGCATAATCTAAGCTAGGTCTTTTTTATTCCAACAAAAGTGTTGGTAAATTGTTAATATTTTTCCATCTGAAATAAAAGAATCTGTGGTATGGTTAAATTAAGAAATCCTAAAGTAAATCGAAAAGGGAGGTTTACTGGCATGGGAGCACGATTGATTGAACCAAACATAGGCCCGAATATTCAAAAGGAAAAAGAAATAGTTAAGGAAATGATTGGGATGTATTGCAAAAGGAAACATCATCGTGATGAGCTTTGCAAAGAATGTCAAGATCTAAAAAACTATGCCCTTTTACGGCTTTCCTTCTGTCGTTTTGGGGAAGAAAAGACAGCGTGCTCTAATTGCAAGATTCATTGCTACAAACTAAAGTACAGACAGAAGATGAAGGCAGTTATGCGCTACGCCGGTCCTAGGATGCTGCTGCATCACCCAATCTATACAGTAAAGCATCTATTGAACAGATAATAAAAAAGCCTGGCTACTTCATGTAGCTAGGCTTTTCTGATATTAGCGAATGCCTTTCATAGCACTTTGAATTTTCGGTGCAATGATTAATAGGATAATTCCTAGTACGATTGAAGCTCCACCGATGATACCGAAATAAGCCGTTTCTGTTTCAGGGGTGTAGAACCTAACAATTTGTGCGTTAACAGCTTGAGCAGCGGCACTTGCTAAGAACCATAAGCTCATTGTTTGTGCTGAGAAAGCAGCAGGTGCCAGTTTTGTTGTAGCTGATAAACCAACAGGTGATAAGCACAATTCCCCAAGTACACAAACTAAAATACTAAGTACAAGCCATAATGGATTTACTAATGAATGAGTTCCACCTAATTGCGCAGGCAATAGAATGACAATAAAGGATAAACCTGAGAATAAAATTCCCAATGCAAACTTTTGTGGAATAGAAGGTTCACGTTTTCCTAATTTTACCCACAATCCTGCAAACACAGGGGCAAGTGTGATAATAAATAATGGATTTAATGACTGGAACCAGGCCGGAGAAATATGAATGCCGGCGAAGTCAAGCTGTGTACGCTTATCAGCATAGCTTGCAAGAATAGTAGAGCCTTGCTCTTGAATGGCCCAGAACATAACAGCTGCGATAAACAATGGAATATAGGCTAGAACCCTTGAACGTTCAACAGCAGTTGTTTTAGGACTGCGATACATACGAATAAAATAGATCGTTGGAATTAAAATACCAAGGAAACTAACAATGTTAATAAAGGATTTAAATGTTAACAAACCTTTTGGTATGGTAATAGCAAGAATAATGGCAATTACGACAACTGCTAAACCAAACATAGTAAATACTTTCTTCTTATCTGCTGATGATAATGGGTTTGGAACAGCTGTTCCAGCAAGTCCAAGACTTTTCTTCTTTGTCATGGTGAAGACGATCAAGCCGAGGAACATACCAATTGCAGCAATACCAAATCCAAGGTGGAAGCTTGTATTCATAATTGCTTTTGAACCAACGATCAGTGGAGACAGGAACGCACCCATGTTAATTCCCATATAGAAAATACTGAAACCAGCATCACGACGGTTATCATTTTCACTGTACATTTCACCTACTACAGTGGAAACGTTCGGCTTTAATAAACCTGTACCGATAACGATCAGCACCATGGAAACAAAGAAGAAAGCAACACTTCCCGGAATGGCAAGGGCAATATGACCAAGCATGATTAATATACCACCATAGAATACCGCTCTTGATGTACCGAACACGCGATCAGCAAGCCAGCCCCCGATGATACCTGACATATATACGAGTGAACCATAGATGGACATGATAGAAAGTGCTAGGGTTTGATCCATACCCAAGCCGCCCTTGGATACTTCATAATACATGTAGAATACTAGGATTGCACGCATTCCATAATAAGAGAATCGCTCCCAGAACTCAGTAAAGAACAATGTGAATAACCCTTTAGGATGTCCGAAAAATCCTTTCTGAGGTACACTGTCCACAATTTTCTGTCTATTTACGTTTGACATTAACTTTTACCCTCCTTTTGTTATTCTATAATACTTTATATATTTTTGAATCGTCAAAAACTTTTTTTTGGAAATCAAGTTACATATTGTTGAAAACGTTGATATTATTGTATTTTAATAAGTGAAAAATTAAAAAGAAAGTTTTTTGAAAATAATAATTCAATTCCAAATATAGTGATTCTTCACGCTAGTATGATTGTTTTTTTGGTATTTAATTTTATAAAATACAAAAAAGCCCTTATTCATGAGGGCTTAATAGTTTATGGATGAACTTATCTTCCAATTTTTCATTATCTCCAATTGAGATAGATTTGCATTGCTTGCTAGTTACATAGCGATAGATAATTTGGGCTTGATCCACTTCATCACTTTTTAATACTTTTACGTTTGTTTGCTGACTGTTTTTCAAAGTCGTTAAAATGGATTGTTTAATTGATTCAACTAACTGATCTATATTATCTTGAATTCTATACATCGCACTGAAAAGTACGGTGTTGGCTTTAATAAGGAATAATTTGAACGCTTCATCATTTAGATATTCAACAACAACAAATAACCTATTTTCAAAAGCAAAGTCGATTACTTTTTCCTTATTAATAAGATAGCGGATGGCTTCTCCATATTCTTTGTATTTTGCCGCTGCTTCAAAGTGATAATGTTCGGCAGCTGCCATCATTTTTTGTTGAAGATCTTCGAGAATACTTGAGTCGGAACCATTTATTAATGTAATTATTTTTTTAAGTCTTGCTTGATATTCTTTTAGATAAAGGCCGCCAAGGCAAACTCCCAAACATAATCCAAGGGAAAAATTAATACATGGGCTTTTTCGTTTTGAATAGTTTTTACAATCAATTTTATAAAATTCTTTTAATCCCTGAATAGCTTTATCCACTGCAGATTTACTAGAATAGGGTCCAAAATAGATATTGCCGTCTTGTTCATTTCGTTGATAGGTGGTTTTTAATCCAGTCGGCTCTCCATTTTCATCGATTAGAATAAGAATATACGTATAGGATTCAGGACTCTTCATTTGTTTATTAAAAATGGGTTTTAATTCTTGGATGTAGTGACATTCAAGGAGAAAAGCCTCGAATTCTGTATCGGTAAGGAGATAATCAAAATCCCTGATAGATGAGACCATCTTTTTGATCTTTTGTGAATGGGATTTGGAGTTTTGAAAGTAGGAGCGCACTCTTCTGTTAAGATTTTTTGCTTTTCCGACATACATAATCTCTCCATGAGAATCTTTCATCAAGTAAACTCCGGGAGAAGTAGGTAGGTTTTTTAATTTTTCTTTCATGACTGGAATCTCCCTGTTTTTTTAAACTATTTTACCATAGGTGGTTATTAATAGTTTTGTTAATCCAAGGAATATAAAAACCTGAAAAAAAGGACAATCCAACAAAATTGTGTTTGGATGAAACTTTAGCCAATTGTAAAGCGTATAAATAGTAAACGAACTTAAGGAGTTGTGTGTGTATTGTTTCTGGAAGAACTTTCCCTGAAAGAGAGAGAGGCTTTTCTTGAACTGGCAAACCGAATTGCTGCAATTGATGGAAATCTGTCTGTTTTCGAAAATTCAATTATTAAAAGGTATCAACGAGAAATGGAATTGGAGAATTATCAAGTAAAAGGGATGGATATTGAGGACATTCTGAGTAGTTTTAGTACGGAACGCTCCAAAAATATTGTTTTGGTTGAATTGTTTCAATTAATCTATTCGGACGGGGTTTTTCATGATCAAGAGAGCGAAACCATTAGCTTTATAAAAGGACATTTTGGTTTTAATCCTGAAGAATTTGGGAGCTTTAAAGATTGGATAGGAAAAATTAAAGAATTATCATGATGGATAATTATAGAAAAAAGCGAACGATACTGTTCGCTTTTTTTATACATATCGATTGCGACCTGAGAGCATGCCAAATACCATTACAATTAGGGACACAATAATGAGTGTGATCAATGGAACGGTCCATTGATGGGTCTGGTCAAATAAATATCCAATAAATAAAGGTCCTGCCGCTGCGATAATATAGCCTGACGATTGGGCCATTCCCGATAATTCTGCAGCTTGTGCGGCGTTGCGGGCACGAAGTCCAATATAAGTCAACGCCAATGGGAAATTTCCGCCTAAGCCAATTCCAATAAGAATAATGCTAACAATTAGAATAAAGTACGATGGGCCCCCCCATAATAAACCAACAAAACCTAGAAAGGTTAAAAGGCTTAAGATAAATGCCAGCCAGAATTGGGATTTAAACCGACCTGCAAATACGGGAATCAAGAAACTGGCAGGCAAGCCCACCAATTGACTAAAGGAAAGCATCCAACCAGCCGTTCCCGTGCTCATTCCATGACTGTGTAAGATTTCCGGCAGCCAGGATACCGTAACATAAAACAAAAATGACTGAAACCCCATAAAGATGGCAATTTGCCAGGCGAGAAAAGAACACCAAATATTATGGGAACCAATCTTCACTTTTTTTACTTCAGATTGAACTCCACGATTAGCTTTGAGAAGGTAGATCCAAATAACGAAGGCTGCAATGGCTGGAATTCCCCATACAATTAAGGCACCCTGCCAACCAAGGTTTACTTCATGTGCCAGAGGAACACTCAAGCCTGATGCCAAAGATGCCACCAATGCCATTGAAGTAGAATACACACTTGTCATGAGTCCGAACTTTTTCGGGAATTTATCCTTTACGATCGCAGGTAACAGTACATTGCCAATTGCAATCCCTATCCCAATCGCAAGTGTTCCTATGAATAAGGAGATTGTTACAGGAACGGAACGAATGACAATCCCGATCATTAACAGGAACAGCCCAAACAACAAAGTTACTTCATTTGATAACCTTATGGCTATTTTCGGTACAAGCGGCGACATAAACGCAAAAACAATCAGAGGCATACTCATCAATAATCCTGCACTCCAATGAGCAAGGCCCACATCCTCTTGTATATCACCAATAAGCGGTCCGATTGAAGTAATGGCCGGGCGCAAATTAAACGCTACAAGGACAATCCCCGTAATTAACAAATATAAATAGGCTGACTTTACTTCAGCACGTGACTTCTGCGATTCCACTAAAATACTCTCCTTTTATAAACAGACTTTTTAAAGTATAACATAGTAAAAGAATAAAAATAAAAAAGCAAAAGGTGACAGGCACCACTCGTGTACAATTGTACGTGTGGAGTGGACAAAGCTGTTTATAATTCAATGAAATTTAGGCTTAATAGTTATTGACTTTGACGTTGCGTAAAGGTGTATTGTTGATTTTGAGGAGGTGAACGGATGGAATATACAGTTCAAAAGTTGGCGAGTTTGGCAGGGGTTAGTGCCAGGACGTTAAGGTATTATGATGAAATTGGGATTCTTAAGCCGGCGAGAATCAGTTCATCGGGGTATCGGATTTATGGTCAATCAGAGGTGGATCGCTTGCAGCAAATTCTTTTCTATCGCGAATTAGGGGTTAACTTGGAAAGCATAAAAGACATCATCACGGATCCTTCTTTTGATGGTTCAACGGCCCTAAAAGAGCATCGCCAAAAACTCCTCGAAAAAAGAGAACAATTAAATCTGCTCATTGCAAATGTAGAAAAAACAATTGCAATGACTGAAGGGAGAATGAACATGTCTAATCAAGAGAAATTCGAAGGTTTTAAGAAAATAATGATAGATGAAAATGAGAGAAAATATGGGAAAGAAATCCGTGAAAGATACGGAGAAGAGACAGTAGAGAAATCCAATGCCAAAGTTATGAACATGACCCAAGAGCAATATGATGAGGCAACTGCACTTGCTGACAGAGTATCGAAAACGTTAGCTGAAGCTTTCAAAACAGGCGATCCAGCTGGTGAATTGGCTCAGAAGACTGCGGAGCTCCACAAAAAATGGCTAACCTTTTATTGGAGTGAGTACAGCAAGGAAGCACACGCAGGGCTTGCCCAAATGTATGTCGATGACGAAAGGTTTAAGGCCTACTACGATAAGGAACAACCAGGAACTGCGGAATTTCTTAGAGATGCTATTCAAATCTATACTGGGCTTAAAAAGTAGCATTCTAAAACTATTATATTGAAGGATTATTTTATTAAAAAAACTGTTTATTAAAGAGTAAAATGATGAAAAAGGCACTTTCACCCTTGGGGCTGTACGTGCCTTTTTTGTTACTTTAACGTACTAAAGAAGGTAGAGGTGTATTTTATTTTCTAAATTTTTTTATTTGTGCGACAACTTTTGACATTATTTCAAATGAGTCATATGTCATAATAGTCATAATATTGATTAAATTAGAATAATAATTTACAACTAATTTAATGAAATCAATAGAATTGTTAAAAGTAGGTGTAAATGTGAGAAAAGAACCTATATTGCGGATCAACGATTTAAGAGTTTCGTTTCAAACCGGAAAAAAGTTTCTGCCTGCCGTGGATGGGGTTAGCTTTGAACTGAAGGATGGAGAAATCCTTGGTATAGTTGGTGAATCCGGAAGCGGCAAAAGTGTTACTTCTTTAGCCATGATGGGTCTTATTCCTTCACCCCCAGGAAAAATTGAACAAGGGGACATTATTTTTAATAGTAGAAATATAACCCATTTATCTGAAAAAGATTGGCGCAAAATCCGGGGGAACCAAATTTCAATGATATTCCAGGAGCCCATGACATCATTAAACCCGCTTTTTTCCATAGGTAATCAATTAATGGAAGGAATTCGCTTACATACCAACCTTTCAAAAGCAGAAGCAAAGGTTCGGAGTATTGAATTACTTAAACTAGTAGGAATTCCTAGAGCAGAGGGGATTCTTAAAGAACATCCTCATCAGCTGTCTGGCGGAATGAGACAGCGCGTCATGATTGCCATGGCTATGGCCTGTAATCCTCGGGTATTAATTGCAGACGAGCCTACCACAGCACTTGACGTCACCATCCAAGCCCAAATCTTAGCATTAATGAAAGATTTAAATCAAAAAACCAATACTTCTATCATCCTCATCACACATGACCTTGGCGTGGTAGCTGAAATCTGCCAGCGTGTGATTGTTATGTATGCAGGGCAAATTGTAGAGCAGGGAGAAGTAAGAACGATATTAAAGAATCCACAGCACCCCTATACGAAAGGTTTACTAAAATCTGTTCCGGTCCTAAGTGAGAAAAAAGACCGCCTCTATAGTATTCCGGGAACAGTGCCAGCACCAGGAGCAGTAAAGCAGGGATGTAAATTTGCCGCAAGATGTGCGGAAGCATTTGAAAAATGTCATCACGAATCACCAGAAATTTATTCATCGGAACAAGATGGACATGAAGTGCGCTGCTTCCTGCATACATTGAAGGGGGGAATCGACAAGCATGTCGGAGCTACTACTTGAAGTAAATGGACTAAAGAAATACTTTCCGATCACCGGAGGCCTTCTAGGGAAAAAACAAGGTGAGGTAAAAGCAGTCGATGATGTTTCTTTCCATGTTAAAAAAGGAGAGACTCTTGGAATCGTTGGTGAAAGCGGTTGCGGGAAATCAACGACAGGCAGGCTGTTAATGCGGCTGATTGAAGCTAGTGACGGGAAAATCATGTTTGAAGACAAAGAGATAACAAAAATGTCCAAAACGGAATTACGTAAAATTCGCAGGGACATTCAAATGGTCTTTCAAGACCCATATGCATCTTTAAATCCGAGACATTCCGTAGAAAAAATCCTGGAAGAGCCGTTGATTGTTCATGGAATTGGAACAAAGGAGGAGCGGCAAAAGCGGGTAAAGGAAATGCTGGAGGTTGTCTGTTTAAGCAGCTATCACGCTAAGCGCTATCCGCACCAATTTAGTGGCGGCCAACGTCAGCGGATCGGTATCGCAAGAGCTTTAATGACCAAGCCAAAGCTAATCATTGCCGATGAACCAGTTTCTGCCCTAGACGTCTCGATTCAGGCACAAGTTCTAAATTTAATGAAGGATATTCAAAAAGAATTTCAACTAACATACATCTTTATTGCCCATGACCTGGGTGTGGTCAGACATATCAGTGATCGTGTCGGCGTTATGTATTTAGGCAGATTAATAGAATTAGCCGAGAGTGAAGAACTCTATGAAAATCCTAAACACCCATACACAAAAGCACTTTTGTCAGCGGTACCAATTCCTGATCCAGATATAAAAAAGAATACGATTTTAATAGATGGAGAATTGCCAAACCCGGCAAATCCTCCTTCAGGCTGTGCCTTCCATACTAGATGCGGGGAATGCTTGGACATTTGTAAGACTGTCCGTCCAGTGGAACAAAACCTAAATGGTCATTATGTTGCATGTCATCTATATGACAACTAACTTGCAGCAATTATGATAAAAAATGAAACATAGGGGGTAAAAAGAAGGATATGAAAAAATCAATAAAAGTACTATTGATTGCCTTATTAGCAATCAGCATGTTCTTGGTAGGCTGCAGCAAATCTAACCAAGAAACAGGAGGCAAAAAGGATAATGCCTCAGGTGGCGGATCTAAAAAGGATACTCTTGTATATGGACGTGGAGGTGATTCCACTTCCTTAGACCCAATCACCACAACCGAAGGCGAAACCTTTAAAGTAACAGATAATATTTTTGAGAACCTAGTAAACTACGGTGATCAAGATACGACAATTCATCCAGGTCTTGCAGAATCTTGGGAGGTATCCGCAGATAGCTTAACCTATACCTTCAAGCTTCGTCAGGGTGTTAAATTCCATGATGGTACTGCCTTTAATGCGGAAGCGGTTGTTTTCAACTTTAACCGTTGGATGAACGGCAACGAAGACAAATTCCCTTACTACACCATGTTTGGTGGATATGTAAACGATGAAGGACATGTCATTAAAGAAGTAAAAGCAATAGATGACTACACCGTTCAATTTACTTTAAAAAGACCACAAGCACCATTCTTGAAAAACTTGGCCATGTCGCCATTTGGAATTGCCAGCCCGGATGCGGTAAAAAAATATGGTGATGATTTCAGAAGTCATCCAGTTGGAACGGGACCATTCAAATTTGTTGAGTGGAAACAAAACGATACCATTACGCTTGAAAAGAACCCTGATTACTGGCAAAAAGGTCTACCCAAGCTAAACAAAGTAATTTTCCGTGTAATTCCGGAAAATACAGCACGTCTTAATGCTCTTTCTAACGGGGAAATTGACGTTATGGATGGCTTAAATAACTCAGATGAAGCAACAGTTAAGGCTAACGATCAACTTCAAGTCATTGAGCGCCCATCTATGAATGTTGGTTATATTGGTTTAACAACCACTCATAAGCCACTTGATAACAAACTGGTTCGTCAAGCGATTAACCATGCGATTGATAAAAAATCAATCATTAAAGCGTTCTACGGTGGAAAGGCAGAAGCTGCAGTTAACCCTATGCCTCCATCCATCGAAGGCTATAACGATGCAATCAAACCTTATGAATATGATCTTGATAAGGCAAAAGAATTATTGAAAGAAGCTGGCTATGAGAAAGGCTTTGACATTGATTTATGGGCAATGCCTGTAGCACGTCCATACATGCCAGAAGCACAAAAAGTAGCTGAGGTCATCCAAGAAAGCTTAAGCAAAATCGGCATTAAAGCAAAAATCCAATCTGTTGACTGGGCTACTTATTTAGAAAAAGCCAGAAAAGGCGAATTTGGCATGTTTATGCTAGGTTGGACAGGTGACAACGGAGACCCTGATAACTTCTTATACACATTGCTTGATATAGACAGCATTGGCAGCAACAACTACTCTTACTATAGCAATGACGAGCTTCATAACCTTTTAATCCAAGCGCAAACAGAAACAGACCAAGCTAAGCGGAATGATCTTTACAAAAAAGCTCAGGTAATCATCCATGATGATGCTCCGTGGGTTCCACTCGTTCACTCTGTACCATTACTTGCAGCCTCTAAAGATGTAATGAACTACTTGCCGCACCCAACTGGCTCTGAACCGTTGACAAAAGTAGAATTCAAATAATTTTTTAATGAAAGGGGAGGGTTACTTTGCCTCCCCTTTTGTTACCTTAATGCTTTTAACAAAGAGGTGAAAACCATTGTTCACTTATTCAATTCGCCGTATCCTATCCTTAATTCCCGTATTATTTGGTATGACGCTGGTTGTTTTTGCTATTATTCATGCAATCCCGGGTGATCCGGCCCAGGTGATATTAGGTCAACGCGCTACCGCTGATTCGATTGCCAAGCTAACTCAGGAATTAGGATTGAATCGGCCGTGGTACATACAATATTTTGATTATATTCAATCGCTACTCCATGGTGATTTGGGAGTTTCTCTTCGAACAAGAGGACCGATTAACCAAGAGATTTGGCCTTTCCTGGCAGCGACTGCTGAGTTAACCGTCGTAGCCATGATCATTGCTGTCATCATAGGGGTAAATGCAGGGATTATCAGTGCTTGGTTCTCCAAATCCTGGTTTGATTATATTGCGATGGTCCTAGCCTTAGTTGGTGTGTCCTTACCGATTTTTTGGTTAGGCTTAATGGAACAGTGGGCTTTTTCGATCGAATTGGGCTGGCTGCCGACAACCGGACGGGAAAACGTCAGGGATCCAGTCGCTGCCATCACCAATTTCTATTTAATTGACACTCTGCTGCAAGGACGAATGGATCAATTTTGGACAGTCGTTCAGCATTTAATTTTGCCAAGTTTAGCACTAGCAACCATCCCAATGGCGATCATTGCCAGAATGACCCGGGCAACGATGCTTGAGGTGATGAAGTCAGATTATATTCGTACAGCGAGAGCGAAAGGTCTTCGCATGTTCTGGGTTGTGTACAAGCACTCTTTAAAAAATGCCGTTATCCCAGTTTTAACAGTAATCGGCTTACAAACGGGTCTTCTCTTAGGAGGAGCGATCCTAACAGAAACGATTTTCGGCTGGCCGGGAATTGGAAGATATTTATATGACGCGATTTCATATCGCGATTACCCTGTCATCCAATCAGGAATTTTAATCATTGCCGGAATTTTCGTATTGATCAACTTGGTGGTAGACCTGTTATATGTATTTGTCGACCCAAGGATTAAATATTCGAAATAAAGGAGGAGGAATCAGCCGTGGCCGAATTAGCAAAAAATGCGGCAGATATTTCAATACGTACTGTCGAAGAAAAATACACACCTCCTTGGAAGGAGGCCGTTCAATCCTTTTATAAAAACAGATTAGCCCTCGTTGGACTGATCATCGTACTCTTTTTTATCATTCTAGCAATAATTGCTCCTGTTATAGCACCATACAGCTTTAAGGAACAGGTTTTGACAGATCGCATGCAGGCACCTTCCAGTAAGCATTGGTTTGGCACCGATGATTTTGGCCGCGACATTTATTCAAGAATTGTTTATGGTGCAAGAATTTCACTATGGGTAGGATTTTTCTCAGTATTGGGTTCAGTGGTAATAGGGACATTATTAGGCATCATCGCTGGATATTATGGGCGCTGGGTCGATACGATTATTTCACGAATTTTTGATATTATGCTAGCCTTTCCTAGTATTCTATTAGCGATTGCCGTTGTATCCATCTTAGGTCCTTCCTTGCAGAATGCTTTAATTGCCATTGCTGTAATCAATATTCCGAATTTTGGCCGATTGGTGAGGTCAAAGGTGTTAAGTGTCAAACAGGAAGAGTATATTATGGCGGCTAGGGCTATTGGCATGAGAGACACTCGTATTCTGTTAAAACATATTCTACCGAACAGCATCTCGCCGGTCATTGTCCAGGCTACCCTGGCAATTGCGACTGCAATCATTGAGGCGGCGGCTCTCGGATTCTTGGGAATGGGCGCCCAAGCCCCAACACCTGAATGGGGAAAAATGCTTGCCGACTCAAAAAACTATATCACCCAAGCACCATGGACCCTTTTCTTCCCAGGTATAGCCATCATGCTTACGGTTTTAGGCTTTAACCTGATGGGAGACGGGCTGCGTGACGTGCTAGATCCAAAAATGAAAAACTAATGGGCGGTGCCAGGCGCCGCCCTTGTTTTTTATAGGGCTAAGGTTGCAGCCTTATGAATGAAAAGATGATAGGGGTTAGTAGGCAGAGAGAAATATCTTTCATAGGGTGGATGAAAGACAATAGGAGCAGCATGTAGAGAGAAATGTCTTTCATAAGGCGGATGAAAGACAAAGAGGAGCAGCATGTAGAGAGAAATGTCTTTCATAGGGTGGATGAAAGACAATAGGGGCTAGCAAGCAGAGAGAAATGTCTTTCATAAAGGGGATGAAAGACAAAAAGGGGCAGCAGGTGGTAAGGACTGTCTTTCATGAAGTGAATCAATCCCCCAACAAAAGTAATTGTCATAATATTAAAAGAAGATTTATAATTACCTAAAGGTTTCTAGTTGCTCAAGGGGGACATAACAGGTGGAAAAAAGTATAGTACTAATCGGGTTTATGGGAGTGGGGAAAACTACCATAGGAAAATTAGTAGCCGAGCGGCTCAATTACGATTTTATAGATACAGATGAAATAATTGCAGAGGAATTCAAACTGCCAGTATCGGAGATTTTTAAAACATTTGGAGAGAAGACTTTTAGAGAACGTGAAAAAAGTCTTATCTCAAACTTATGTAAAGAAAACAATAAGGTGCTCTCCTTAGGTGGTGGAGCTTTTCTGCAAGAAGACATAAGAAGGGTTTGCCTTTCAACAACGACTGTTATTTTTCTGGAAATTTCCTTCGAAAATTGGAAAGATAGATTAGACTTAATTATAGATAGCCGTCCTATTCTACAAAATAAGACAATTACTGAAATGGAAGAGCTCTATCATTTTCGGCAAGAAATTTACGCGAATCATCATCTGAAAATAAATACAGATGATCAATCACCTGAAGAAGTTACCAATCAAATCTACGATCTATTACATTCATCAAGGAGTCATTTATGATAAAAAAAACAATAACCGTAAAGAATGTAACGCTTGGTGAAGGACGACCAAAAGTATGCGTGTCCATGACAGGGAAAAGTCAATCAGAATTAATTCAAGAAGCTGAATATTTTAAAACACTTGATTTAGATTTGGTGGAATGGAGGGTAGACTTTTTTGAACAGGTCGAGGATTTGATCAAGGTTAGGGAAACACTTCAGGAAATTCGAATAATCCTATCCAATCTGCCTCTTATCTTTACATTTAGGAGCAAGAAAGAAGGTGGAGAAAAGGAAATTACGTCGCAATATTATCTGGAGTTAAATACAACAATAGTGGAAACGTGTCAGGTAGATTTCATTGATATTGAGTTATATAATGATGAAAAAACCGTTAAGACATTAACTGATATTGCACATTCAAATGGTGTATTTGTCATCATTTCTAACCATGACTTCTCAAAAACACCTCCGAAAGAAGAAATTATCGAACGGCTTTGCAAAGCACAGGAGTTCGGCGCGGACATTCCGAAGATTGCCTTGATGCCTTCAGACGCCGCTGACGTTTTGTCTTTATTAGAGGCCACTAATATATTTAATGAACAATATTCTGACCGCCCGTTCATTACAATTTCTATGGGTAAGCATGGGATCATCAGTCGTGCTGCGGGAGGAATGTTTGGAGTAGCCATGACGTTTGCCGCAGCGAAAAATGTCTCTGCACCCGGTCAAATCCCAGTGGGTAAATTAAAGGAAATTTTAGAAATATTCCATTGAAGACGCTCTTCTTTATATTGAAGGGTGTCTTTTTTTTCTACATTCGGCTTTGACACTACTGAAATCATAAAAAATAGGAGGGCAGCCTTTTACCTAAATTCAGTTATTGAATAGAGAGATATGATTTATGCAAATATGCATAAAATATGTATAATCTGACACATGAAGATGAAAGCGTTACCAAAAGAAATAACCTTAATTTAAGCAAAAAAAAATCAAAAATATTGTGATTTATAATTGAATAATTATATACATGTATGTATAATAATTCATTAAGTAAGCAATGTAGGAGATGAACAATGTGAAAGCGGCAATTATTGGTGGAACAGGTTACGGCTCCGTTGAATTAATTAGGTTAATCCAAAAGCATCCGTTATTAGAAATCGGAACGGTGGTTTCTAATTCTCAAGCAGGGGCAAGCTTCAGTGAAATTTATCCTCATCTTTCAACCGTTGTTGAGCAGCCACTTGAAGCATTTAATCCAGATCAATTATGTGAGGAAAATTCAATCGTATTTTTGGCCACTCCTTCGGGTGTGAGCAGCACCCTAACTCCACAGTTAATTGACCGCGGAATTACATGCATCGATTTATCCGGTGATCTCCGGCTTAGGTCACCAGAAGTCTATGAAACTTGGTATAAACACACGGCTGCAGCCGAACCGTATTTAAACAATGCGGTTTATGGTTTAAGTGAGATTTACCCTGAGAAAATTAAAAACGCTAACTTGATTGCAAATCCCGGTTGTTATCCGACAGCCACACTCTTAGGGCTTTTACCTATCATCAACTCAAACCTGGCAGATTATGAATCTATCATTATTGATGCAAAATCAGGAGTGTCCGGTGCTGGAAGAGGTCTTTCGCTGGCTGCCCATTATGCGGAAATAAACGAAAACATAAAAGCATATAAGCTAGGAGCACATCAGCATATTCCGGAAATTGAGCAGGTTCTTTCAGACGAAAAGGGAGAACCGATTACGGTTACATTCACCACTCATTTAGTTCCAATGACACGGGGAATCATGTGTACCATTTACGTAAAACTGACAGAAAAAGTAATAACAAGTAAGGTCCATCAAATATATACTGAATTTTATAAAAATAAGCCGTTTGTTAGGATCAGGCCGGAAGGAATTGTACCAGCTACAAAAGAGGTCCTTAGCAGTAATTTCTGTGATATTGGTCTGCATGTTGATGAACGGACTAATAGGTTAACGATTATTTCTGTAATTGACAACCTTGTGAAAGGGGCTGCAGGTCAGGCGATTCAAAACGCAAATATAATCAACGGCTGGGATGAAGGAACTGGTTTAATCGATATTCCATTATATCCATAGGTACGAGCGAATGACGTTTAGATTTTTAATAAACAAGGGGTTTGAATAGGGGGAAATAAAATTGACACAAGCAACGACCAGCAAAGAAATCGTTATTTTAAAAGATGAAAGTGTTACTTTACCGAAAGGGTACAAAGCAGGAGGTATGCATTGCGGGATTAAACGAAAAAAATTAGATCTTGGTTATATCGTATCAGAGGTTCCTGCTGTTGTTGCAGGTGTCTATACCACGAATATTTTTCAAGCTGCACCATTGCTTGTAACACAGGAGAGCATCGCTAAAGAAAATAAAATCCAGGCGATCCTCGTAAACTCAGGAAATGCCAATGCCTGTACCGGTGAGCAGGGGGTAAAGGATGCTTATGCTATGCAACAGACTCTTGCCGAGAAACTTGGTATTGACAGTCATTTGGTGGCCGTAACATCTACAGGGGTTATTGGTGAATTACTCCCAATGGAGCAAATTAATACTGGTTTGCAGCAAATTCTCGATGTAGAACACGAAGCTAAGGAAAATTTTCTCCAGGCGATCTTAACTACAGATACAGATGTGAAACAAATTGCTGTTCAAATAAAAATCGGTGGCAAGACAGTAACCATTGGCGGAGCTGCCAAGGGATCAGGAATGATTCATCCGAACATGGCAACCATGCTTGGATTTGTCACTACCGATGCAAATATCGCCCAAGAAGATTTATTAGCAGCATTAAGAAATATTACCAATCAAACCTTTAATATGATCACCGTTGATGGAGATACAAGTACGAATGACATGGTCCTGGTGATGGCCAACGGTCTGGCTGAAAATGATCTTCTAACTAAAAACCATCCTGACTGGGTGATTTTCGAAGAAGGTTTAACAATCGTTTGCGCGTCACTAGCAAAGAAAATTGCCAGAGACGGTGAAGGGGCAACTAAGTTAATCGAAGTTCAAGTAACAGGGGCCCTAAGTAATGAAGATGCCAGAGCGATCGGTAAATCAATCATATCCTCCAATCTTGTTAAAACGGCGATTTATGGGAAAGATCCTAACTGGGGAAGGATCGTAACTGCGATTGGCTATAGTGGGGTTCCTGTTGTGCCCAACTTGGTAAATGTGTCTTTGGGAGCATTCCGTGTTTTTGAAAATGGTTTGCCAATTCCAATGGATGAAGAGGAAATAAAGAAATATCTAGACTCTGAAATAATAACGATTGTGGTTGAATTAAACCAAGGTAAATATACAGCAACAGCTTGGGGATGCGACTTAACTTATGACTATATAAAAATTAATGCATCTTATCGCACCTAAGGAGGAACTCAGCATGAACTACTTAGTGATTAAGTGTGGAGGAAGCGTGTTAGATCATCTGCCAAGATCGTTTTACGAGGATATTGTAAAAATACAGGAAATCGGAGAGTGGACACCGGTAATCGTTCATGGCGGAGGTCCTCTGATTACTTCTTTATTAAAAAATTTAAACGTAGAAACACAGTTTGTGAACGGACTAAGGGTAACGGACCACCAGGTTCTCGATATTGTGGAAATGGTCCTAAGTGGTTCAGTCAATAAACAAGTGGTTAGAAATCTTGTCGAAGTAGGCGGCAGTGCTGTGGGGGTCAGCGGGGTGGATGGCGGCCTTCTAAAGGCGGTACCAACTGCTGACGCACAAACACTTGGATTTGTAGGAGAAGTCGTTGAAGTAAATCAAACGATCATTGAAGGTATCATTCAGCATGGGCATATTCCTGTAATATCCCCAATAGGAATCGATGACTTTGGTCAACGCTATAATATTAACGGCGATATCGCAGCTTCCGCAGTAGCAAAAGCATTAGGAGCAAAACTATGCTTTATCAGTGATATCCCAGGAATTTTGGTCGAAAAAGATGGGATGAAAACGAAGCTCGATAAAGTTTCCAAGACCATCATTGAAGAAATGATTGAAGATCAAACGATATATGGAGGAATGATTCCAAAGGTAAAGGCGGCAATTGATGGTCTTGTTCATAATATCCCGGAAGTTGGAATCATTAACGGATTTGAAAAAAATAGCTTAATAGACTACTCAAAAGGTAAAACAGTTGGAACCAAAATTGTGTTAGAAGAGGGGATCGCGTAATGACAGTCAATAATACTATCTCCCAAATCTCTCCGGTCATGTCAACATATGGTCGGTTTCCTGTCACACTGGTAAAGGGAAAAGGAAGCTATGTATGGGATGACAATGGAACGAAATTTTTGGATTTTACTTCTGGAATTGCGACATGTAATTTAGGCCATATCCCAGATGTTATAAAAGAAAAAGTGGAAGAGCAGCTACAAAATCTTTGGCATTGCTCCAATCTATATCATATTCCAAATCAGGAGCAGCTTGCGGCAATGCTAGTTGAAAATAGCTGCGGTGACCAGGTCTTTTTTTGCAATAGCGGTGCCGAAGCCAATGAGGCGGGAATTAAATTAGCAAGACGTTATGCTAATAAAGTAAAAGGTACAGGTTCACCGGTTGTGGTCACCTTCCAACAATCATTTCACGGAAGAACCATTGCCACTTTAACTGCGACCGGCCAGGAAAAAATCCAACAAGGGTTTTCACCGCTTGCGCCTGGATTTCACTACCTGCCATATAATGACACGAATGCCCTTGATGAGCTCATTGAGTTGAAGCCAGCAGCCGTTCTGCTCGAACTTGTCCAAGGTGAAGGCGGTGTCATCCCTGCAAATTCTGACTGGGTAAAAAAGCTCGACCTACTTTGCAAACAACATGATATTTTACTAATGGTTGATGAAATTCAAACCGGGATTGGCCGGACAGGGACATTATTTGCATACGAGCAGTTCGGCATCGAGCCAGATGTCATCAGCATTGCAAAGGGGCTTGGTTCAGGATTTCCTATCGGTGCGATGATCGCCAAAGAAAAAGCGGCCAAAGGTTTTGAACCTGGAAGCCATGGAAGTACTTTTGGAGGAAACCCGCTTGCTACTGCTGCCGGACTGGCAACCATCACCTACATGGTAGAAAGTGATACCTTGGAAAATGCAAATACCATGTCAGAGTATCTAGACCAACAGCTTCAACATATGAAAAATACCTTTACTTTTATAAAAGAAATCCGCGGCAAAGGCCTTCTTAAAGGATTGGTCGTTGAACTTGATGCCTTGAACATTGTTCAAAAAGCCATCGGAAACAATTTGTTAATTTTAACAGCTGGTCCAAATGTAATTCGGATTCTGCCGCCATTAACAGTAACCAAAGAAGAAATAGATGAATTTACTAAATCGTTGGAAAAAACATTCCAAAGTATAGAGAAAGGCGAGTGAGAATGTTGAATCAGGGATATCTTACTTTGGAAACGGGAGAGGTATTTGAAGGGGTGCTAATTGGCGCCGACCAGGATTCTCTTGGAGAAGTAGTATTTAATACAAGCATGACCGGATATCAAGAAATTATTACGGATCCTTCGTACGCAGGACAAATTATTACATTTTGTTACCCAATCATTGGTAATTACGGGGTCAATACACTGGACGATGAAAGTATTTCCCCAGCTTTATCCGGGGTAATCATTGGGGATTTATGTGAAACTCCAAGCCATTTCCAGTCCATTCAAAAATTTTCCGATAAGCTAAAAGCCGCTGCTGTACCGGGAATTGCAGGAGTAGATACTAGGAAGCTTGTGAAAACCATTCGCAGCCGAGGTACGGTTAAAGGCTATCTAAGCAAAACAAAACAGTTTAATTTTACTGGGGATAGTAAAGAACCGTTATGGGTGGATCAGGTATCCACAAAAAAGATTCAATATTTCAAAAATAATGGACCGCATGTCGTGTTAATGGATTTTGGTTATAAAAAATCCATCCTAACCGCTCTCCAGGCAGAAGGATGTGCGGTCACTATTGTACCGTATAATACAACATTTGAAAAAATGAAATCGATCAATCCGGACGGTGTTCTCTTTAGTAATGGTCCTGGTGATCCTATGGAATTGAAAAAATGGTTTCCGGAGATTCAAAAAATCAGCCAACACTTTCCATCATTAGGAATCTGCCTAGGACATCAGCTAATCGCACTTGCTTTCGGAGCAAAAACAGAAAAATTAGCCTACGGGCACCGCGGCGGCAATCATCCGGTAAAAGAACTTGAGACCGGTAAAGTAAAAATTACCGCCCAAAACCATGGTTATGTTGTTAAGGATGAAAGCATTGACGAGAAAGTGTTTGATGTGACGTATCGGAATGTGAATGATCGTTCGATTGAGGGCCTGAAGCATAAATATTATCCGATTCGAACTGTGCAATTCCATCCCGAAGCCCATCCAGGGCCAAGTGATACCGAATATATTTTAAAAGAATTTGTAGCTCAGATCGCTTCATTAGGAGAGACACGTTATGCCGTTAAATAAGATGCTAAAAAAAGTACTAGTAATAGGATCAGGACCCATCGTGATTGGGCAGGCGGCAGAATTTGATTATGCCGGAACTCAAGCCTGCATCGCTCTTAAAGAAGAGGGCATTGAGGTCATTTTAATCAACAATAACCCGGCCACGATTATGACTGATGAAGCAATCGCTGATAAGGTCTATATCGAGCCGTTAACGACAGCCGTTATTGAAAAAATCATCCAAAAAGAAAAGCCTGATGGCATTATTGGGACATTGGGCGGTCAAACTGGCCTGAATTTAACCGTTCAACTGTATGAACAAAATATACTTGAAAAATACGATGTTGCTCTTTTAGGCACTTCAGTTGAGTCCATTAAAAACGGTGAAGATCGCGAACGATTCCGCAATCTGATGCTAAAAATTGGTGAACCAATTCCTGAATCAGCCATTATTCATACGTTTGAAGAAGGCGTACAATTCGTTAATGAAATTGGATTTCCAGTTATTATTCGTCC
Organism: Neobacillus solisequens; assembly: GCF_051233465.1. Taxonomy (NCBI): domain Bacteria; kingdom Bacillati; phylum Bacillota; class Bacilli; order Caryophanales; family Bacillaceae; genus Neobacillus; species Neobacillus solisequens. The sequence goes on along the minus strand of NZ_JBKFGJ010000011.1, from coordinate 34,322 downwards.
TGCCTACACCCTTGGCGGGGAAGGCGGCGGTTTTGCCAACAACCACGAAGAACTAGAGGTGGTTTTGAAAAAGGGGCTTGCTGCAAGTCCGATTCACCAGGTATTGGTGGAAAAAAGCATCAAAGGCTGGAAAGAAATTGAATATGAAGTAATGAGAGATGCTAATGATACTTGCATCATTGTTTGCAATATGGAGAACATGGACCCAGTCGGTGTCCATACGGGGGATTCCATCGTGGTTGCCCCTTCACAAACTTTGACTGATGTACAATATCAAATGCTTCGTGATGTATCCATTAAAGTCATCAGAGAGCTTGAAATTATCGGTGGCTGTAACATTCAGTTTGCTTTGCATCCTGAATCCAATCAATATTACATCATTGAAGTCAACCCAAGGGTCAGCCGTTCATCAGCCCTTGCCTCAAAGGCCACAGGCTATCCGATTGCCAGGATGGCTGCAAAATGCGCGGTTGGATATCACCTTGATGAAATTGTGAATCCAATAACTGGCACTACTTTTGCCTCCTTTGAGCCGGCGATTGATTATATTGTGGTAAAACTGCCGCGGTTCCCGTTTGATAAATTTCCTGAAGCTGACCGCACTCTAGGTACGCAAATGAAAGCAACCGGGGAAGTAATGGCCATTGATCGGACCTTTGAAGGTGCGTTAAACAAGGCGATCCGCTCCATGGAAATGAACGTATATGGTCTTTGCAGGGAAATCAACCATTCTTTATCAGAAAAAGAATTGTTTGGACTTCTTGAAATAGCCAATGACCAACGGCTCTTTATCATTGCCGAAGCGTTCAGACGCGGGATCAGCCTGGAGAGAGTTCAGCAATTAACCGAAATTGATCCATGGTTTTTACACAAAATTAGTTCAATCGTTGCTTTGGAAACGGAATTGGCTTCGTATCAATGGACCACTGTCCCAGCTTCTCTACTGAAAGAAGCTAAACGAAATAACATAGCCGACAAGCTGCTATCACAAATTTATGAGGTTCCGGAAAAACAAATTCGAACGAAGCGAAAGGAACTTGGCTTGCTGCCGGGATATAAGATGGTTGACACCTGCTCAGCAGAATTCGATGCTGCTACACCCTATTATTACTCAACATGGCACGGATTCGATGAGGTGGAAACGACTAACAAGAAAAAGGTTCTCGTAATCGGTTCCGGTCCAATCCGTATTGGTCAAGGAATTGAATTTGACTATTGTTCCGTTCATGCCGCAAAATCCCTTAAGAAAAAAGGCTATGAAGCAGTTGTCATCAATAATAACCCAGAAACAGTCAGTACGGATTATTCTGTAGCAGATAGCTTGTACTTTGAGCCACTGGCTGCTGAGGATGTACTTCATGTAATCGAAAAGGAACAGGTAGAAGGAGTACTGATTCAATTTGGCGGTCAAACGGCGATTAACCTAGCCCGTGACTTGCAAGAGGAAGGGATTAAGATTCTCGGTACAACGGTTGAAAATGTAGACCGATTAGAGGACCGGAAAGAATTTTATCAGTTGCTTGAGGATTTGAACATTCCTCATATTGAAGGAAAAACCGCCTCCCATCCAGAGGAACTGGTTGAAGCTGCTTCCAGCTTAGGCTATCCAGTATTAGTAAGACCATCCTACGTTATTGGCGGTCAGTCCATGTTTACGATTTTTTCTGAAGAGGAATTGACTAGCTATTGTCAACAGCTTGAGAAAAACGCTCATGAAAAAATGTGGCCTTTATTAGTAGATAAATATATTCCTGGTCTTGAATGTGAGGTTGACGTCATCAGTGATGGAAAGCAAATCGTTATCCCGGGAATCTTTGAACATATTGAAAAAGCGGGTGTGCACTCGGGTGACAGCATTTCAGTGTTTCCTCCGATTTCTCTTACCGATGAACTAAAAGAGATGTTGATCGATTATTCGGAAAAGATTGCCATCACAGCTCCCGTTATTGGAATCATGAATATCCAATTTGTTGTTTATGAAAACACAGTTTATGTCCTAGAGGTTAATCCACGATCTTCAAGAACGGTGCCCATCATCAGTAAGGTGACAGGAATTCCGATGATTGAATGGGCAACCCGAATTCAACTTGGAGAGACCCTTTCAGATTTATCAAAGTATGTAGGATTACTTCCAGAACCAGAATATTTTTCTGTTAAGGCTCCGATCTTTTCAGCAGGAAAGCTAAAGGGTGTTGACCATGTACTTGGGCCGGAAATGAAGTCAACTGGAGAAGTGTTGGGTATGGCACTCAATTACCAGGAAGCCCTTTATAAAGCGATGCCACCTATGAGTAAAGAGCCGTCAGAGAATTATTTACTTTGCTCTATTTCAGATCGTGAAAAGCCAATCAGCCTGCCTATATTTCAAGGGCTTGCCAAAAGCTTTAAGCTAGCCGCAACAGAAGGGACAGCTGCCTATTTTCAAAGTAAGGGCATCCCTGTCGAAAAAATTGTAAAAGATGAACAGGATGTACAAGAGCTTTTCCGAAATCAAGCGATACAGGCTGTCATAAATACACCAAACCAGGGACGAAACAAATTGAAGTTTGGATTCCAAATCCGTGAGCAGGCCATCCGTTTTAAGGTACCGGTTTATACTCACCTAGACACGGTTCAAGCCATAAAGGATTTGAAACCAACTTCCCTTTCATCTATAAACGTTTATTCGGTAAGCGAATTTTACCATTTATCCGAAAGAGGTGTCGTAAATGCTAGAATCCATTAATCTGCAGGAAAAAAATATAACAGAGCAATTCAATTTTAAAGGGAAAGACTTTTTACAGCTTTCCGATTTCAGTACAGAAGAAATTCTCTATATGTTAGAAGTTGCTTTAGAAATGAAAGGACAACAAAAGCAAGGTAAATCACTGCCTGTATTAAATGGTAAAGTGTTGGGGATGATTTTTGAAAAATCCTCAACCCGTACAAGGGTTTCTTTTGAAGTTGGCATGCTTCAGCTTGGAGGACATGCGATTTTCCTAAGTTCAAAGGATATACAGCTCGGCAGAGGCGAGAGTATATCTGATACCGCAAAGGTGCTTTCAAGATATGTGGACGGCATCATGATCCGTACCTTTTCACATGAATCTGTTGAAGAATTGGCAGAACATGCGACAATTCCTGTTATTAATGGATTAACAGACCTGCAGCACCCTGCTCAGGTTTTAGCTGATCTTTTAACGATTCTGGAGCATAAAGGCAAGCTAGCAGGTTTAAAGCTTGCTTATGTAGGAGATGGAAATAATAATGTAGCGCACTCCTTAATGGAAGGTGCGGCAAAAGTGGGCATGAATATTAGTATTGCCAGCCCTCCAGGATATTTGCCTGATGGAGCGATTACGGAAAATGCGATTAAAATAGGTGAACAAACTGGCAGCAAGGTCGTTATTTCTAATGATCCACTTGAAGCCATTAAAGATGCAGATGTTATTGTAACAGATGTTTGGACCAGTATGGGCCAGGAAAAGGAAACCGAAAAGCGCCTAAACGATTTAAAAGACTTTCAGGTTAATGAAGAATTATGCAAATATGCAAAAGAAGATTTTATATTCCTTCATTGTCTCCCTGCCCATCGTGGTGAAGAGGTTACCACAAAGATTATTGACGGTATTCATTCAGTTGTATTCGATGAGGCGGAAAACCGCTTACACGCTCAAAAGGCAATTTTAAAATTATTATTAGGTTAATAGACTTTATTTTTTCGAGAATTTATGTATAATAATACTATCAAATGTATTTTAATTCATTTCTAGTAATAAGGAGCGTTATCATGACAAAGGAAAAAATTGTATTAGCCTACTCAGGCGGTTTAGATACTTCTGTTTCAGTTAAATGGATTCAAGAAAAATATGGCTATGATGTTATCGCGTTAGGACTTGATGTCGGCGAAGGCAAAGATTTAGAAGCGATCAAGAACAAGGCGTTAAATGTAGGCGCCGTTAAAGCCTATATTGTGGATGCCAAAGAATTGTTGGCGAAGGAATATATTTTACCAGCTTTAAAGGCTAATTGTTTATACGAAGGAAAATATCCATTATCCTCTGCGCTTTCCCGCCCACTTATTTCAAAACTACTCGTGGAGGTAGCGGAAAAAGAAGGAGCCCAGGCAGTTGCGCATGGCTGTACGGGTAAAGGAAATGACCAGGTGCGCTTTGAAGTCTCTGTTCAAGCGTTAAATCCAAAACTTAAAGTGGTAGCTCCTGTTCGTGAGTGGGGCATGACACGTGATGAGGAAATTAAATACGCCCAAAAGAATGGGATTCCAATTCCGGTTGATTTAGACAATCCATTCTCCATTGATGCAAATATTTGGGGACGTGCCTGTGAGGCAGGTGTGCTGGAAAACCCTTGGGCAGAGCCACCTGAAGCTGCATTTGATTGGACCAATCCAATTGAATTAACACCAGATGCACCTGAATATCTTGAGATTGAATTCGAACAAGGCGTGCCAGTGGCCTTAAATGGTGAAAAGCTCCCTCTTGTTCAATTAATTGAAACGTTAAACGAACTTGGCGGCAAGCATGGTGTCGGCCGTATTGACCATATCGAAAATAGATTAGTAGGAATTAAATCCCGTGAAGTCTATGAAAATCCAGCTGCCCTTATTTTAATTAATGCCCACAAGGAATTAGAATTTTTAACTTTGCCTCGCGAAGTCACTCAATTCAAAACCCAGGTGGAGCAGCAAATGGCAAAAATCATTTATGAAGGCCTTTGGTTTTCTCCATTAAAGGCTGCTCTTGATGCCTTTATTGAGGAAACACAAAAGGTAGTATCTGGTACAATTCGTGTTAAGCTTCATAAAGGGAATCATACTGTTGTCGGCCGTCAATCCGTCCACAGTTTATATAATGAGGAACTGGCGACTTATACAAAAGGTGACGCATTTGATCATAATGCGGCTGTTGGTTTTATCAAATTATGGGGTCTGCCAACCAAAGTGTATGCTGAGGTAAATAATAAAGAATCTATTTTAAAATAAAGTCGGAGTGCCCTCGAAAATTGATTCGAGGGCAGTCTTCTTAGTATTAGGAGGAGTAATCATGTCTAAGCTATGGGGCGGACGCTTTACCAAAGAAACGAACAAGCTCGTCGAAGAATTCACTGCTTCGATATCCTTTGACCAGAAGCTGGCCAAGGAGGATATCGCCGGAAGCCTGGCACATGTGCAAATGCTGGGCCAATGTGGTATTATCCCGTTGGACGATGTTGAAAAAATTAAGCAAGGCTTACTGTCTATTAAAGAAATGGTCGACCGTAACGAGGTTGAATTTTTGGTAGAAGATGAAGATATTCATATGAATATTGAAAAGCTATTGATAGAAAAAATTGGCCCTGTCGGTGGAAAATTGCATACTGGTCGAAGCCGGAATGATCAGGTTGCCACTGATATGCATCTGTATCTGCGCACAAAAACGCTAGAATTGATCACCTTAATGGAGGAAGTGCAGGGAGCCATTCTCAATCAGGCAAAGGAACATATCGAAACGTTGATTCCAGGCTATACACATTTGCAACGGGCGCAGCCAGTTTCATTTGCCCATCATTTAATGGCTTATTTCTGGATGTTTGAACGTGATAAAGAAAGATTGACAGATTCCTTGAAACGGATTAACTGGCTTCCGCTTGGTTCAGGGGCATTAGCAGGCACCACCTTCCCGATCGACCGAGAACTCGTTGCGGGATTACTAGGATTTGAAACGATTTATCCCAATAGCATGGATGCCGTAAGCGACCGTGACTTTATTCTGGAATTTCTGTCCATCGGCTCGATTATCATGACCCATATTTCCCGCCTGTCGGAGGAATTGGTCATTTGGTCAAGCCAAGAGTTTCAATTTGTCGAACTGGATGATTCCTTTTGTACCGGTTCAAGTATCATGCCGCAGAAAAAGAACCCGGATGTGCCAGAATTACTGCGTGGGAAAACAGGCCGTGCATATGGCAATTTGATTGGGTTATTGACGGTATTGAAAGGCTTGCCGCTAGCTTATAATAAGGATTTACAGGAAGACAAAGAGGGCATGTTTGATACGGTAGAAACACTAGAAGGCTCTTTGAAGCTGCTTGCTCCGATGATTGAAACGATGACTGTGAAAAAAGACGTGATGCGCAAAGCGATCAATAATGATTTCTCCAATGCGACCGATATCGCCGATTATTTGGTTCGCAAAGGGCTTCCGTTCCGCGACGCACATGAAGTAATTGGGAAAATTGTTTTATATGCCATTCAATCTGGCAAGTTTTTGCTGGACTTAAGCATGGAAGAATACGAACAATTTAGTCCGTTGTTTGAATCAGACATATACGAGGTTCTTGCTCCAGAGCATGTTGTAGCTGTCCGTAATAGCTTTGGCGGAACCTCGCCGTCCCAGGTACTTGAGCAAATTAAACTGGCCGAGGCGAAATTGGAAAAATAAGTTGAAAGAATGCCACCCGCTTGTGTGATGCGGGTGGTGTTTTTTTTATAATATAGCCGTTTTATCTACTTGAAATGTGAATATTATCCTAAACTCATAAGTGCATAACTTTATCGACTTGAAAACGAAGTATATCAAAGTAAAAGAAGGTCTTATCAACGAGAATTGGGCTATATCAACGCAAAAGAGGATCTTATCAACGAGAATGGGGGTCTATCAATATAAAGAAGGAAATATACGATAGGTTCATATTTTTTTAGGCGAATAACTGAAGTTCTTAACACTAAACCACAGGGGCACAAAACAGGTTCATCAATTGGAAGGAAAAGAATGGTTGATCATAAATCACTTTAATATTGACATTTCAAGTAAATTCAGATAATATTTCATTTAAATATTGGAAATTTAGTGAAAAGTCAAATACATATCTCTTATCCAGAGCGGCGGAGGGACTAGGCCCTATGAAGCCCGGCAACCTTCAAGGTATTCCTTGAAAAGGTGCTAATTCCTGCAGGTATTATTACCTGAAAGATAAGAGGAGGAACTAGCCCTCTTCTTATGAAGAGGGCTTTTCTTTTAGGCTGTGTTAAAGGTCAGTGTTGATTTTTTACACTCTGTTGATTGTAGCGGAAGATGCGAAGACTCCTCGAAAACGCTATCGCATTTCCTTCGTGCGTGGGCAGATTCAAGGAAGAAATTCAATGTCCTGTGGGAGTACGGTACTGGAGAGACCCCACAGGTGCAAACGCCGAGGAGGCTCGCCGAAACGCCCACGAACCGCTTGCATCTAGAGTGGAAATCAACAGACAAGTTTAACCGAGTCTTCTTTAAAAAAAATACGTGGAAAGGGTGAACAGAAAATGGATGTTATTAAGGTGGCGATACTAGGTTTTGGAACGGTAGGGGAAGGGGTATATCGGACAATTCAAACACATGGGGATGAGTTGCAGGCTACATTGGGAAAACGCGTAGAAGTTGCTTCCATACTCGTCCGCAATAAACAGAAGTCAAGGGATATTAGAGAAGAGGTTCTGGTAACGACAGACTTTGAAGAAATCCTGCAGTTTCCGCAGTTAGATATTGTGTTTGAAGCAATCGTTGAAAAGGAACCGACTTTCACTTATTTAAAACAAGCCATTCAAAAGGGCTGCCACATCATTACAGCCAATAAAGAAATGTTTGCCCACCACGGAGAAGAGCTGTTGAAATTAGCAGAGGAACATCACGTATCAGTTGGATTTGAAGCTACAGTGGCCGGTGGGATACCGGTGATTCAAACACTGGGTCAGTTATTAAAGATTAATCGTGTACAGTATATTCAGGGCATATTAAATGGTACATCCAATTTTATCTTAACGGAAATGCGTGAGAAAAAGCTGTCCTTCCAAGAGGCACTGACTCAAGCACAAGAAAATGGTTATGCAGAAGCAGACCCTACCAATGATGTCGAAGGCTTCGATGCCTTCTATAAAAGCATGATTCTTAGCAGAATTGCATTTGGCGAGCAGCCGAATTGGCAGGAAGTGGAACGGGAAGGGATTACTTCGATTACGAGTGAGTTAATTGAAACAGCTGAACTTGCAGGATTAAGGTTTAAACATGTTGCCAGCATTCATAAGGCGGGAGATAATCTAACTGCCATTGTAAAACCAGTTGTTGTTGGGAAAGAACATCCTTTTTACCATGTGGAAGGGGTGGAAAATGCAGTTAATGTCCATTCAGATATCGTCGGCAGGATTACATTGCAGGGCCCTGGAGCTGGAATGTTTCCTACCGCCAGTGCCATGATTGAGGATTTAGTATATGTTTGTCAAACGAACTCATCTGGACCTCGACCTGAAAAATCTGGCACTGCCACCATTTCAGATAAAAATAATGAAACGAAACAACAGTGGTTGATTCATGGTCATGTGAAAAATTATATCCACCCTTCGATTACATGGTTAGAGCAAATTAACGAGACAACTTTTATAGTTGAAGCTACAAAACGTGATGTCGATCAGTTGAATCAACAGGAACAATCCCTACGTTATTTCACCATTCTTGGAGAATATGAGCCAATAAAAAAACCAGTAAAAGTCTTATAAGCAGGAGCACCGAAATAGAAAAGGTGCTCCCGTTTAATTATCCAGGGATTTATCCACAGCAGGAGTCCTGCGAGGAGAGTGTTCCACAAGATTATCCACATTATCCACAAAAAATAGGTTCAGGTTCAGTATTTAACTATTCACAAATTAGAATTCCCCGATAATCAGGCTTGACAATACATTTCGATCGATATCCACATTATCAACATTATCCACAGTTATGATTGATAACAGGAAGGTAATCTAGTTCACAGTGTATTCATATATACACTATAAATATGTTAAGAAACTGTGAAAACCGTTGTCATTTTAGTAGCTGCAGAGTATATTAAAAGTGTAGAGGAGATAGTGAAAGCAATCACAAACTCCACTACAGTCGACAGCTAGCTGAATACTTCCTATCATTTGATTTACAAAAATTGGGTATGAACTCAAAAGTTAATAGGAGATGATTGTGATGAGATGGTATAAAACCCCTATCGCAGCAGTTGTTTGGACAGTGTTAAGGATTTGGCTTGGATTCCAATGGATCGAGGCTGGTTATCATAAACTAGTAGGTGGATTTGATGCTGGAGGCTTCTTAAAAGGGGCACTAGCAAATGCAACAGGTGAACACCCAGCCGTTCAAGCTTGGTATGCTGACTTCTTACAAAGCTTTGCCATTCCAAATGTGCATATCTTCAACGTATTAATTCCATGGGGTGAGTTACTTGTAGGTATTGGCTTAGTCGTAGGTTTGGCAACTATTCCAGCTTTAATCGCAGGTGCATTCATGAACTTAAACTTTATGTTAGCCGGAACAACTAGCACTAATCCTATTCTTTATACAGCAGCCATGATTCTATTATTCGCAGGCGCGGGAGCTTATTACTTCGGTCTTGACCGATTCGCCGTACCATATGTTAAAAATGTATTAAAAAAGGAACCAGTTAAAAATGGTAACACACACTAACGGTTTTACCAGGTTCTAAACTACCTCCCCCTTGGAACCTGTTGAAATAACATTTATTCCCCCTTATAAATAATTGGAAAGAAGCAGGGCGTGCCTGCTTCTATTTTTTTACTTTCGACCGCGATTTTGAACACGTTGGTTAGCTGCATTAGCCCGAGCAAGTGCTTCTAGATCTGCTCCATCAGCCATTTCTTTTGAAAATTCTACGTCATTGCCGTCAGATTTCATGTTTTTTGGCACCTGTGGAAGTGATGCTTTGTTTTTATCGCGAGTTTTATGTCCATGTGCGCGACCCATTATAAAAACCCCTTTCAATTGTAAGCAGTGGTGGGAGCATCATCAGCTCCCTTTACTAGCTTTTACAAAAGCGAAGGGGGTCATTAATGGAAAAAAATTTAATGCTTATAATTTAGTTTTCCGGTCAGTAAATCCTCCAGCCTTATCAGCCATTTTAAATTCACGTTGATACAGAACTTCCTGTGTGCTTGATAAAGTATACTTGAAGCGATTTTTATCCTTTTTCTTATCTCCCATTTTTCTCATTCCTTTCAAACTTAACTGTAGTTTTATGTAAAAGTGGTACAATTTGTACCCACTTCCATTTTTACCTTTAAAGGGGGGATTGATACGGATTTTTTAAATATATTTTTCAAATCAAGTTATGGTAAAGTAAGGGAGAGGTGAAGAAAATGGCCATTATAACAAAAATCACCACGCAAAAAAACAACGCTGATCGGTTTAATATTTTTATGGACAAGGGGAAAGGCGAGGAATTTGCCTTTAGTGTCGATAGTGATGTTTTAATAAAATTTCAGCTAAAAAAAGGCATGGAACTTGATGAGTTTTCACTTTTAGAGATTCAATATCAAGATGACATACGTAAAGCCTATAACCTAGCTGTTCATTTTTTGGCTAGAAGAATCAGATCGGAAAAAGAAATCAAGGACTATCTTTTGAAAAAAGAAATGGAAGAACCCGTAATTAATGAAGTCTTACATAAATTAACCGAGCAAAAATACATTAATGATGAAGAATACGCCTTTGCGTATGTTAGAACACAAGCTAATACAACGGATAAAGGTCCTGGGGTCATTAAGCAGGAGTTGAAGGAGAAAGGAATTGCTGAAAAAATCGGCTCTTTGGCTTTAGAGGAATATTCTATTGAACAGCAGATTGAAAAAGCAATGAAGCTCAGTCAAAAGTTTTTTAACAAAAATTCCAAGGATTCTTTTAGAATCCAGAAACAAAAGTTTGAACAGATGCTGTTAAGAAAGGGTTATTCTTTTGAAGTCATCCAACTGGCCTTGAGGGAAACGGAAGACTCGAATAAGGATGAAGAATTTGAAGCAATTAGGTATCAAGGAGAAAAAATCCAAAGAAAATATTCGGGGTACAGTGGATTTGAATACGAGCAAAAGGTCAAACAAGCCTTATACCGAAAAGGCTTTCCAATTGAACTAATCGAGCGGTATTTATCTGAAAGTAAAGAATCATGACGAAATTGTCATGATTTTTTACTTCCAATGATGATAGAATCCTGATCTATTTGATCCATAATGGTTTCGGCAACCTCTTGTGCTGAACGGAATCGGGAGAAATCTTTTATATGGTCACTTCCTTCCCAGAAGGGGGTATTCATACCACCCATGTAAACTGCATTGATTTTAATGCCACTACCTTCTAATTCTTTTTGAAGGCTCTCTGTAAAGCCTCGAATAGCAAATTTACTAGCCGCGTATACACTTTCATTGACCTTGCCACGTAAACCGGCAGTCGAAATGATATTCATGATCTGCCCTTCCCCATTAGATTGCAAGATCGGCAAAATGGCCTTAGTTATGAAGAGTGTACCGAGAATATTTGTCTCACACATTTCTAGGATTTGTGCTACTGACGTTTCAAGGAACGGACCAAAATGGCCAACGCCTGCATTATTCACCAACCCATAAATTTGAAAGTTTTTGCTTATTTCTTCGATTTTTTTTGAAATCTCTTCAGGATTTCGAATATCTAATGGTAGGGTATCGGCTTTTCCACCAGCTTCTTCAATTTCGTTTTTAACCGACAATAATTTTTCTGCTGATCTCCCAGATAGTAAAATGTGATAACCCTTTTTGGAAAAAAGGAAAGCTAATTCTTTTCCTAATCCAGATCCTGCGCCTGTGATTAATATGGTTTTCATTGAATTTACCTCCAACTCAATAGTTTTACCTTTATTATTTACAACATAATAACTATACTAAAATAAAAAGGAACATGGGAGGAAAAAAATGGAGCAGGAGAAACGATACAGCCAAATGACTGAGTATGAATTAAGGCAAGAAATTTCAACACTCCAGGAGAAAGCAAGAAAAGCGGAACAACTAGGAATGGTAAATGAGTTTGCAGTGTTAGAAAGGAAGGTGCAAATGGCCCGTTCGTATCTAATGGACCCGACTGTGTTCCAACCAGGAGAAATTTATGAACTGGAAGGATCTCCTGGTGAGTATTTTAAAATTGACTATATGAACGGTGTATTTGCTTGGGGGTACCGTCTGAAAGGAAACGGTGAAGAGGAAGCCCTGCCCATCGCGTTATTAAAGTGGTTAAAATAAACACAAACCAGAGGGCATCTCTGGTTTGTGTCACCATCTTTATTTCCATACATTAGGTGATTCGTCATCGCGTTGTCCGGAAGCTCTCATTCGTTCTTGAGGGTGGGTATTAATGGTGCCGTCTGCTCTTCTTGAAGCATATTCGGCTTTTGCCCGCGGCTCGCCCTCAAGTTTGTTGTTATTTTGATTTGGGAAATTGCGTGCTTTATTTCTCATGGTATACCTCCATAGTAAAGGGAATGAGAAACATGAAAAGCAAAGATTTTTATGCAATGCTGATCACGTAATCATAGTATGAACTTATATATTTTCAGTTATGTTTATAAGAAATTGCCAAAGGGTGAGCATGTATGAATGACTATCATGAAAAATTAACAAAGTTATTATTGGAAATAAATGAATACCTATCCTATAATCAAGCGAGAACTTGGATTGAATTACTATGGGAGGATTTTGAAACATCTTATGCCAAAGCTGGACAAGGCTATATGGGGAGTGAAATGACCGAGCGGATTGTCAAACAGTGGATTGAAAATTATGGGGATAAGTTACATGAATTTGCGGGCACTAATCCTAAATATGATAAATATTTACAGCAATCTAAGCATACGTTGCATTAAAAAAAGCGGTGACCAAAAGTCACCGCTTTTTAACTTGGGATGACTCCCAATTTTTTTCGCAGTTTTTTTTCGCTAAATACCCAGCCGGTGTAAGACGTGATTGGTTTTAATTGTTGATCTAGCTGTACCACGGCAACAAAAGGATAGTGACCATTGCTGCGGTAACGTAAATCTATAAATCGTACTTCATAATAATCATCAAACTCATCCACTTCCCAGCGATATACCGGTGAAAACGACAGGAATGCAGAGATGTTAGAATCTTTTTTAGCGGCTTCAATAACCGGAGTATTTGGAACGGGGATCCGTTTGAAACGATCTAAAATTTCAACCTTTCCATCGTTCCCACGGCCAACGAAAAATAATTCATTATTCATCGCTGCTATACGCCATTGATGGAATCTCATCGTCGGAGCGATGATAATTTCAGTTGCATCCGGTATGAGGGTCCTTACTTTAACCAGTACCCGCTTTTTCGCTGCATAGCGTAAGAAATAATAACCAATGATAATTCCGTACATAGTTAGGAAGGTTACTCCAGGGTTGGCCCCCGCAATCCATATAAATATCCCCACTACGTGAATTCCAAAAATGTACGGGTCAAATGTATTAATTACTCCAAGTGCAACCCATTTAGTCGAAAACGGTCTAAGCGCTTGAGTTCCATAGGCATTAAAAATATCAACAAAAACATGGATAAAAACAGCTGCAAAAGTCCAGGCCCATAAATGAAGTAAATTAGCATTGGTGAAAAATGGGTAAATAACCGCCAATAGTGCAATCGGCCATAATAAAACAGCTGGAATGGAGTGAGTAACTCCACGATGATTACGGATATAAATCGCGTTATTTCTTAGTTTTAAAACTGTGTCAATATCTGGAATTTGCGAACCTGCAATGGTTCCTATTAACACACTAGTCGCAGTAGCATGATCAGCTGCTACAACGGGGTCCAATGTTGCCAGGCCACCTAATGCAATGCCCATCACAACGTGAGTTCCTGTATCCACAAGGAAGCTCCTCCTTTAAATTATTTCTTGAAAAACACATCCAATTGAATTATCGTAAAACAAGACTGTCTTATTATACTATTCCCTTTTTATGTGTTGTTTACTAGCAGGAGGAAAATAGGTTATGTTCATTGAACTAAAAAATATCGAAAAAATCAACATATATGATTTCCAAAATGATTTAATTTCATGGTTCTACGCTGAACAGCGTAATCTTCCTTGGAGAAAGGATAGGGATCCTTATAAGGTTTGGGTCTCGGAGATTATGTTGCAGCAAACTAGAGTAGATACTGTTATTCCGTATTTTAATCGCTTTATTGAATGGTTTCCGACTATTGGAGATTTAGCCGATGCAGATGAGGAAAAAGTGCTGAAAGCCTGGGAAGGTTTGGGGTATTATTCCAGAGTGAGAAATCTGCAATCAGCTGTCAGAGAAGTGAAGGAAAAATATAATGGTAAAGTTCCCAATACTCCTGAAGAAATTTCCCTTTTGAGGGGGGTAGGACCGTATACGGCTGGGGCTATTTTAAGCATTGCTTACGGAAAACCTGAACCGGCAGTAGATGGCAATGTGATGAGGGTTTTATCTAGGATCCTTTCCATTTGGGAGGATATAGCCAAGCCTTCAACTCGCAAGGTATTTGAAGCTGCAGTTAGAGAGCTGATTTCACACGAAGACCCATCCGCTTTTAATCAGGCATTAATGGAACTGGGAGCCCTTATTTGTACTCCTACTTCACCGTCCTGTTTGTTATGTCCTGTTCGTGATCATTGTCATGCCTTTGAAGAGGGTGTACAACAGGACCTTCCCATAAAGACGAAAAAAACAAAGACCCGCAGTGTGGAACTAGTAGCCGCTGTCTTGAAGGATCACAACGGGAAAATTTTAATTCATAAACGCCCCGCAAACGGATTGTTGGCTAACCTTTGGGAATTCCCTAATATAGAAATTGGGCATCCTATACAGTTTGAACGGGAAAGGCTAGAAGACTTAATTCATGAAACATTACAGTTACAGGTTCAGTTAGATAAATTAATCGGGCAAATTGAGCATGTTTTTTCTCATTTAATCTGGAATATAAAAGTGTATGCCGGTACAATCAATTCGGAAATAGAAGAGAATGAAGAATGGAAGTTGGTTTCTTTTGAGGAAATGGCGGAGTATGCCTTTCCAGTTCCATACCAAAAGACTATGAAGCTATATAAGGAGAATGGAACGCCGTTTTAGCGGCGTTCTTTTTACACTACGGTTTCAAACCACCGCGGTGCTCAATTTCTTCGATGATTTGTCGGTGTATGGATTGTCCTTCGCTATTTAGGTAAGGGGTCATTTGCTGCAGGGCGTGATGGAAAAAGGTAAGTTCTTCATTATTCCAATCCGATTTTGCCATCATGGTAAGCTCAGTCATATCTCTTCCATTATACATATAGATTCACTCCTTTCTTTTCTATTTTGCCCTTATTCATTGTCTTCCCATCATGGAAAAGCTAAAATAAAATAATAAAGTTACAAAGATAGGATGGTAAAAGATTATGATTCAAAAAGTAGCACTAATTACCGGCAGTAGCAAAGGAATTGGTAAAGCGACGGCCGTCAGACTTGCAGAGGCAGGTTACGATATTGTTATCAATTATGCAAGATCCAAAAAGGGTGCATTGGAAACGGCTGAGCAGGTAGAAGCGTTAGGTCGAAAAGCCCTAGTAGTGAAAGCTAACGTTGGTGATGTAAGCAAAATCAAGGATATGTTTTTACAAATTGAACAGGAATTTGGACGATTAGATGTGTTTGTTAATAACGCGGCGTCAGGAGTACAACGGCCAGCAATGGAGCTCGAGGAGTCACATTGGGATTGGACTTTAAATATTAACAGTAAAGCATTATTGTTTTGTGCACAGGAAGCGGCAAAATTAATGGAAAAAAACGGCGGCGGTAAAATTGTCAGCATTAGTTCCCTTGGATCCATCCGCTATTTAGAAAATTATACGGCAGTAGGGGTATCAAAGGCGGCACTTGAGGCTTTAACCAGATATCTAGCTGTTGAGTTAGCTCCTAAAAATATTATTGTGAATGCTGTTTCTGGTGGAGCGGTTGACACAGAAGCATTAAAGCATTTTCCAAATCGTGAGGAGATGCTGCGGGAGGCAGCTGAAAAAACCCCTGCCGGAAAGATGGTTGAAATTGAGGATATTGTCAATTGTGTGATGTTCTTGATTTCCGGTGATTCCAGCATGATCAGAGGACAAACGATTATTGTTGATGGAGGAATTTCATTACTCGTTTAATTTTTTTCGGATAATCTCCACAAAGCTGGGTAAATTAATCTTTGTGGAGGTGATAACAATGGCAAACTTCAATCAACAACCAAACAAAACTTCTGCTGGAACTAACATCCAGGAAGTGAAACAACAAAATGCGCAGTCTGCTGGTGCAGGAGCTGCAGGTTCTTTTGGAACTGAATTTGCAAGCGAAACAAATGCACAAGAAGTAAGACGCCAAAATGCTCAATCTGCTAGTGCAGGAGCTGCAGGTTCATTTGGATCTGAATTTGCAAGCGAAACAAATGCACAAGAAGTAAGACAACAAAACCAACAATCTCAAGCTCGTAAAAACCAAGGCTCATTTGGCCAAAGCTAAAAAATACTTAACGAAGAAGGCACTCTCTAATCGCTGAGAGTGCCTTCTTCCATGGAATCGACAAAAGTTCCAATCTGTCAACATAACTTGTCAAAGGGAAAAGGGGATTTCTACAGAATACATAGTAAGTATTAATTTTAAGGCGGTGAGGGAAATGGATCAGTTTAACAGATTAGTTTCCGAACAAATGGCAACCATGGATAAATTGCTATACCTGCAAGCTGAACTGGAAAGATGTCAGGAAATTGAAGCAGAACTACTGGCTCTGCAAAAAGAAACAGACCTGGAGAGCATCCAAACCGATATACACCTCATGAAAAAGGAATTGAAGGAGATTCAATTGGTATTTGAAAAACAAACCGAAGAGGTTATTAATTCTTATCGGGCTACAAATTTGACCCCAACTTTATAAAAAAATACGCAATTTTTTACAAAGAGCCATGGGAAATATGGCTCTTTTGTTTTAAATTCTGCTCTCAACCGTTATAATAATAGAAAACAGGAATTAACTTTGTTGTCTTTTGTCGTCTTCTAGATGTGAATGATCAGACCAACAAAGCGTTCGGAAATGAAAGTAGGGGAGAAACTTGGGCGTACCCATCGAAGGTGAACCAATACAAATACATAGCTATAAACACAATGGGCACATCCATCGCGTCTGGGAAGAGACAACTGTTTTAAAAGGGTCACAGAACCTGGTCATTGGCGGCAATGATCGAACACTTGTAACAGAATCAGATGGCAGAACATGGATTACAAGAGAACCAGCAATTTGTTATTTTCATTCTCAATACTGGTTTAATGTGATTGGGATGATTCGTGAAGACGGGATTTATTATTACTGCAATATCAGTTCCCCATTTATTTTTGATGGCGAAGCACTAAAATACATTGATTATGATTTAGATATCAAGGTGTACCCAGATATGACCTTTAATTTGCTTGATGAAGATGAGTATGAGCGTCATCGCAGGGAAATGAATTATCCAGATGTCATAGATCAAATTTTAAAAAGAAATGTCGATAAGCTCATTCAATGGATTAGACAGCGAAGCGGTCCATTTGCCCCCGATTTTATTGATATTTGGTATGAACGTTATTTAACATACAGACGTTAAATGGAGTTTGTAAGAGAACGCCTGTTGAGTAATCAACAGGTTTTTATCTGTAGTCCTAATTAAAGGGGGAGCGGGTTTGAATAGTATTATCAGATACCTGCAATTTGTTAAACCATATAAATGGCAAATTATTGCTACCATTTTTATTGGAATCATTAAATTTTCGATTCCTCTCGTTATTCCAATGTTAATTAAATATGTGGTCGATGATATTGTGGGCAATACTCATTTGACCAATGTTGTCAAAATTCACAAACTCCTGTTTATATTATCGGTGATGATCATTATTTTTGTCGTGTTAAGACCCCCTGTTGAATATTACCGCCAATATTTTGCGCAATGGACGTCAAATAAAATTTTATTTGATTTACGGGATTCGATGTATCAGCATATTCAAAAGCTAAGCTTTAAATATTATACGAATAACCGTGCCGGTGAAATTATTTCACGGGTTATTAACGATGTCGAGCAAACCAAAACCTTCGTTATGACCGGTTTAATGAATATTTGGCTCGATATTGCCACTATTATCATCGCAATCGTTCTTATGTTCTCTATGAGTGCTAAACTAACCATAATATCTGTTTTGATGTTTCCACTTTATGCTTTCTCCATTAAATACTTTTTTGGCCAATTACGAAACTTAACAAGAATGAGATCCCAAGCCCTTGCAGAGGTTCAAAGCTATTTGCACGAACGGGTGCAAGGCATGCCGGTCATCAAGAGTTTTGCCATTGAAGAATTTGAGCAAACCCAGTTTAACCGGCAAAATGCCAATTTTTTAGACAAGGCCTTAAAACATACAAGCTGGAATGCAAAATCGTATTCTGTCGTAAATACGATCACGGATATTGCCCCGTTAATCGTAATCGGTTATTCAGCCTACCTCGTGATTGAAAACCAACTCTCATTAGGGACGATGGTAGCTTTCTTTGCTTACATTGATAAACTCTATAATCCTTTACGGAGATTGGTAAATTCCTCTACGACGGTAACCCAATCGTTTGCTTCCATGGATCGGGTATTTGAATTTTTGGACGAGAAGTACGATATTGTGGATGAACCGGATGCATTGCTATGTGAGGAGGTAAAAGGGGATATTTCCTTTGAAAACGTTTCTTTCTCCTATCATGACGACGATGAATATGTGTTAAAAAACATTTGTCTTGATGTGAAAAAAGGCGAGACCATTGCCCTAGTTGGCATGAGCGGTGGTGGGAAATCTACACTGGTCAGTCTGATTCCACGCTTCTATGATGTTAGTGAAGGCAGGATTACCCTTGATGGTACGGATATTCGCAAATTTAAGGTTCAATCGTTGCGGGATAAAATCGGAGTCGTATTTCAGGATAATATCTTATTTAGTGAATCAGTCAAGGATAATATTCTATTGGGGAAACCATTTGCCACTGAAGAAGAGGTTTTTGCTGCTGCAAAAGCGGCAAATGCCCATGACTTTATCGAGCATTTAACTGAAGGATATGACACAAAGGTTGGAGAAAGAGGCGTCAAACTATCCGGTGGGCAGAAGCAGCGGATTGCGATCGCCAGGGTCTTTTTGAAGAATCCGCCAATCTTGATTCTAGATGAGGCCACCTCTGCCCTAGATCTAGAAAGCGAGCACTTAATCCAAGAGTCGCTGAATGAGTTGGCAAAGGATCGAACCACCTTTATCGTTGCCCATCGTTTATCAACGATTACACATGCTGACAGAATTATTTTAATCGAACATGGAAAAATTGTAGAAATTGGTACACATGATGAGTTAATGAGAAAACAGGGAAATTATTATAAATTATTTCAAGTCCAACAACTCGAAAAAACAGAGGCCGAAGCAGATTCATAGCTGCTCCGGCCTTTTTGCCGATATAAAGTATATACTCAGGCATAAGTGTAACTACGCCTCTGTCTTCGCCTAAAGACTTGTCAGTCGGCGAGTTTTCTAATAATTATTGTTCGTATCTTCAATTTGAACCTCATTATCGTGAAAGGCATGAAAGCTGGTAATGAGAATATCAAGATGCTCCACCTGTTCACTATAATCAATAATCGTTGCGACTATTTGCATGGTGTGGTAGAGATGCATGTTCGTATCTTCAGTAGATTCCCTCTGATGTGCTAAAAAGAGCTGAAATAGTTGCTTATTATTGGCTTCAACATCATTTTCAGTCTCTGAATCCGGAGTCGGTACTTTCCCGATAAAGCGGAGCATGAGCTGCTCATGACGATAAATCAGGTAATCGAGATGCTCTTGGATGGCTTGTATAAAATCCTCGGGCAGCTGAAGTAATTCATTTTCAAACCGATGAAGCCTTTTTAATGTATCGAGCCCTTTTTTAGCAGTGACATTCATTTGTCGATAAATCACCAGCTTACGAGTTTTTTCCAAAAGGTTCTTTTTAAAATAACTTCGCTCTTCCTTATACATGGAAAAAAACTGTTCCATTGCTTTAATGTTGTTTTTTAACTTTTCAATATCTGTTTTAAGTTGTTGATGATCATAGTCATGGCGGGAGCTTAAACGAATCCATCTGATAATTTCTTCTGTGGTTCCGGCAATTTTGTTATAAAGCTTATTTTCATACTTTGGTGGCATAAACACGAGGTTAACAATGAAAGCCGAAAAAACACCGATCATGATTGTTGAAAAACGTATTCCTGCAAACTGAATAAAGTTACCGCTTGGAGTTTCCATAATGGAAATCAGTGTTACAAGCGAAAGTCCTATTGTATTTTCAAGCTTAAGTTTTAAATTTAACAGAATAACCATAATGGCAGCCATTCCAATGACGATAAAATGATTCCCCAGCAGCAGAACAAAAATAACGGCGAAAACTGCTCCAATAATATTCCCCTGTACTTGTTCAATAATTGTCAGATAGGAACGATAGATGGTTGGCTGGATTGCAAAAATCGCCGCAATCGCCGCAAACACCGGAGAAGGTGAATGTAAAATTTGCGCTAAGTATAGTGATAAAACAATAGCAATTCCCGTTTTTAAAATGCGGGCACCTAACTTCATTTGTTTTAGATTCCTCTCAAAAATAATAGTCTATTTCTGTAACTTCCCATATAAACAATATTGTACTATACATGGATTAAAACATTTAATCAAGAGAAAGTATATGATTTTCTTTACAATTTGTTGCTAAAAAGAATGGTAGTTATGCGAATTGTTATGGAATTTGATTTGGCGGGTTTGCTTTGGGGAACGATTCATAAAGCCTTTATGTGAATGAAAAAGGTGGACAGGTAGTTAAGTGATGTTCATAAAGATTGTATGGATAAAAAGAAGGGGGTGGGAGTCGTTAAGAGAGGTTCATAACGACCGTTTGGGTGAGAAGAAAGGGGAAGCGGTCGTTAAGTGAGGTTCATAACGACTGTTTGGAAGAGGAGTAAGGGGCGGAGGTCGTTAAGAGAGGTTCATAACGACTGTTTGGAAGAGAAGTAAGGGTTGTCGGTCGTTAAGAGAGGTTCATAACGACTGTATGGATAAGAAGGAGGAGGTGATGTTCGATGTTCGTTATGAAGTATAATTGGCGACCTATTTGGTTTGATAGTTACTTTTTTAATTTCAGTGTAATAGACCATATATAGCCGATCCCTTCTCACAAAATGAACAAAAAAAACAGCACCCGCTAACAGTAGCGGATGCCCTTATTAATAAGTTTTATTCAGTTGATACAGAAGGATCTGCCTGTTCTTTAACAGGTACTATCTGTACAAAGTTTTGTTCTGGCTTAGCTAATAGCTCACGGAGTTGGTTAGCTTCCTCCGCTTGACCGTTTTGCTCCAAGATGTCTGTGTATTTTGCTAAAAGCTCATTTACATCTTGTTTGCCTTTTTCATTTAAAGCAGTAACTGTAACCTTCGCACCTTTTGCGACACGGCGTTGAATGGCTTCTTTGGTTAGACCGATTTCTGGTTGATGGCGAACATAGATTACGCCCCCAGTCATACCGGCACAAATCCATGGACCTGGGTCACCAAGAACAAGGCCACGGCCGTTTGTCATGTATTCGAAGGCAAAGCCTTTAATATTAGCATTAGAGCCAATATTGCCGTTTTCAGTTACAGGGATTGGCTTTTTCACTTGCCCGCCAATAATTAAATCTGCCCCGGAGAGTCGGATTCCGGCACGGGCATCAGCGTTTCCTTGAGCAACAAGAAGACCTTTCTGAGCTCCGTAGCCAAAGCCTTTACCAACAGAACCATTTACAAATTTGCCATTTTTCCCTTTTGACTTAAGCACAAGGATATTTCCACCAAAGGAAGTTTTACCAACCCCGTCTTGACCGCCGCCGTTTACAGTAATTTCAATACCTTCACTGTTATAAGCACCTAACCCGTTACCAGGGATAGAGCCTTCCTTATATTTAAGCTGAACTGGTGGTAGTTGCTTGTAAGAGCCGTCAAGGCGTCCGCGAACACGATGGCAGGAAACACGACTTCCTAATACTCGCTGTTCAGATGTGACGCTAACAAATTCCCTTGAAGAATGCAATTGATCAACACTTGCATCCAGGTATTCCGCTCCAGCAGCAACTTGCATTTGAACATCTTCTATTGATTTAGAAGCCTCAACTTTAGCAAATTGACTGATTTCAAGCGTTTTTAATAAGTAAGAAAGATTAAGTTGATTCTCACCTTTTACTTGCTCTAATAATTCAGATTGACCTACAGCATCTTGAAGATTACGAATTCCTAACGAGCCGGCAAGCTCCTTTAACTCACTTCCAAATGCAGTGAAGAGATTCATGATTCCTTGAACGGCTAAATCAAATTGGCGTGGTACGAAGCGTCTTAGACCATGTTCTTTTGCCTGTGCTTCTGATTCAATTTGAGTAGCAATTCCCACATGGCAGGTGTCTAAATGACAGCCACGGCAAGTAGTACAACCAATGGAAAGCATGGCCAGTGTACCAAAGCCGACACGGTTTGCACCGAGGAGCATGATTTTTAAGACGTCTTTTGCACTCTTCATTCCGCCGTCTGCCCAAAGTTCCACTTTATGACGCAAACCGCTTTCCAACAATGCGTTGTGGGCTGCTTTTACACCAATTTCAACTGGGAGACCCACGAATTGCAGGGCATGAATTCTGGCTGCACCTGTGCCACCGTCAAATCCACTTAAGGTAATAATATCTGCTCCAGCTTTGGCAACTCCAACTGCAATAGTACCGATATTTGGAACAACCGGAACTTTTACAGCGATTTTGGCCTGATCATTAGCTGTCTTTAATTCTTGGATCATTTGGGCAAGGTCTTCAATTGAATAGATGTCATGGTTATTGGATGGAGAGATTAAATCCGATCCGAGCGTTGCATTACGTGCTGCAGCAACTTTTGCCGTGACCTTTGAACCCGGCAAGTGACCACCTTCACCAGGCTTTGCCCCTTGACCGATTTTAATCTCTAACAGATTAGAAGAGTTTAAGAGCTCTGCATTGACACCGAAGCGTCCTGATGCAATCTGCTGGCCGCGGGTTTTTGGATATTTTCCAAGCATATCCTTGATTTCTCCACCTTCACCGTTCAAACTCACCATATTTAAACGATCAGCACCTTCTGCATATGCTCGGAAGGCAATTTCGTTTTGTGAACCAAATGACATTGATGAAATGACAAACGGTAAATCATGATCACCAACACGAAGATCTACTTCTGTAGAAGATACCGGTTTATCGCTTTTCTTTAAATCGACCAAATGGCGAATGGTTGTTGGGTTCTCGGATTCCTGCTCAGTAATTTTGTCGCGGTAAACGCCGTAGTCACCTGTTGCCGCAACTTCACCAATGGATTTCCAAATCCGAGGGAAGAGGTGGAATGTTTTTCCTACTCTTTCTTTTTCATTTTGATAATCTTCTGCTCTTTTAAAAGAATCAAGCTTTAAAGCTTCAAAATTAGATTCAATATCTTTAGATCCGAAGAAGTTGACGATATTCAAAACTTCGGCAACGGATTCATGTACACCGATACTGGAGAACAAGCGACCGTAGCCACGCAGCTCATGAATTCCAATTGTAGAGATTACTTTTTCTAACCCTTTTGTAAGAGCACTGTATAAGTTAAGCAATGGTGTTGCTGAATCACCAAGTACAGTTAAGAACATATAATATGGACTGATTAAATCAGCACCTAATCCAAACACAGTAATGATATCATGTAAGGATCGAATCGCTGCTGAACGTAAAACCAATGAACAATCTCTTCGTAATTCTGCTTTAACTAAAGCCTGATCAATCGCCGAAGTGACTAAATGCGGATCAATCCAGTATGAATCTTCTTGGTGTGCTTTTGCATCATCTAGGACAAGCAAAGTTTTTCCGGCTTTAACCGCCTCAACAGCTTCACTTGCTAATCTTTCCAGCGCCTGATCAAGATTTTCATTCTTTTGGAATGTAGCAGATATAAACGCTGCCAGTTTTTGTTCATGAAAATGCTGTATAATTTGGTCAAAGCTTGGTTGACCAAGGCTTTCAGAGCATGTATAACCGGCTTTTCCTTCCAATAATAGCGGGGTCGTTAATTCAATAACGGTCTCTGCTTCATTGTTGGCAAATAAATTAGGGCGTTTCCCGATAATGACACGGGTAGAGAAATGCTCTGTTTCACGATCACGGTCGATGGCAGGATTCGTTACAACCGCAACACTTTCCTTAATATAGTCAGCAATGTTTACTCGCTCGGGATTTAAAGCCGCAAGCGGGGCGTCATGACCTAGTGAACGAATCGGTTCAATTCCTTTTTCAGCCATTTGTTCAATCAATTGGATATGGTCACGTTCCCAACCAAACGCTTTATATTGCCCATTATGAATTTTTTCTGGATAACTCATCGTGACAGTTTTTCCGAAAACAGGTGGCTGGAGGCGGAATCTTGCTTCACTTAAATTTAATCTAGTTGAAAAACGATTGTAGACTTCGTTTTGGAAGCGGCTAGATTCGTATACATCTAAAACATCTTCATTCCATTTAAAACCTACTTTTTCACCTGGTGCTAGAGGTTTAGGGTCGTTAACATATTCACTTGCGGGAATAATCCCTGGCTCAGAAGAGAAATGAAAGGAACTTTCTGTTTCAAGCATCCAAAGCGGGCGAAGTCCTAATGCGTCAACACTAAACACTGCTTCCTCACCGTAACGTGAAATAATACCAGCAGGTCCTTGGGCGAAATGGCCCCAACCTTCACGTAAATAAGTATATAAGTCCTGTAAATGCTCAGGATAAGCTTTAATTTCATTAATAATAGGAGGGAATAACAAATCCATCGCTTCAAACAGAGAATACCCTTCACGACATATAAGTGTTTCAAGGGTTCTGCTTAAATCTTGTGAATCACTTCCGTCTTTTACAAGTGGTACTCCAATCATTCTTGCTTCATCGCGAAGTTTGGCAATGGTATTAATCTCCCCATTATGTCCGAGAACACTAAAAGGCTGAACGCGGAAAAAGCTTGAAAGTGTATTGGTAGAATAACGGTTATGTCCAAGGGTAATGGTTGATGCAACCAGTGGGTTGGCAAGATCTTGATAATAGCGGGGAAGAATATCTCCGGCACCCATTACTTTGTAGACAACATGATTTTGACTTAGGGACGCAACATGGATATGCTCATTTTTTTCAATATCGATTAGTGCATTAAATAAAGCTTTAGTAAGCTCTGACCCTTTTTCATCGGAAATACAAGCGAATTGCCAAAAAACTGGGTTTTCTTGGATGGCGATTGGGCCTAAAGCAGATGGGTTAGTTACTTGATCGGTTTCAAAAATCAGGTCTAACTCATGTTTTTTCAGCTTCTCTGCAATTTCTAGCTTAGTAGATTCCCAGTTAACCTTTTGACTAATAAAAAGGTGACCAACCGCAAAGCTCTCATTATCTACAAGGGAAGGATCGAGATTGACATTAGTAAGTTTTTCTTTCCAGAGTTCAACGGGAATATCTAAGTGAATTCCAACGCCATCTCCTTCACCGTTAATAAAACCTGCACGGTGGTTCATGGTTACTAATGCGTTAATACAATCAAAAATGTTTTTTCTAGTAGGGGTTTTTTTCTTCTCAAGGCAAGCGACTATACCACAAGCATCATGTTCATGTTTGTGGAAATCTTTAAATTGGGAAGGGGTCCATCTTTGAGTCATTTTTGTCGGGCTTCTTCGGAAAACCTCAGTAAGCCGCTTCACCTCCTATGAAACGTAATATTGAAAGAATGGCATGTTTTCTTGCTTTAACGAGGTATCTAGTTAAAGGGTGAAAAACAAAAATAATAATCTAATAGTATCATAAGAATTTTCAGAAATCAAATAAATATACAAGTTTCTGGATATGAAAATTAAGGTAAAAAATGGGGGTAAAAGCATAACTGTAAACGTTTTCATTATTATTTAAATAATAACGGGAGCACAAAATGCTCCCGTTATTGCATAAAAAATGCATAATTATTCTGATTTTAGTGTCGAAAATGCATTTCTAACTGCATGCAATGTGGCCTCAACATCTTCCGTTGTATGGGCGATCGTGAGAAACCATGCTTCATATTTAGAAGGTGCAAGATTGATTCCTTGATGAAGCATCAATTTGAAAAATTTCGCAAACATTTCTCCATTTGTATATTCAGCTTGCTCATAGTTTTCAATTTTTTCATTTGTAAAGTACACAGTTAATGCACCTTTTAATCGGTTGATGGTAAGTTGAATATCATACTCTTTTGCCGCGGATAATATTCCTTCTTCCAGCATAGCACCTAAACGATCTAAGTATTCATACACGCCATCTTGTTTTAAGACCTCGAGGCAGGCAATTCCAGCAAGAATGGAGGCAGGGTTACCGGCCATTGTCCCTGCTTGGTATGCTGGTCCAAGCGGAGCAACTGTTTCCATGATTTCTTTACGGCCACCATAGGCGCCGATAGGCAGACCTCCACCGATTATTTTTCCCATAGCGGTTAAGTCCGGACTAATTCCTAATAAATTCTGAGCACCGCCATACATAAATCGGAAGGCTGTAATGACTTCATCGTAAATAACTAAAGCCCCGGCAGCGTGAGTTAATTCATTCACCTGCTCCAGAAATCCAGGTTTAGGTTCCACAATTCCAAAATTGCCGACAATTGGCTCTACAAGGACAGCAGCAATTTGATCACCCCATTTTTCTAATGCCTGTTTAAAAGGTCCGATATTATTAAAAGGAACGGTGATAACTTCTTGAGCGATACTTTTTGGAACACCAGCTGAATCGGGTGTGCCAAGGGTTGATGGGCCGGAACCAGCAGCAACAAGGACCAGGTCAGAATGACCGTGGTAGCATCCGGCAAATTTAATGATTTTGTCACGACCAGTATAAGCACGGGCTACCCGAATGGTAGTCATAACAGCTTCGGTGCCGGAGTTTACAAAGCGAACCTTATCTAAAGATGGGATCGCTTCCTTTAACATTTTGGCGAACTTCACCTCATGAGGTGTTGGAGTTCCGTATAAAACGCCTGTTTCAGCTGCTTTTATAATGGCTTCTGTAATATGAGGATGGGCATGACCTGTAATAATCGGTCCATATGCTGCTAAATAATCGATATATTGATTGCCATCCACATCCCAAAAATAAGCACCCTGACCACGCTCCATGACAACCGGTGCACCACCGCCTACCGCTTTATAAGAACGGGACGGGCTGTTTACTCCTCCGACAATATGTTCTAACCCTTCATTATGTAGTCGTTCTGAATTAGTAAATTGCATTATTTTTTCCCCCTTAAACGTAATCCATTTTATTCTACCACTTTTTGCTATCATAAACCTTTTAAACAATTCAAGTCAGGAAAAAATGCAGGACAGTTGTGGTAAAATGATTATTTGGCTAAACTAAACCATTAGGGTAGCTTCGGGAGGGAACATAGATGAAATACGCAATAGAAGTAAACAACTTACGTAAAGAATTTAAAGCCTATTCAAGCCGTACAGGTCTAAAGGGTGCATTTAGGGATTTATTTACACGAAATTACAAAATCATGCCTGCTGTAAATGATATTAGTTTCACTGTTAAGCAAGGTGAAATGGTTGGATATATAGGCGAAAATGGGGCTGGTAAATCAACCACCATTAAAATGCTGACAGGAATTTTAACGCCAACGGCAGGTCAAATTACCGTAAATGGGATGAATCCTCACAAGGAGCGGGAGAGATTTGTACGCACAATAGGAGTGGTGTTTGGTCAACGTTCTCAACTTTGGTGGGATATTGCTGTTCAAGAGTCATTTCGTTTGTTGAAAAAAGTTTACAAGGTAACGGATGAGCAATATGACGATCATATGAATCATGTAATTAGAACATTAGATATTGAACCACTCTTAGATAAGCCGGTTCGAAAGTTATCGCTCGGTCAGAGGATGAGATGTGAGTTGGCTGCAGCATTAATACACAATCCACCATTATTATTTTTGGATGAGCCAACAATTGGTCTTGATGTACTGGTCAAACTAAAAATTCGTGAATTTCTTAAAGAAATCAATGAAAAATATAATACCACCATCCTGCTGACAACACATGATCTAGCTGATATCGAAGCATTATGTGAGCGGGTGATCATGCTTGATGAAGGTAAAGTTATATATGATGGAGCACTAAATGATTTGAAAGAAACCTGGGCAGAAGGCAAAGAACTGAGGTTTCAATTTTTGGAAAACGTCGATCTTACTTCGGTTCGTGCGTTAACCAAGGAGTTTCCGGTGAAATGGGAATTGGATGAAAAGGAGCAAATTTTTATTGCCAATATTGATGAAAGTGATGAGCTCATTTCCCAATTGATTGCTAGAGTAATCGCTTCGTATAAAATAAAGGATATAAAAATTAACGAAATTTCTACAGAAGAAATTGTACGAAATATCTATGAAAAGGGTGCGGTAGAGGTTGGATAAATATTTGGAGATGATTCGAATCCGTTTTTTAATGATGCTCGCCTACCGAACAAATTACTATACTGGTATCCTCATTTATAGTATTAATATTGGAGCTTATTATTTTTTGTGGAAGGCGATCTACGGTGCAAAGGAGAATATCCAAGGGCTTTCCGTTACACAAATGACAACCTATATAGCCATTTCCTGGATGGCGCGGGCTTTTTATTTCAATAATCTTGATCGTGAAATGGCCTTGGAAATCATGGAAGGGAAAGTGGCAGTAGAATTAATCCGTCCTTATAATTACTTGGCAATGAAGACAATGCAAGGGTTGGGTGAAGGGATCTTCCGTTTATTTTTATTTTCGACTCCAGGATTGATCATTGTTTATTTTATTTTCCCTATTCATTTCGCATGGGATTTAAGTGTATGGGGGTTATTTTCCATTTCCATTCTCCTTAGTTTTTTCATTAATACGGAACTTAATTTGTTAACTGGAATTACGACTTTCTTCTTATATAATAATGCGGGTCTGATTCGGGCAAAACGAGTCGTAATTGATCTGTTTTCAGGCTTGCTATTGCCAATCAGTTTCTTTCCTGTTTGGGCGCAGGACATCATGAAATTCCTACCATTCCAAGGAATTAGCTATGTACCAAGCATGATTTTTACCAATGGTTTTACACATCAGCAGGCAATTGCCGCCATTGGTCAGCAGTTGATTTGGGTGATATTCCTAATTATGCCAATCCAACTTCTATGGTATTTGGCGAAAAAACAGCTGATCATTCAAGGGGGATAACCACATTGTTTTATGTTTCTATGTTTTTTCAATATCTGTCACAATATTTAAAAACGAGAATGCAATACCGTGCCGATTTATTTGTGGAATTTTTCTCCGATCTTATGTCGCAGGGTATTAACTTAATCTTTATTTTAGTAGTATTTGGTCACACAAATTTGCTAGGTGGGTGGACCAGAGATGAAATCATTTTTATTTATGGCTTCTTTTTAATTCCTTTTGCTGTGTTTTCTGCCTTTTTTAATATATGGGATTTTAATGAACGATATATTGTAAAAGGGGAGCTCGATCGAATCTTAACTCGGCCGATTCATAGTCTGTTTCAAATTATTTTGGAGCGGATTGAGTTGGAATCTTTGTTAGGAGCCATTACTGGACTGGTTGTCATGATTTATGCCGGGAGCAGGATTGGTTTAGATGTAGATTGGTATGATCCCATTTTATTTATTATTTTTGTTATAGGCGGTGCCCTTGTTTATGGAGGAGTTTTTGTTTTACTCGCCTGTATAAGCTTTTGGGCAGATGCGAGAACATCAATCATGCCAATGATGTATAATATTAGCAACTACGGCCGCTATCCAATTAATATTTATAACAAGTTAATTCGCTTTGTATTAACTTGGATATTACCATTTGCATTTGTCGGGGTATATCCAGCTGCCTTTTTCCTTGAAAAAAGAGGATGGTATTGGTATTCGTTTTTAACACCTATAATGGGTGTGGTCTTTTTTTCACTTGCCATACTGTTATGGAATCAAGGAGTGAAGAAATACCGTGGGGCAGGAAATTAAGAAGCAGCATGAATCCGGACGCGTGTCGTCCGTTTTTTTATATACTTTAATTGGCCAAGCTAGCATAGAAATAGAATAACTCAACGTTGAATTTGAGGTGACCTTTAGGTGTTCTATTTTTTATTGCCAGTAGTTGTTTTTTGTATTTTTATGAGCATCAGAACTATTTTTATGCCTAATACCATAAAAGGGAAATTAGTGTCATTTGATAATTTTTTTTATTTGGGAATTTGCTATTTGACCGTAATTATTGGATTTGGTTTGCTATATTTGCTGTTTGAATTAATGGGCTATTCCTTATTAAAAGAAGTGAACGATCAACACAAAACCAACATTTTTGAAACAAGCTTTTATTTTAGTGCGATGATGCTTTTCTCCGTAGGAAATGGGGATGTCATACCGCTGGGAATTGGTCGATTAATCGCTATTACAGAAGCATTAATCGGTTACACTTTGCCAGCCGCCTTCGTAGCAAAGTTTATGTTTGATCGTGAAAAATAATCTTATGTGCAGGAAAGTTGTTTTGTTCTGAAACTTTGGTTACCCTATGAATAGGAATATTTTGCAAAGTGGAGTGAATAAAATGACAGTAGAAATAGGAATGCAGGCGCCTGATTTTACCCTTGAGGCCCAAACAGGTGAGCAAATTACTTTATCAGCTTTAAAAGGAAAAAATGTGGTTCTATATTTTTATCCAAAAGATATGACACCTGGGTGTACTACGGAAGCGTGCGATTTTAGGGATCAGCATCAAGCGTTTAGTGATGTGAATGCAGTCATCTTAGGTGTTAGTCCCGACCCGGTCGATCGCCATCAAAAATTTGTAGAGAAATATGGTTTGCCGTTTTTGCTGCTAGCTGATGCCGACCACATGGTAGCCGAGAATTATGGAGTTTGGACTCTTAAGAAAAACTTTGGCAAAGAATATATGGGAATCGAAAGGTCCACATTCATTATTGATCAGAATGGAAAAATAGTGAAGGTATATAGAAAGGTTCAAGTTAAAGGTCATGTAGAAGAAGCATTAAACTTTATTAAAGGAAACCTTTAGGGAGCTTCTTCGCCTATTTTACTGAGTAAAGGCATTTGTCCAATGCAATTCTGGTTTAGATGAATATCATTTTATTAGGGCATACCTCCTCAGATAAATTTTTTGGACCGTTCGCGGTCCCTTTTTTTATGACCTGAGTATTCTTACTATCTACTAAGGTGTTATGATGAAATAAAACTTTCTTTACGATCATAAATAATGGGGGGGCTAAAAAATGAAAATATATACAAAAACCGGTGATAAGGGAACCACTTCCTTAATTTACGGACAAAGAGTTGCTAAAAACGATTTGCGGGTTGAAGCATACGGAACTTGTGATGAAACTAATTCCATGATCGGCTTAGCACTTAGTTATTTAAATAAGGAAAATTTTCAAGGGAAAGAAATAATTGAAGAGTTATATCATAAAATACAAACAAATCTTTTTCATGTCGGTGCAGAACTGGCCACACCTAAAGGTAAGGAAGTGAAGTGGTCACTTGCGTCAGAAGGTATAGAGGAAATGGAAAAATATATTGATGAATGGGATGCAGCACTAGAACCATTAAAGAATTTTATCCTCCCGGGAGGTCATCCTGCAGGAGCAGCGTTTCATGTAGCACGAACTATCACTCGCAGGGCCGAACGTTGTGCGGTAGCATTGGGAGATGAGATTAATCCATTAGTGTTAGTATATTTGAATCGGCTTTCTGATTTATTGTTTGTAACGGCGAGATATGTAAATGCCAAGTTGGGATTCGCAGAAAAGACATTACACAGCTAATATAGGTGTAAGTGGTATTACAATATTGACAAAAGTACAAATTACCTAGTAAACTAATTATAACAATTATAATTTAATAATTCTTTTTAGAAAAGAGGTGCATGGCGATGAATCAATTAAAAGAAGCGTTGGATACTTTGAAGGAAACGGGAGTTCGTATTACTCCTCAACGTCATGCGATACTTGAATATTTAATAAACTCAATGTCACATCCTACTGCAGACGAAATTTATAAAGCATTAGAAGGAAAGTTCCCGAATATGAGTGTGGCAACAGTTTACAATAATTTACGAGTATTTCGTGAAGTTGGACTCGTTAAAGAGCTTACTTATGGAGATGCATCAAGTCGATTTGATTTCTTCACCTCCCATCATTATCATGTGATTTGTGAAGAATGTGGTAAAATTGTTGATTTCCATTATCCAGGTTTGGATGAAGTTGAACAACTGGCGACACACGTTACTGGTTTTAAAGTCGCAAACCATCGCATGGAAATCTATGGTACATGCCCGGACTGTGAAAACAAAGAACAGGTTCATTAATGATAAAGGCTGAGTTCAGGAAGAAATCAGCCCTTTGGTTGTATGAAAAAGATGGCAATTGCTTCTGGTACTTACAAGAAGCTTAGCCATCTTTTTTTATTTTTTTATTTTTTTATTATAAGATTCATCGAACAATTTACCTTCAAGATTCGGATCTAGAGTTAACGGTTCATTACAATACATACACATGTCCACTTTTCCAAGCATTTTAGTTGTTTTTCCACAACCTGGACATTTTACTTGGACTGTTCGCGTCGATAACATTCCAATCCAAAAATAAACTACAGTACTCGCTATAATAAAAAGTAGACCTAAAATCATAAAAATGGTCATAATAAGCGGAGAAGTCCGGAAGTAAATTCCTCCATACATCACAATAAAACCGACGAAAATAAGTGTTAGTGCAAAAGTTCTAATTTTATTTATTTTACTTGAATATTTCACCATGAAACTCCCTCCTAGAGCAACTATACCATAATTTTACGTAATTGAGAAAAAAGAGGAATGGAAGAATGTCGAATTTTGTCTCAAAATATAGAAGGAGATTTATCATTACTGTCGAACTTTATTGCTATCGAGAAAATTGGAGGGAAGAGAATGGAAGACATTCTTCGGCCTATATATCAAGAGAGGGCAAGTCAATTAAATACATTAGGTATTTTATTGGTTGAAAAAAAACAAAACACAGATCAAACTACAGATTCTTTTGATGTTGTATTATTTGTGATTGTAAAGGAAGCAGACCAGCCGGTATTTATAAAACACTATTCATATGATAATAAAAAAGCAGCCATGCATATTGTTACAGAAGCCCAATTGCAGGA
The DNA here is from genome assembly GCF_051233465.1 of Neobacillus solisequens. Taxonomy (NCBI): domain Bacteria; kingdom Bacillati; phylum Bacillota; class Bacilli; order Caryophanales; family Bacillaceae; genus Neobacillus; species Neobacillus solisequens. The sequence goes on along the minus strand of NZ_JBKFGJ010000011.1, from coordinate 1,224 downwards.
ATGGATTTTATTTGGTTCTAACCGAAAAATTTTTGAGTGGCTTCACCAAGCAAAAATAATTTTTGACCGGAATGAATATATTGCTCATTTGAAAACAGAATTAAGAGAGTTTCCATTTAACGGTCGGAAAATTAAAATGGGACTCGAATTTGCAAAACTAATTCGCAGATATACAGACGGAAAAGCATTATTTGAACAAAAGCAATATTTGGATGCTTATAATCACGTGGTTCATTCTCTCCATCATCTGGCAAGGCTTGCGGTGATCGACAATGGTCTTCATCCGGAATTGACAGTTTGGCAGCAGGTTAAACTTATTGAACCAGAAATTTATAAATTGTACGAAGAATTAGTGAACAGTGAGGAAACTTTAGAGAAAAGATTAGAACTTTTATTCCTTGCCAGTGAATTTATGATCTATTCAAGAACGAAAATTGGTTCCGCACATTTATTAGAAATCCTTCAAGACAAGGAATATTGGCAGTTCAATGAGATTATGTCGGAAACAGAACTTACTTTATATTCTGTTGATATGCCCATACTTTTAGAGTATTTAATTGAAAAACATTTAATTGAAGTAGTGAATGTAGAGACAAAGGGACAGGGTATCTTTCATAGATGCTATCGGGTTTATAAAAGAATATCTTAAAAAACTATTGACCTTTTTATTAATCCTTGTTATATTTATAACCGTCGCTGCGAAACAAAGCATTAAATGTTCGTAAGTGACGGTTTAAAAAAGGTGTTGACAGAGAAAATACCTTATGTTATATTAATAAAGTCGCTTTTGAGAAGCGGTAACAATTGATCTTTGAAAACTAAACAAACAAGAACGTCAACAAACAATAATATTCATTTCTAGCGAAATGAAGCCAACGTTTTATTTTATGAGCTAATCACTCTTTTTGGAGAGTTTGATCCTGGCTCAGGACGAACGCTGGCGGCGTGCCTAATACATGCAAGTCGAGCGAATCAATAGGAGCTTGCTCCTGTTGATTAGCGGCGGACGGGTGAGTAACACGTGGGCAACCTGCCTGTAAGACTGGGATAACACCGGGAAACCGGTGCTAATACCGGATAACTCTTACCAACACATGTTGGTAAATTGAAAGTCGGTTTCGGCTGACACTTACAGATGGGCCCGCGGCGCATTAGCTAGTTGGTGAGGTAACGGCTCACCAAGGCGACGATGCGTAGCCGACCTGAGAGGGTGATCGGCCACAC